>JAPLJW010000103.1 GCA_026388365.1 Deltaproteobacteria bacterium | reverse complement strand
TTCACACTACTACTTCGGTCGTTATTTCAAGAAAAAGGGGAAAGTGGACAGTGCCCTCTTTCACCTGAAGGCCGCTCTGAAGGATTTTTCTATGGACGACCCGAAATGGATCGAAATCAAAAAGGAAATCGATTCACTCCCGCACTGATCTTCCCCGGCAGCATCCGGTCATTTTAAGAAACCGTCAACCTTAGCCGGCGGAATCGATCTTCTCGGGACTCAATTCACGGCGGGCGTAGTCGAGGTGGATCCCTTCCTTCTGAAAAAGAGTATAAAGGTCCGGATCGATATATCCGTCTTTCACCATTATCTCCAGGGTGTGCATGGCCTCGGAAAGGGTTTTCCCCTTTTTGTAAGGTCTGTCCTGGGCCGTCAGGGCCTCGAATATGTCCGCCAACGCCAGGATTCGAGACTGAAGGGAAAGCTGGGCAGCGCCGAGGCCTCTGGGATAGCCTTTTCCGTTGGGTGTTTCATGATGTGAGGCCGCGTATTCGGGCACATGCCTCAGCTTCTTTGGGAACGGCAATTGAGAGAGTATCTTGTAGGTCATCGCGGCATGATTATGGATGACCTCCCTTTCCCTCGCGGACAGGGTCCCCTGGCGGATGTTCAGGGTTTCCACCTCATCGGGTGAAAGAAGGGGCTCTCTTTCCCCATTCAACTCCCAGGTTCTCGCGGCGATTGCACTGACCTTACCCATCATCTCATCCGACATCGGTTCACTTCCGTTGTTGGCATCCGATAAAAAATGGAATTCCTCCCGCAGTGTTTTTTCCGTCTCATCATTCTGTTCCGTCTGCGCCAATTCTGGGATCGCCTTCTTGTTCGACTTCCGCAGCTTGGCTTGCAATCCGCACAATTCAAAACGGAGCCGCAGGATCTCGATCCGGTCAAAAATGGTCTCCAACTTTGTTGCCTTGTCAAGCAAATACTCGGGTGACGTCACCTTCCCTACATCATGAAGCCAGGCCGCGGTATGCAGTTCCTTCATCTGATCGACTGAAAAACGGACATCCGCATAAGGCCCCTCCATCATATCATTGATCTTGCATGCAATATCCATCGTCAATTCGGCCACGCGCCGGACATGACCCCCGGTATAGGGAGACTTTTCATCGATGGCGGTCGCAATGGCGCGGATGAAGGATTCCATGAGGGCTTCGAGATCGTGAATGAGGCGGTTGTTGGAAAGGGCCACGGCGGCCTGTGAGGCCAGGGATTCCGTCATTTCCTGACATTCAGGGGAGAAGGAAATAACCTCGCTGCGTTCTTCGTTTCGAGCATTCAGCAACTGCAGAACGCCGATGATATCATTTTCATGGTTTTTCATGGGGACCACGAGCATCGATTTCGAGCGGTACCCCGTCTCGGCGTCGAATTTTCTGGTTCCCTGGAAGTCAAAACCCTCCGCGTCATACACATCGGGGATATTGACGCTATCCCCGGTAAACGCGACATGGGCGGATACATTTTCGTGGTTCGGCAATCCTTCGGAATTCAGCAGCCGGACCGGTTTCCACGTAATATACCCCCCGGTTCCTCCCATTCGGATGTTTCGGATATTGAGGGTCTCAGTCTGCACGACGGCAAATTGCAGTGCGGTTTCATCGTCGGACATGATGTAGAGCGTCCCACCATCGGCTCCGGTGAATTCCCGGGCCTCTTCGACGATCATTTCGAACAGTCGCTCGATATTCCGCTCCGCCGAAAGCGCCGTACCGATCCTTATGAGCCTTTGAATCTGTTTTATCTGAATTTCGCTGAATTTCCGAGTCTCCTCTCCCCCGTGGCTGTTTGACGGATTGAGATGCGCACCTGTGGCCGGATCGGGAATATTCTCAGTCCTTCTTCCGTCCATATTTCACCTGCCTTCCGTTTTTTAATCCGGTCTATTGCGGCCTTCTGTGGAGGTATTATAATGCCATTCATTTTTTTCGTCAACGTAAGACAATTCGCAGATGTTTTCCGGACAGGTATTCTTGAACGGCAGAAAATTCTTCAGGTGAAAAGGATGTCTCGGCAAGAAATTCGCGGCAAAGGGTCTTTGCCGGAACAAAAGTCTGCAGCACATACAACTGCGCCTTTTTCAGCAATTTTGCGGTCGCGATCAGGTCTTCGTTATCAAGCTGCGAACGAACAACGGTTGTCCTGAATTCATGCTCAATCCCTGAAGCCGTAATGAGGTCGATGCTTCTTCGGATCTTTGCGGCTTTAACCTTGACATTGGCAATCCGTTCATATTTCCGCAGGGGTCCCTTGACGTCCATGGCGAGATAATCGACCAAGCTTTCGCGGATCAGCCTCTCCAGAAGATCGGGATTCGATCCGTTGGTATCGATCTTGGTGAGATAACCCATTCCTTTGATCGTTTGAAGAAATCGCTCGAGATCCGGCTGCAACGTAGGTTCGCCGCCGGTCACCGTGACGGCGTCCAGTTTGCCCCGCCGCCGTTCCAGAAAAGATATCACCTCTTCCTCGGACAGAATCGGACCGTATTGAGCGGGGTCGACCAGTTCCGGGTTGTGACAGTAGGGGCAGCGGAAGTTGCATCCCTGGGTAAAGACAATCGCGCTGATCCGGCCGGGATAATCGATCAGCGAGATTTTTTGCAGCCCCCCGATCTTCATCTTTAGAATCGGTATTCTTTCCTGAGGCTAAACTCCGCCTGCTTTCCCTTGTTCCATTGCTTGACAGGCCTGAGATATCCCACCACCCTGGAGTAGACCTCGCAGGCCTCTTTACAGGTCGGACAGGTCGCCACCTCTCCGTTCAAATAACCGTGCGAGGGGCAGATGCTGAAGGTGGGGGTAAAGGTCAGGTAGGGGAGATGATAATTTGTGCAGATCTTCTTGACCAGGGTCTTCACGGCCCGAGGGTCGGAAATGCGCTCCCCCGCATAGGTGTGGAAAACCGTCCCGCCGGTGTATTTGGACTGGATCTCATCCTGCAGATCGAGGGCCTCAAAAACGTCATCGGTAAAGTTCACGGGCAGTTGCGTCGAGTTCGTATAGAAAGGCTCTGCCTTTCTCGCCCTGCAATTCTCCTCATTGGCGCAGAGGATGTCGGGGTATTTCTCCTTGTCGGACTTGGCAAGACGATAAGAGGTCCCCTCGGCCGGTGTCGATTCCAGATTGTAGTTGTTTCCCGTCTCCTTTTGAAACTGAACCAGGTGGTTGCGCATGAAATCCAGGGTCTTTTTTGCAAACCGTTGCCCTTCCGGGGTCGTGATGTTCTGACCGAGGAGGTTGAGGCAGGCCTCATTCATCCCGACGAGGCCAATGGTAGAAAAGTGGTTTTTCCAGTATTCACCGAACCGCTCCTTGACATTTCTGAGGTAGTGCTTCGTATAGGGATAGAGGTTTCCGTCGGTAAATTTCTCCAGCACCTTTCTTTTGACTTCAAGGCTCTCCTTGGCCGTGACCATTAATTTTTCAAGACGCTCCATGAAGGCCTCTTCCGCATCCGCCAGATAACCGATTCGGGGCATATTGATCGTGATCACCCCGATAGAGCCCGTCAGGGGATTCGAACCGAAAAGTCCCCCTCCCCGTTTCTGAAGCTCTCGGTTGTCGATCCGCAGCCGGCAGCACATGCTTCTGGCATCCTCCGGATTCATATCCGAATTGATAAAATTTGAAAAATAGGGCACGCCGTATTTCGCCGTCATTTCCCAGAGGCCATCAAATTTCGGATCATCCCATTTGAAATTCTTCGTGATGCTGTAAGTGGGAATCGGGAAGGTAAAAACACGCCCTTTGGCATCGCCGTCCGCCATGACCTCGAGAAATGCCTTGTTGAACAGGTTCATCTCCTCCTGAAAATCAGCATAGATCTCCTGCTGCGGTTTGCCGCCGACAATGACATTCTTGTCGGCACGCGGCACGGTCATATCAAGCGTCACGTTGGTAAAAGGCGTCTGGAAACCCACCCGGGTGGGAACATTGATATTGAAGATGAACTCCTGAAGCGCCTGCCGGATCTCCTGATAGCTCAGCTTGTCGTAGCGGATGAAGGGGGCGAGCAGCGTATCGAAATTTGAAAAGGCCTGTGCCCCGGCGGCTTCGCCCTGAAGGGTATAGAAAAAATTGACCACCTGGCCCAGCGCGCTGCGGAGGTGCTTGGCCGGCTTGCTCTCCACCTTGCCGGAGACCCCGCGGAATCCCTCCATGAGCAGATCGTAGAGATCCCACCCCACGCAGTAAACCGAAAGCAGGCTGAGATCGTGGATATGAAAATCTCCCTCCGAATGGGCTTTGCGGATCTCCGGCGAATAGATCTCATTGAGCCAGTAGACCTTGCTGACCTCGGAGGAGATGTAATTGTTCAATCCCTGGAGAGAGTAATCCATGTTGCTGTTTTCGTGAATCTTCCAATCCATTTTTTTGAGATACTGATCGACCAGATCCACCTCCATCTTGTTGGTGATTTCCCGGAGACGGGCATGCTGCTCGCGATAGATGATGTAGGCCTTCGCCGTCTTGCGATACGGCGAAGAGAGGAGAACCTCCTCGACGATGTCCTGAATTTCCTCGACCGTCGTAATCCGGTGGTCAAAGATCTTTTCGGCCAGACTCAGAACGCGGATGGTCAGGGTCTTGGCGACCGAATGCTCGAACTCGCCGCTTGCCGCTCCCGCCTTCGCGATGGCATTGGTGATCTTTTCCGCGTTGAACTTCAGCAGACGGCCGTCTCTCTTCTTGATCTTTGCGTGCATGGAATGTTCCCATTCTCCGAGATGGTTTAAGAAATTCCCGATCCGACGACAAACGCAACATATTGGGGTTGCATATTTACATACTACCAGATATTGATAACGTCAAGGGGAATTTTATGAAAAAGGCGATGCGGATTATCCGGCAAACCGGACCGCAGGGCTTGCCTTTCGGACACGAGAATTGTATATTCCGGGCCGGTCAGCGGCATGATGATAAAATCTCTTTTACAGGTTGTTCAAAAGCTTGTGCCGTATCGGATACGGGATGCCCGGATGCAAGGCCCCCGAAATCCTGAGCCGTGAGGCGTTGGGGACATGTGGGGACACCTTGCGGCAAGTTGGCCCCACATGTCCCCGGAATACGTTGAACGGAGAAGGATGAGGGAAACGGAGCAGATGGGCGTTTCAGAAGCCGCCCACAAGGCTGGCTTCCCGGTAAGGAAACCGTCTTTTTTGATTGCGCCCCCTGTCTCCGCCCATAAGGTGGGGATTGAGGGATGCGCAACCGGTCGACGGCTGTTAGGAAGGAAGGCCAAGAGTGATGGATATCGATGAACTCAAGCGGATGCATTTCAAGGGATTTATGGCCGGTGAGGAAACCGCCCGTCTGTACGAACTGGCCCGGGACGCCGCCCGGCGAGGTCCCTGCCTGGAGATCGGCAGCTACTGCGGTTGCTCCGCCGCCTATCTGGGACTCGGATGCCGGGAAGAAGGCGGGGTTCTGTTTTCCATCGACCATCACGAGGGGTCGGAAGAGCAGCAGCCGGGTCAGGAATATTTCGATCCCGAGCTCCTGGACCCGGTGACGGGGCGGGTCAACACCTTCCCCGCGTTCAGGAATACAATCCGGGAACTGGGTCTCGATGAGACGGTCATTCCGATCATCTCCCGTTCAGCGGTCGTTGCCCGCTTCTGGAACACGCCGCTCAGCCTGATTTTCATCGACGGCGGCCATACCTTCGAGGCGGCTTTCACCGATTACAACGCCTGGGTCTCCCATCTCCTCCCGGGAGGATACCTCGTCATCCATGATATCTTTTCCGACCCGGAAAAGGGAGGCCAGGCGCCCCGCTGCATCTATCGCATGGCCCTCGACTCCGGTCTCTTCGAGGAGCTGCCCATGACCCGTACGCTGGGCGTGCTGCGCAGGTTATCGGCAGGCCTTCTCACCGGATGTCAAGGGATCGATGGACCGGGATCGGCGGTTGAGTCAGGTTCCGCATAAAGACGGTCGATGCGGTTGTTGTGCGTCCAATGCCAGCGGCATTCCCCGTCGGAGATCACGGCGCGGAGGTAACCCTTTTCGACGAATCCCCGGATCGTCCGGCGGATGAGCCCCCCCTCGACACCGGCCTTTTCCTCGATCCGGCGGCAAAGCGTCTCCTGGAGCAAGTCCGCCCTTTGGACGGAATCCGACGCCGGAAAAGCGCCCAGTTTTTCGATGAGATCTTCCGAAAGCAGGCGATAGACCAGCTTCATCCGGAAATGACCTTCGACCTGCATGTCAATCCCAGGCGTGTTGGTTCTGTCATGATATCCCTGAACCATCTCTTCCCAGGCCTTTGTGATCATGCCTTCGAAATCCGCCACGAAACGGTTCATCTCCTCTGGAGCAAGGGCGGCGGTCCGCACAATGGCGCTGTTCGCGTCATACCGGGTCCAATCGTCGGTCATAATTTCCAGATCGTACTTCTCCACCTCATCGCGGACCGTCGTGCCGGGAAAGGGGGCCAGGAAATGATATCCATACAGCGAACCGAGACTTGCTGCGAACTTCCCTGTTTCCCGGAGGGTCTCCGACGTTTCGCCGGGCAGGCCGACAATGAAGGAGGTGTGGGCGATGATTCCCGCCTCCCGGCAGAGGGATACCGCATGCCGGACCTGATCCAGCGTAATCCCTTTGCGGATCAGCTTCAGCATCTCCGGATTTCCCGTTTCCACCCCGAAACTGATGCTGTCACAGCCCGCCTCCCGCATCAGCTTCAAGGTTTCCAGGTCCACGGTATTCACCCGGGCAAAGGCGCTCCAGTAAAACCGGAGACCGCGACGAAGGATCTCGTCGCAGACCTCCTTCACCTTCCCCCGGCTGGAGACAAACAGATCGTCCGCCACGTTGATCCGATCGATGCCGTAGGAGAGAATCTCCTCGATCTCGTCCACGACCAGGGCAGCCTTTCTCAGCCGGACCCTGTTCCCGACCATGCGGCGTCCCTGGCAGAAGATGCAGGAATAGGGGCAGCCGCGGGAGGTGACGATGCTGATCGAATAACCGAGTGCCTGATAGCGCGACAAGGGGAGAAGATGGCGCGCGGGGAGCGGCAGTGTATCGAGGTCTTCGATGAAAGGACGGGGGCCGGTATCGATGATGCTGCCGTTACGGCGGAATTTCAGTCCCGGGATCTTTTCCCATTTTTCGGGACGGAACCCCTCGGCCATCAGTTCGGCGATCGTCCCCTCCCCTTCCCCAGCCACGATCAGATCAATCCCCGGATACTCTTTCAGCGTCTGTTCGGCGGCAAAGGAGACGTGGGGTCCCCCCATCAAGGTGATGAGCGAGGGCCGATGCCGTTTGGCCTCGCAAACGATCTCCGCGGCTCCCGGGAAATTCAGTGTTACGGAGGTCGCTCCAAGGACATCAGGCCGGAAGGCGTCGATCTGCATCCGGATTTTTTCCGGTGTGTAGCGGCTGACGATATAATCATAAATCCGTACTTCCGCGCCGGCCGACTCGAAAGCAGCGGCTACATAGGTCACGCCGAGCGGCGGCGCGGGCGCCTCTTCCAGCGGATAGGGCGGTGCGACAATGGCGACCTTCATCTTTTATTCACCTGGGATTCCGTTTTAACTCTATAACCCCTGTGAAACAGGGTTCTGACATTATGCGTCATTTGGAAATCACAATCCCTCCGCTCGCTGGACCTTGGGGAATAGGGGGACACGATGCGGCATCGTGTCCCCCTATTCCCATCAATCCCCCTTTCTGGGAAGGATGAGCGAGCGGAGCCACCCCAGCCAGGTGTTGTTTTTCATGAAATGACGATCGATCTCCTCGAACTGGGCAGCGAGCGCCCCGGGGTCGGCCAGCCAGTCGGCCCGCGTCTTTACCGGCCTGTCGGCATCGAGATATTTTAAGACGATGGCCGGATTTCCCGCGGCCACCGCATTGGCGGGGATATCCCGGACCACCACGGAACCGGCGCCGATGATGCTGTTTTCGCCGATCCGGACCCCCTTGCAGACGATGGCGCTGTCCCCGATCCAGACATTTTTCCCGATATAAACGGGAACCGTTTGGCCGATCGGAAGGCTCCGGTCGTAAACACCATGCCAGTCCGAATCGGTCACAAAGACCCCCTGGGCGAGCATGCAGCTCTCCCCGATCACAATCTCCGTGGCGGCGCTGATCCGGACACCGGGACAGATGAGGCAACAGCTCCCGATCTCGATTCTTCCCTCCCCCCCCAGAACAGACCAGACGGTCAACCGGATCTTACGATCGGGTGTGGCAATGACGGTGGCATAGTCCCCCAGGGTGACGGGTCCGCCGAATATCTCGACATGCCAGGGTTTCATGAAGGTGCACCCCCGGCCGAGATGTTCAAACTGCGTGCGGAGAAAATAGTTTGCGTACCATTTCTGAAAATTCAGGTCGAGACGTTTGAGGATATGGGGGCGATGATCTCTCCGCACGGAAATCAACCTCGACTCGTATGGAAAGCGGATCGGTTCCGACGATCGGATGCATCAAAGGAGGTCCTTTTGCACTTCCGGGAAATTCCGTTTCCGTTCCAGAAGCTGTGGCTGAATAGACGGCCTGCCGGCGTGATGTCGTGGAGGGCGTCGTGGGCCAGCAGAACGGCCGCCGCCGTCCAGGAGGTCCTCTCCTCCGGCCAGATCACACCGTCGGGGAAGGTCACCCCCATCCAATAAGCGCCGTCATCGTATTTCTTGTCGCGGATCCAGTTGAAGACGATGGCCGCCCGCTCGTATTCTCCAACCGCCGCCAGCGTCAGGATCAGTTCGGAGGCCTCCGCAATCGTGACCCAGGGCTGATCGCAGACGCACTTCACCCCCCATTCGGGTACGACGAACTTTTCCCAGGAGCGATCGATCCGTTTGCGGGCCTCGGCGCCGGTCACGGCGCCGCAGAGCACGGGGTAGTACCAGTCCATCGAATAGCGCGCCTTCATCATATTGAACAGGTTGGGACGATAGCGGATCGCCTCGCCCAGCTTCTGTTTGGCCGATTTCCAGTCCGAACGTCTCTTCCCCAAAAGCGAGGCGATGGCGAGGGCGCACTTGAGGCTCATATAGACCGAGCTGGAGCCGGTCAGAAGCGCCATCCGATCGACAATGCCCTCGCTGCTCCTGGCCCAGGCGATTTCTCCGGTATCCGCTTGAAGTCCGACGGCGTAATCGATACCCGCCTCCAGCGTCGGCCACAGCCGCCGGAGAAAACGGAGCTCGCCTGTGATGAGGAAATGATGGTAAGCCCCGACGGCGATGTAGGAAGAGACGTTGCTGTCGCGGGTCTTGTCCTCCGGAACGCCATCCCGGGTTGCCGACCACCAGCTCCCGTCGGGCAGTTGCGTCGATTCCATCCAGCGATAGGCATTCTCCGCCTCCCGGAGACGTCCGGCGACGCTGAGCCCCATCGCGCTTTCCACGTGATCCCAAGGATCGGTCTTGCCGCCGACGGACCAGGGGATTTCTCCATTCGGTTTTTGTACAGCGGCGATAAAATCCGCGATGACGTTCACATCGACGGGTGACTGGGCAAGGCCTTGCGAAAGGGGGAGTTCCATCAGCGGTATCCTTTTTTCAGATAGAAAATAATGCTCTTGCCGATCAGCGGGTTCAAAATCCGATCCATCCAGGCCGTCAGCGGGGGATGCCGGGTGATGTCCCATTCGAGAAACTTCCGATATGCCTTGACCAGCCAAAAGGTTTCATTCTTGTGTCCCACGAGACAACGGAGCCACCAGTAGGGGGCATGGAGACCATGCCGGTAGTGGATCCGCCGGCAACGAACGCCTGCCGCTTCCAGAAGGTCCATCAGTTCTTGCTTTTGATAGATCCGGATGTGGCCGCCGGGCTCGCGGTGATAGGCCCGGGAAATAGCCCAGCAGATCCGCTCCGGTCCAAAGCGCGGGACCGTGACGACCAGATCCCCGCCGGGCTTGAGAACGCGGACGAGTTCTGCGACGGCGGTCCTATTGTCCTCGATGTGCTCCAGAACTTCGGAACAGATGACAATGTCAAAGCTGCCGTCTGCAAAGGGCAGTTTCGTGACATCGGCCTGCGCCACGAGCCAGCGCCCTTTCTGTTCCTTCGCCATCAGCGAGAGAAATCCCCTCGTTTTGCCCAGATCATCCAGTTTCAGATCCACACCGGCGACATCGACGCCCGGCGTCCGGAACGACTCGCAGAGATGTCTCCCGCTTCCGCATCCGGCATCAAGAACCCGCATTCCCGCCCGCAGCGGGATCTGACTAAAGTCAACCGTGAGCATCGATCGCCTCCCGGTAAACCTCGACGGTTTTCTGTGCGGCGTGGCGCCAGGTCAGCGAATTACGAACCCTCGCAAGCCCCGCCTCGCCGAGTCTCATGCGTCTTTCCGGATCGTTCAGCAGGGCCGCAATGGCATCCCGCAGGGCCGCTGCGTCCCCCGGCGGCACCAGGATTCCGGCATCCCCCACCACCTCGGGAAGCGCGCCGCCCGATGTGCTGATCACCGGCACGCCGCAGGCCATCGCCTCGCCGGCCGGCATGCCGAACCCCTCATAGAGAGAGGGGATGACGGCCATTGCCGCCTCCGCGTAATAACGGGCAAACTCCCGATCCGCAATCCGACCGGTGAAACGGACCGCATCGCCCAGTGAAAGTTCCGCGACCAGGCGTTCGATCACTCCGTTCTCCTTCGGTTTCCCGATGACGACGACGCGGACCGCCCTTTCCCGGCGGATCTCTGCGATCGCCTCCAAGAGATAGCGCAGTCCCTTGAGCGGCGTGTCGGCGCTGTTCGTTACCAGGATCAGGTCATCCGCCCGTTTCATGCCGTCCAGCGGATAAAAATAATCCGTGTTGATCCCGTTCGGAACAACACTGAAACTCTCGGCGGGCAGGTGGAACTCCCGGCCGATGTCCCGCTTCGAACATTCGGAGACGGTGATGATCTTCGATATCCGCCGGGAGACCCGCTTCTGCATGGTCAGAAACGAATACCAGCGCCTGACCTTCATCCGGCGCAGCCAGCTTCCCGCCGCATCGACCTCCGTATCCCGGTCCACGGTGATCGGGTGGTGGATGGTGGCCACCGTCGGATAGCCGCCCTCAGCGATGCCGAGCAGGCCGTAGGAGAGGCTCTGGTTGTCATGGATGATATCATATCCGTTCCGGACCCTGCGCAAATAGCGGTGGGCGCGGAACCCGAAGGTGAGAGGTTCCGGGAATCCCCCGGAACACATGCTGAGAAATTCGAACTGGTTGAGCAGCGAGGAGAGATCCCGGATGTTAGCGACCTTGAAGAGATGTTCCGGATTGTAGAGGTCCAGGCCGGGGATTTTGTGGAGGGCGATGCCTTCATCGAGCTCCGGATAGGGAGGCCCGGACAGCACATCGACTTCGTGTCCGAGGTCCCGGAGCGCCCGGCTCAGGTATTTGACGTACACCCCCTGCCCCCCGCATGTGGGGTTTCCGCGGTAGGTGAGAAGACAAATCCGCAGGGAGGATTTCTCCGGGTTCCGCCGACCGTTCTTGAGGTCTGTTTGTTTCAATAAAAAGCTCCCACCTTCATCAAACTGGAGAGATCTCTTCTCCGGCAGCGGCTGACTGCCGCAGGGCGTCAGCGCGGCATCTGGGGCTCGCCGACGCAACGAACCGACCGTCTGTTAAAATCGCCCCCTTTTGTTGTAGCAAAAGTCTCTTTTTGTCATGCCAAGAGTCTCTTCTCGTCATTCCCGCGAAAGCGGGAATCCGAAAAGGGCGTGTGCATGAAAATGATTGCAACGATCCGGGCGGCATCACCCTGAAATTTGACCGCAGGATAAATACATCCAGTTCATTAAATTAGCAAATGAAAAGTATATTTTCGGGAAACGCTCCACGCGATTCTGTTTGACAGGCAACCCGCGATGGAATAAAAAAGCTGTGGGAAATTCTCCCACGGGAGCAAGGTGTCCCCGCGTCGAAGCGCCGTTTGCAAAAGGTCCCTGCATGGCCATGAAACTGCCAAAACTGATCGTTTTCGATATGGACGGCGTCCTGATCGACGTCTCCGGCTCCTACCGGGAGACAGCCCGCAAGACGGCGAGGCTCTTCTTCACGGGGGCAAAGGGTTTCGGGAAATTGCCTGATCCGCTCTTCCCGCTGACCGACCTGGCGGAACTCAAACAGACCGGCGGCCTGAACAACGACTGGGACCTCACCGCCCTGACCCTCCATCTGCTGTTTGCGAAGGTCAAAACATCCGCCAGGCCTTCATCTCCGGATGGTTACCTCGGATGGGAAGAGACGATCCGGGATTGCGACCTGTCGGAACTGGCCGGCTTCCTGAAAACCACTTCCCGTCCGTTGATGGATCTCCTCATTCGCTGCGGTCGGCGAAACGACCCCTTTGTGGCGGCCTGTTTTCAGGGAGACGTCATCACCGGCAACGTGATCAAGAGGATCTTCCAGGAGATCTACCTTGGACCGTCACTCTTCACTGCGCTTTACGGGGACATCTTGCGGCAAGGTGTTCCCGTTCCCCGCTTCTACCAGGGAGAGGGTCTGATCCACCAGGAGAGCTTGCTGATGGACCCGGCCCTGCTTGCAGATCTCTCCCGGAATCACATCCTGGCCATCGCCACCGGCCGCCCGCGGGCAGAGGCGTATTTTCCGCTGGACCGTTTTGATCTGCGGAAATATTTTCAACTCGTGATCACGCTGGATGATTGCACGCGGGAGGAAGAGCGAATCCTTTCTGAGCGCGGTGAACGGATCTCGCTTAAAAAGCCCGATCCCTACATGCTCGACCTAATTCCTCGCCTGATTGGCAAAAAGTTCAGCGAATGCTATTATCTGGGCGATATGCCCGACGACATGCAGGCGGCCCGATCATCCCGGACCGGTTACCGGGGCGTGGGGTTGATCTTTTCCTCGGCCGAACCGGAAAACCTGCGCCTGGAGTTGCTGCAAGCCGGCGCCGAACTCATCCTCACAGATCCCACATCCCTGCCCGGGATCCTCGGCTGATCCCTTTCTGGACTATTTTCACTACAGCTTACAGCCCCGAATCACCAGGCGAAGCTTTGATTCTTTTTTATTGTAGTCAAAAAGAAATGCCGATTTGATTTTGTAGCAGAGTTCGACCCGTAAAGCTCAGCCCAAAAGACATGTGCTGGTCATTGGCGACACCTACGAGTCAAAGGTTTTCGATTTGGAATTGAGGTGATGATTACCACTTGAATCCCAGCACATAGTTACGTAGCGTGCTTCAATGCCCATCCGACGCATCAGGCGACGTACCCGGTCACGTCCGATGTCATAACCCTTGGCCCACAGAGCGTTGCGAATCTTCCGGCTGCCATAGAACGGATAGGCAAAATGAATCTCATCGATCTTACCCATCAACTCCAAATACTTCGCACTGATGGGAACTGGGGTATAGTAAATGCCGGATCGGGAAAGCTCCAGAATCTCGCATTGCCGTTTCACTGGAAGTTCATCCGTCCTGTCGATCATTTCTTTGCGCTCGAATCGCCGATGCGACCGAGCGCGCTTGATAAAAAATCGTTCTCCATCGACAGTTGCCCAATCTTGGCATGAAGATCTTTGACGATTGGCCCTTGATCAGGTTTCCGATCTTTACTCTATATTTCCTCTGCATGCTTCAGAAGCTGCTTCTTCCAGTCTGTAATCTGATTCGGATGCACCTGGTAACGCTCGGCAAGCTCAACGATCGTCTGGTCACCCTTCTGGGCCTCCAACGCCACCTTCGCCTTGAATGCCGGTGCATGATTCCGTCTTGGTCTTTTGCTCATATTCTGATCCTCCTGGGGTTCATTATAGAGCAATTTTCTCACTTATGCACCTGTCCAGTTTTGCCCGACCCGCTCTGGATAATCGCTGGG
>JAPLJW010000269.1 GCA_026388365.1 Deltaproteobacteria bacterium | reverse complement strand
TCAATTATTTCGAGAAGAAACTGCTGGCCGGGATCAGGAGGTAGCGTCACGTGGTCGATATTGCCAATGAAATAAAGCAACAGGTTCAGGAAAGAAGACAGCTTACCCTGTCAATGATCCTGATGAACCGCTGGTTCCTCTACGGCGTATCCATGCTGGCCTTTTTCCTGGTCTGGGACCGCGTGGCCGTGGCCCGGGTCTTCAGCAGCGGCCTGCCCCGCCCCTACGAGGTGGTCCTCCAGTTGTGGCGCATGATGTTCGATCCTCTGGCCGGAAAATCCCTGCTGGGTCATGTCTGGGCCAGTACCCAGCGGATTCTCATCGGTTTTACCATCGCCTCTCTGGTGGCGGTGCCGTTGGGCCTGATGATGGCGCTGAACCGCTATGTCAATGCCATCGTGAAGCCGCTTTTCGATCTCCTCAAGCCGATGCCGCCCCTCGCCTGGATTTCCATCGCGATTCTCTGGTTCGGCATCGGGGAGACCTCGAAGGTCTTTATCATTATCATCGGCACCTTTGTGCCCTGTCTGCTCGATGCATACAATGGCGTGCGTCTGGTGGAGCCCGAGCTCTATGACGTGATCCGCATGCTGGGCGGCAACCGCCGCCACGAAATCATCCAGGTCTGCTTTCCGGCGGCATTTCCAGCCATTTTTGCGGGTCTGCAGATCGCGCTGAGCATCGCCTGGAGCTGTGTGCTCGCGGCAGAGCTGGTCAGCGCCCGTTCCGGTCTGGGATTCATCATCATTCTGGGCATGAACCTCTCCCGGCCGGCCATGATCGTGGGCGGCATGGTCGTTATTGCGCTGGTCGCCTGGACCATGAGTCAACTCGTCTCGGGTTTGGAACGGTTTGTCTGCCCCTGGAAGCGGGAGATCGAGGGTCGATAGAACATCCCCGTCAGGTTTGTGCCGGAGCGTTTGGGCGATTCATTATTTTATAGGCAGGAGAGAAGATTGAGAGAAGAAAGGCATCCCGGTCAGGCCAAGATCGTTTGTGAAGATATCACCAAGGTTTTCATCCAGAAGGGAAAGCAGCGGGTCCATGTTCTGGATCACATCAGTCTCGATGTGAAGGAGAACGAATTTGTCGTGATCCTGGGACCGGGCCAATCGGGCAAAAGCACGCTCTTGCGCATCATCGCCGGTCTGGAGACCCCCACGGAAGGACACGTTCGGATTGACGGCCGGGAGGTAGAAGGTCCGGGGCCGGAGCGGGGACTGGTCTTTCAGGGCTACATGCTTTTTGCCTGGAAAACCGTCCTGGGCAATGTGGAAATGGGCCCCAAACTGCGGGGGGTTCCCAAAAAAGAACGGCGGGAAATCGCCGCCCACTACATCCATCTGGTGGGGCTGGACGGTTTTGAGAACCACTATCCCCACCAGCTCAGCGGCGGCATGAAGCAGCGGGTGGGGATCGCCCGGGCCTATGCCAACAATCCCCAGGTCATGCTCCTGGATGAGCCCTTCGGTCAGCTCGACGCCCAGACCCGGTATTTCATGGAGAAGGAGACCGCCCGCATCTGGGAGACCGAGAAGCGGACGATCCTTTTTGTGACCAACAACATCGACGAGGCGATCTATCTGGCGGACCGGATCGTCACGATGGAGGGCAAGCTGCCGGGCCGGATGCACGTCGTCTACAGGGTCGACCTGCCCCGGCCCCGGGAGCATACGGACATGGCGTTTCTGAAGCTCCGGCATGAGATTACCGAAGCCTCGGAGCTTACGCTTTAACAGGCTGTTAAGGAAAGCCGCCGGCCGTCATCTTTCCAGGGACATGATGCGGCATCGAGGGGACACCTTGCGGCAAGGTGTCCCCAGGGAGGGTTAGGATCATGAGCCATACGGGTCTGATGCAGGAGAGCGTTGAAGCATTGTTGAAGCAGGATCGGGATTACCTCTGGCATCATCTGACGCAGCATAAGGTCTTTCAGACGAGCGAGCCGCTGGTCATGGTGGAAGGCCGGGGTCTGATCCTGAAAGATATCCGGGGCCGGGAGTATCTGGACGCCGCGTCGGGC
>JAPLJW010000352.1 GCA_026388365.1 Deltaproteobacteria bacterium | reverse complement strand
CCGAGATTGCAGTCTTCATGTTCATGCGCCACACCCGGAAAAGGTCATATCGAAAGGCACAGTAGAGGCGATACGAGGTTTTTTAACAGACATAGGAGTTGCACCATGAAAAATATTTTGCAGCATAAAGGATACGCCGGAAATGTTCAATTTGATCCGGATGATATGATTTTCTACGGTCGCGTCATGGGGATGAAGAAGGCCCATATCGCCTATGAGGGAAAGACTGTTGACGACCTTGTGAAGGATTTCCGGGATGCCATTGATGATTACCTCAATATGTGCGTCGAAGAGGGTATTGAACCCGAAAAGCCCTTCAAGGGCACGTTCAATCTCCGCCTTGATCCCGAGCTCCACAAACGTCTGGTCGTGAATGCTACCGACCAAGGTATGACACTGAACGCTTTCGTCAAGGGTATCCTGGAAAAGTCCACAGCGGAAGGTCACCGGGCCGAATAGGAATGTGACGGCCGTAAAAGTCCGGACATATTAAGGGCGGCATAAATGTAGCGGGGGTCAGCTTTGTTGGGATTCTGAATTCTGGCGGCAGAATACCATGAATGTCATTGACCTGCTGATAATCTGTATCATGTCTCCCGTTGATGGGCATGAAGAGGTTAAGGTTGGGCTGAACGTTTTATCGGAAGAAATAACATGGGATCGTCGCTTTCGAAGCGGTAATCCATGATGAAAACAGTAGGCAATATACTTATGGAACCAAGGAAAAAGGTGTAAATCCTATATCGTTGCAGAAGAAATATTCATCTTTGCTTTCGTTTGTGCCTTTGGGATTTCTGAAAACAGTCCCGCAAAATTCAAGTCCCCAATAGCTCTTTTCGAACTGATGGCAAATCGTATCGCCTTCAATCCAACTCTTGCCACGGTCAGAATTTGGCCCGGCCACCGCGGGGGCAGAGATAATCTTCTGGGTATACGGATCCTTCAAAGCCGGCCCACGCCAGGTGAATTCTCCATTCTTTTCACGATCGACCCACCATTGCCGACCATCCTGATCGATTCCCGTGATCCTCGAACCCAAGAGCAGGCTCTTGATCTCTTCTCCGGTCAGCTGGTTTTCCTTGGAGGCAGGGAAATACCCGCCCGATACCCTTGCTGGCGCCAACCCTGCCTTGAGGAGACCCTCCGCATACCGATCGACAAGTGTGCGGTCCCTGAAGGGCATACCAAACATGACAACCCCCACATCGGGCATCATGACTCCTTGCTTTTTTCTGCGCATCTCGAGCATAGATCGAGCATCCTGATCACGACCAAGAGCGGCGTAAAATGCAGCAAGTGCCATTGTGGGTACAGCTTCCGGGTGGAGTTTCGCCGCTTGTTCGAAAAAAGTTGCGGCTTCGGCAGTTTCCCCCATGCAAAAGTGGGCCCAGCCGAGGGCTACCAAATGTAAAAGACGGCTTCGGGGATCCAGCCGCCAACGCTTATTGATATATTCAATTCCCTCCTTCGGCCTGCCGCTCATGTACAAGATCCGACCAATGTTAAAAAGGCATTCCCCATTGTTGGGATCAAGAGCCAAGCCCCGTTCTTCTTCGGAGGTCGCCTCCTTATGCTGACGCCGAGAGAGATACAATAAACCTGACATGTTGTAAGCAGTGGGGGTCGGTTTTTTCATGGCCATCTGTATAGATTCACGCAGCCGCAAGCGGCCCTCTATCCAGGACATATTGAGTGCCGGGAGCAATGCCGTGAATAGAGTGGTTTGATAGTAAACCTGGGCTAGCCATGCATATGCCCGCCCATAGTCTGGGTCCAGCTCGATGGCTTTCTTGAAAAGGGCGGCTGCCTTCGCAGTACCATCGGGCGTATATCGGTAAAATTCACGCGTTCCTTCCAAGAGGGAATTATAGGCTTCTATATTATCAGTTCCCCTCTCACCTACTTGTTCTTTTTCACCTCCGGTCAGCTTCACTTTCAAGGCAGAGACAATCTTTTCGGTGATCTGATCCTGCAAAGCAAAGACCTTGCTCATCGTGCCGTCATACCGTTCCGCCCACAGGTGAACGCCCTTCATAGCATCAATAAGCTGGGCATTGATGCGGATTTCGTTATCGGCCTTGCGCACACTCCCCTCAAGGACGTATCGCACTCCAAGCTCTTCAGCCACCTGTTTTACCTTTACAGGCTTCCCCTTGTAAGTGAAAGATGAATTGCGGGCGATCACCATAAGACCGGAAATCTTAGATAATTCGGTTATTAAGTCATCAGTCATCCCATCGCTGAAATATTCCTGCTTCGGATCCTCACTCATATTCACAAAGGGAATCACGGCAATGGAGGGCTTATCGGGGAGGGGAAAAGACATTTTCTCTTTGGAGGCAACCCCCTCTTTAGGGGGTGGAGGAGCCACAGGTTTTGATACTTTTTCGGCTGAAGGGGGTTCTACCTTTTTTTTAGGAGCAACTTCTACAATTATTTTTTGCCTGTCAGGGGCCTCTGTTGAAGGAGGCACGACCCCTAAAAGCTTCTCATGCTGAAGGGGGGCAACCTCCTCTTTGGGAGTCTTCTCAGGGGGAGTCCTCCCGGGTTGAGGAGTATCGTGAATGTAAAGCCCCCAGATCGCTGCGGCAGCGGCTCCCGCAACCACGATCATCGCTCAAATCAGCGCCAGCCACCGGTACCTGAGCGGCAATAATGCCTTCCTTCTTTACAACGGAGGAGCTAGAACCTCAGGCTCTTCTGAAACATCTTTGTCAGGTTCTGCCTTTTTCTCTTTGAGACCTGAGATGAACTTTTCCCACGCCTCTCCGTTAAGGGAGTCCTCGTAGAGGATGGCAATATCATTTAAAGTTGCTCCTATTTTATCTATGGCGAACTTGAGCCTGACATTCTCATGGCTCCCTTTGTACTCAAAAAGATTTGCCCAGTTATCTTTTTCAGCCTCGGTAGAGGGATAGGTTTTCCCAATCCCTTCCTCATATCCCTTTTTCCTTCCCAAGACCACGAAAAGCGGCGCCTCTTCCAGGTTGGGTAGGGCATGTTGCCATTTCTTGTAGATCCTTGGCAGTAAATTCTCTTCCTCTGACGATCCGGCAGAACCTCCAATGGTCTCATTCAACAAAGCAAGAAGATCGTGATGCCCTTCCAGGGGGATGGATGTAATTTTCCCTTGTCTTTTCATCTCGTTAACGACAAGGGTAATCACTGAGAGATAGAATCTTCGGGAAGGTGAATTGAAATGAAGGGTCAGTTCAATTCTATTCTTGAGGGCAAAATGGAGCTTAAACTGATTCAGGTCAATTGTTATCGGACGAGCTTTGGTGTTTTTCAGCATTTTCTTTGGTCCCCAAAATCTTATTGAAACAACAGGAGATTTTGTCAGGGCCGGAAATCATTTCAAAAAACATCACGGTACATACCGTGTTGCGACATATCATATATTTAAAATATCGTCCATCGAAAAGGACTCTAAAGAAGCATTCCGTTACATTAACCCAATATATTGAAGGAGGACCTATGAAAAAGCTAACTATCGTATTGTTGATTACGGCTATCATGTTATTAGCAGGGAGTTTTTCTGCTTTCACTCAAGCTCAGAGTCCTGCGAATCAGGTAAAGCCAACTTTCCTTGCACCAACTCCTGGCACTTACGTGCACGGTTGGCCTGCCTTCACCGTTTCCTACCCCAAGGATTGGGTGGAACAGCCTCCGAGCCGGTACGCGGGAATGGGGGGAGAGTTTTTTCGCGTCGCCGCTCCCGATTCAAAACCTTTCGCTCAAAATATACGTGTACCTTACTTTTCGGTTCCGATCTTTCCAACTCCTCTCCCCATTGACAAATGGAGCGACATACTTGTACCGACCCTCAGACTACCGGGGAGTGACATCAAAATAGTATATGACAAACCTTCGCAGTTGAAAGATGGCGCTCCAGCGCAGGAAGCAGAGATTGAATGGGTCAGCAATGCGGTGAAAGTGAATATGCTGGTGCTTACCACGAGGAAAGACACTGTATGGATCCAGATCATCCAAGCGTCCGATAAGGGGAAAATTGGGGAGGACGTGAAGGCCTACGCTTATTCCCTGACATTTCAGCCGGGCAGGGAAGAGCCGGTGAAAATGCCCTCCGATGTCAAGGCCTTTCTTGACAAGTACTCCAGCGACTTAGTGAGCGGCAATGTGGAAAGAATCATGGCCAATTTCTCGGATCGGTTTCTTAACCAAAGGCGGAAGAAGGCACTTTATGAAATATGGTTTCAAAATAGCCCTGACTCCCCCATCCAGCGAGGCCTCATTTCATCCGAGGCAACCGTGACGGTTTTTGAAGCCCGGGGAGATAAAGCATATGTGGATGGATTTTGTGCATCAAAGACAAGAGACCACGCCGACACAGCTCTGAAGGAGCCCATGGGCTTCAGGTAGATCATCAAAGAACAAGGCCAGTGGAAGTGGTATGGCGATCAAAGGTAGTCGGCCACAAGTGGGAAGATTGGAAGGCAGGGCCGGACAGGCCCTGCCTTTTTTGTTTATTTCGTTCGCCAATATTCCATTGACACCCCACATTGTTCGTGATACGCCACCGCCCGCAAATAACAATCAATCTCAATGGGAAAGGATGAGATTCCTGAAGCGATGTTTTGCGTTCACGATGTGTCTTCTCATTCCGGTGTCCCTCAACAAATGACGAAGTGACAATGAGCGACGGCAATACCATTTGCCTGACTTACTAAAATTACCCATATGTTATTTATCATTTTATATTAACTGACTGCAGAGACATTCCACAATGAAGGAGGAGTTATGAAGTCGAAGTTATGCATGGTAATGATAATACTATTCGCCAGTGCCACCTTATGCCAGGCGGCGGGGTGGCTGGAGAACACGCTGGAAAATGCCGCCAAGCGGCTTGGCAACCGGGCAGTGGACGATGCCGGCAACAGCGCCTATGATTCGGCAAAGGGTGCCGTGAAGGGCAAGCCTTCATCAGAGGGAGAAAGCCGTTCATCGCAGAAACCGGCCACCACTGGAGAGGAAAAGACATCCTCATCGAAATCCGGCCAGCAAGATGCGGTGCAGACCGGATCCGGCAGCGCCATGACCATCGAAGAGGCCGAGCAAGTCTTAACCAAGTTTGATTTTGTTCCCGGCGACAAGACCATCTTCTTCGATGACTTCAGCGATACCGACGTGGGCGAGTTCCCGCGTAAATGGACCCTGGAGGGGCCAAAACAGGGCGGCAGCAATACCGTTGATGTGGTTGAGTATCAAGGGAGGCGCTTCCTCCGGTCGGTACCGGGAGCGAAGGGCCAGCCTCCGGCAATCCAGTACCTCCGGCTGGACCAGAAGGGTGACTTTCCCGAAAAGTTTACGATCGAGTTTGACGCGGTGCTGGATGCGATATCAAAAGGGTCCAATTACTACCTGGTATACAGGGTCCTGCTGGTGCCGGCCGACAAGAGGGTCGATATTTTCAAGTGGAATGCTCCAAATTCCGTCATGATATCGGGGAGGGAGAACAGCTCGGCCAACACCAAAACGAATGTGGAACTGAACGATGGCAAGGTACACCGTGTCGCCATCAGCGTCAACGGCACCTTTGTCAAGGCGTACGTCGACAACCAGCGGGTCATTAACGATCCAGACGCCATCAAGCGGCCTATCAAGCAAATTGGCCTGCAGATGCTCACCCACAATAATTTCCGCACGGAAAAACTTCTCTTCACCAACTTCCGACTGGCCGAAGGAGGAAAAGATGTGAAGTCGGCACTGGATACCGATGGCAGGATCGTAACCCACGGCATCCTGTTCGATACCGGCAAGGACGTCATCAAGCCCGAATCCCTGCCGACCCTGAAGATGATCCTGGGGTTGCTGAATGAAGATGCGGGTCTGAAGTTCTCCATCGAGGGACACACCGACAGCCAGGGGAACAGGGAGATCAACCAGCCCCTTTCCGAACGCAGGGCAGAGGCGGTCAAGAGCTGGCTGGAGCGGAAAGGGATCGATCCATCCAGGCTGAAAACCATGGGTTTTGGTGATAGTAAACCCATCGACAGCAACAAAACCTTAGAAGGTCGGGCCAACAACCGGCGGGTGGAATTCGTCAAATTCTGAACTCATGTTCCGCAGGATTCAGAAGCCGACAGCCTTCTTTGGAATCGAGCGGGATCGGCCTTTCGCTTGCGGCTCCGCGGCGGCCGTGGTATGGATGGCGCGAAATATGGACGATGTTCCGGTGAAAGCGATCGCATAGGAGGAAGCTTCAGCACAACGCTGGGGTTTTTCGGCGTTGTCAAAAGAGATGCCCTCGTAAAAAGTCCCCCTAACCGTCATATCGGAAACCGCCGGCGTCCGGGAATACTTGAAAACACTGGATGCTGTGTTAAGCGCGGCATGACAAAACAGGGGAAAAGCGACCTGTTGCAAAGTCGTCCCAAGAGGTGATGGCTTGTTTTGGACCGGGCTCTATAACGTGCTCCTTTTTGCGGCGGCCGTCTTTGCCGTTCCCTTCTATGGGGCGCGGATGCTCCTGACGGGCAAGTACCGGCGCAGCCTGGGGCCAAAATTCGGCCGCCTCTCCCCGGAGATCGTCTCCAGGCTCCGCGGGCCGGGAACGCCCCGGATCTGGGTTCATGCCGTCTCCGTCGGCGAGGTGACGGCGGTCGCGCCGATCGTGGCGGCCCTCCGCTCCCGTTTTCCGGGGGCGTGCATCGTCCTTTCCACAAGCACGGAGACGGGCCGGGAGATGGCCCGGAAACTGGTGACCGCCGCGACGGTTCGCATCTACTATCCCCTCGATATCCCCTGCGTCGTCCGGAAGGTTCTCGATCGGGTCCGGCCCGACCTCTTCATCCCCGTGGAAACGGAGCTCTGGCCCAATTTCATCCGGCTCTGCCGGGCGCGGGGGGCGCGGATCATGATGGCCAATGGCCGAATTTCGCCCCGTTCCTTCCGCCATTACCGGGCGACACGTTTCTTCTGGAAGGAAATCCTCTCGGCGCTCGACGCCGCCGGGGTGATCTCGCAGATCGATGCGGAGAGGCTTGCGGTCCTCGGAATGCCGTCCTCAAAAATCCATGTTCTCGGAAACGCGAAGTACGACGGCCTCGCGGCCCGGGTCTCCCCGGCGCTGGAACGGGAGATCGCCGGCGTTCTGGATATGACGCCGGGGGAGGGGGCTCTCGTCGCGGGGAGCACGCACGAAGGAGAAGAAACAGTCATTCTGGATGTTTACCGGCGGCTGCTCGAACACCGGCCGGACTTCAAGCTGATCCTGGTTCCTCGCCACATCGAGCGGGGGGAGGCCGTCGCGGAGATCATCCGCCGGGCCGGTTTTGCCGACGTCATCCGAATGTCGGAGATCCGGGCGGGCCGGAGTCGCCGCGGAGAGCGGGTTGTCCTGGTCGATGTGATCGGCGAGCTCTTCAAGGTGTACAGCCTCGCCACCGTCGTCTTCTGCGGGGGGAGCCTCGTGTCGAAGGGCGGCCAGAACCTCCTCGAGGCCGCTGCCTGGGGAAAGGTCGTTTTCCACGGGCCTTTTATGGACGATTTCCACGATGAACGGGTCCTTCTCGAAGAGGCGGGCGCCGGGATCACCGTCCGGAACGGAGAGGAACTCTTCAGCGGCATCCGGGAGCTCCTCGATGATCCGGATCTGCTGCTCAGAAAGGGCGAAGCCGGGCGCCGGGCCGTGGCGGCGAACCGGGGCGCCGCAGCGCGCTATGCCGACCTCATCGCGGAGGTCCTGTCGCGCAATCCAACGACCGCCCATTAGTTTGCAAATTCATTGATAAAACAGATGATAGTTATAGGTGCAACGAAAATATCATGTGGGTAAGGGATGAAAAGAATGATGCGGGCCATCGCGGAAACCCCTGCGACCAAGGCGGAGCAAGGGATGCCATAGCCAATGAAGTCCTCTGACTTTCAGTGCTACGGTCGTGTTCATGGAAGTATATCCGCTTTTCATCCGCACAAGTAAAAGGGGAGGAATGACATTCGGCCGGTGGATAAAGCAGGCGCCTTACAGCCCTCACTGTGGCGTCATGGCACAAATCCCGCACGCCTCCCGGATGGCAGAGCTTTCCCCGGCGGAGCAATACGCTGCCGTCGAACTTTTTCGGGGTACGATGGTGCGCCATAGCGTGGTTGCTTACCGGGATGATAGCCCTGTCGCCCGGCAGCAGGTCAATTTCGGTGGCGACGCATGGCCCGGCTATGTGCCCATTAAAATGTCGGATACGATCTGTGTTGCGGAGCGGCTGCCCTCCGGGGCCGCGGCCGTTCTGATCAACCAGACGCACACCTACCGGGATCTTTATATGCCGTAAATACTAAAGAAAAGCTTTTGTTTGATGCGATTGACGGCTACCGCAGGATCGGCGAGATCGTGGAGCTCGCGCTCCCTCCCTCGACGGTGGCATTGCGGCTCGAACTGGCGTGCACCTTCTTTGAGCGGCTCTGGCGATATGACCAGGTGGTGTTCGATATATCTTAGCAACCCGGAAGGGGGAAAGTGTCGAGGAATGAGTATCGGGTGAAAATGAAGAAAAAGTGGCTACAGTTCAAGAAGTGTCACGGGATCTATGGGGGGCCGAGGAAGAGTTGCGTGAAGCGGGATGGTATTTTCAGGAATGTTGACATATTTACCCAAATGGATAATACTCCATATTAGTTTAACCAAAAAGGAGCGCTATCCATGATACAAACGATATCCAGATTGCTGAAGATCAAGCTGCCGGAGGGGCAGTCCGCCTTCTTATGGGGCCCAAGGAAGACAGGCAAGACCACGTTTCTCAGGGCGGCTTTCCCGGACAGTCTGAGCTATGATTTGCTTAAGACCGACCTTTTCCTTGAACTCGTCAAGCGTCCCTTCTTGCTTCGGGAGCAGCTCCTTGCGGCAGCCCCGGAGCAGTTGAGGGAGCCGGTCATCATTGATGAGGTGCAGAAGGTGCCGCAACTGCTTGATGAAATCCACTGGCTTATCGAAAACAGGGGCCTGCGGTTTATCCTGTGCGGCTCCAGCGCAAGGAAACTGAAACGGGGGAAGGCGAATCTGCTTGGCGGCCGCGCCTGGCGCTACGAGATGCACCCGCTTGTCTCGGCAGAAGTGGCTGACCTTGATCTGCTCAGCGCGCTCAACCGGGGAATGATACCCATGCACTTCATGCAGGAGGAATATAATAAGTCGCTGCAGGCGTATGTTCGGGATTATCTCAAGGAGGAGGTGTTCGATGAGGGCTTGACCCGGAATATCCCTGCCTTCTCTCGGTTTTTCGATGCCATGGGATATTCACACGGAGAGCTGACGAACTATGCGAACATCGCAAGGGACTGCGGCATAGACGCGAAGACCGTCAAGGAATATTACCAGATCCTTGTCGATACCCTGCTTGGCACGATGCTCGAGCCTTACAAGAGGCAGAAAGACCGCAATGTGATAATCAGGGCCGGCAAGTTCTATCTGTTCGATGTCGGTGTTGCCGGGGCCATCACCCACCGCCAGATTCCCCAGGAGAAAGGTGAGCAGTTCGGGAGAGCGCTTGAACATTTCATCCTGATGGAGCTGCTTGCCCATCGCGCATACAGGGAGCTGAACTACGACGTGAATTTCTGGCGAACGAAATCAGGACTGGAAGTTGATTTTATATTAGGTCATGGGGAAGTGGCCATCGAGGTAAAAGGGACGAGCCGGGTCGATAACGCTGACTTGCGTCCCCTCAAGGCGTTTATCCAGGAATACCGACCCGCAAAAGCATTTGTCATCTGCAACGAACGCGCTCCAAGGGTGCATGAGGATATCAGGATTCTGCCGTGGCATGATTTCCTGAAACTGCTGTGGAACGGAGAAGTGCTATCGTGAAGGGGACAAACGAAAATTGCGGGGTATTGGTTCAACGACGGGAAGCAGAAAGGGTTAATGGAGACTCTTCGCAATACGGGGGAGAGAATCAAGCGGAATGCCGGAGATCTTGTCGTCGAGAGGGTACTCCTGATGGCCGGGGTATATCACCCACAAGTGCTCAAGACCCAGGTCTTGAATGGCAGTGCGCATGGAGCGGCTTCTGAACTCTGAGCAATGCGAACAGGTCGAGCCGGCGTTGGACTTCCTTGAAAATCACAATGTCAAGTAATGATTTTCAAGGAATATTATCGATGGACGTGCCAGGCGGCAAAGCATGCCTTGCACTGGCCTGCGGCTCAAAAACGATAATTACAATTGACTAAAACACAGCTTTATGTAAACAATAATTACCATTATGGCTAAAAAAACATTTAACATCTACCCCGCTTCGGCGAAAGAAATGGAGGCCATCGGGCAGCGGCTCAGAGATGCGCGGCTGCGCCGACGCTTTTCTATGGAAACGGTCTGTGCCAGAGCCGACATTTCGCGGCCGACACTTAACAAGGTCGAGAATGGCAATCCCTCGGTTGCCTTCGGGATCTACGTCCAGGTGCTGCGGGTACTGGGTATGGTTGAGGATTTATCGCTGATCGCCAAAGAAGATGTTTTGGGACGGCGTCTACAGGACGAATCACTCCCACAACGGAAAAGAGCCCTGCGCAAAAAAACGCCGACGGAAGAGAGTAATGGCTAAATCAAGTGGAGAACAGATCTGGGTCTGGCTTGATAACCCTGCATACGGCCCACTTCAGCAGATAGGCACGTTGTCCCATGGGGACCGGGGAAGCGTGCGTTTTTCTTACGAGCCGGGCTGGCTCAAGCACGCTCACGCCTTCCCGCTGGACCCAGGGTTGGATTTGACCGCCGGTGAATTCTTTCCCCGGGATGCAAATTTCGGAGTGTTCATGGATTCATGTCCTGATCGTTGGGACAAATCCTGATGAAACGCCGGGAAGCTCCGGCTGGGCGGGTATGCGATCGGGAACGCCGAAACCACCGCGCGCCTCGACTCGAACAGAGTGCCCGCTGGCGTATACATTGATTTCGCCGATAACCTGGGCGGCGAGACCTCTGCCAACGCGGCAAGGGTGGACGGGCTTTTCCGGGTTAATGAAAAGCACGGTGTCGGCTTCTCCTGGTACGCGCTCAAGCTCAACGGATCGAGGGCGCTGGACAGGGATATCAATTGGGGAGACCAGACCTTCCCGATCAACGCAAGGGTGGACAGCGAGATTAAATTGGAAGTCTACAAGCTGAACTACCAGTATTTCCTGTTCCATGATGAAAAGGTGGAGCTCGGAGTGTTGGCCGGCTTCCATGTGATGCGCACATCCGTCGGCATTAGTGCGGCAGGCATCAATAGGTCGCAGAGCGAATCAGTGACGGCGCCCCTGCCCGTGCTGGGCACGTTCGCGGAGTACAAGTTTACGCCCCGTTTCTCCACCTATTTCAACTACCAGTTTTTCTTCATCAATTATGATGACAAGATCAAGGGGGCGTTGCAGGATTTCCTGGTCGGGCTGGAATATCGGTTGTTGCGTAACGTTGCCATGGGCGCCGCATACAATCGGTTCGCCCTGAACATAAAGTCGGAAGGGGATGCGAATACGCTGTATCTCGACACCAACTGGAACGGCGGGCTGCTGTATGCCGCGGTCTATTTCTGAGAAAAGCGCCGGAAACATACTTGATGTCTTGGCCAAAGCGTGATTCTGGCGGCATCATGATCAAACCCTGGTCAGCGAGCGTCATCGCAAAGGCATTAACCGTCTTTTGGATGCAGGAAAAGGACATTTTCAAGGCGGTCTTACGACGCGCACGTATGTATCTATGGCCAAAATTAGCCGCACGACGGCCTTCCTCATCAGTTTTTTAATTGGCTCATCTCCCAAGTGAGTGGGTAAAGTGACACGGTTTATATCTCCGGCAGTATGCAAGGGAGGATTTTGAGACGGAGATATTCACAGGTGGGGCATCCCTTTCAGTTTTAATGTGGCCAGTAGTGATCACACCGGGAGTGTTTGAACGAAAATTGGATGAGTCAAGATTAATACTGAGCTACGAGAGGTACGGGTTTTACAAAGCGCCGAAAACAGCGGTTTGGCAGAGGCCCATGCCTTCCAGATTTCTTCATGCATCCGCCCGTCTCAGGTATTCATTCCACTTGCCGTCAACCCACCGCTGAAACTGCCCCAACTGCTCCATGCTCATCTTCTTGTAACTGCCCCAACTGCTCCATGCTCATCTTCTTGTAACGCCCCTGTTTCTCCACGAAGTTGACCACCGGAGCGCGGGTCCCTTTCTCGGCCAGGGTCTTGCTCCGGCCGGTGAAGCGGAACTTGCCGTTTTCGATCTCGTAGAGGACGGTGATTCCCGTCTCTATGGCGAGGCGGCCGATCTTGACCGTGTCCTTGGGAGGAAAGACCCATCCGGGGGGACAGGGGGTTGCGATCTGGACATAGCGGGTTCCCTTGATCCGCTTGGCCTTCACGAATTTGTCGTAGAGGTCGATGGGGAAGGCGGGGGAACAGGTGGCCAGGTAGGGGATGTCGTGCCCCTCCATGATCTTCATCATGTCCTTCTTGTTTTGCTGCTTGGTGAGGAACGGGGTCGTCGTGGTCAGCGCCCCCATCGGGGTGGCGCTGGAGCGCTGCGTGCCCGTGTTCATGTAGCCCTCGTTGTCATAGCAG
>JAPLJW010000306.1 GCA_026388365.1 Deltaproteobacteria bacterium | reverse complement strand
TGGGGAGGGCCATCTTGCCCTCCAGCACAAAACAATCCTTCGTATCTTCTCTGCAGACGGTCATATAAAACCCTCCTTTGCGCAACTTGGGAATCGGATCCCGGAAGCGCGCATTGGAGTTTTTCGGGGCACCCTGCTCCCGCAGCAAAGCGAGGAGACGCAGGGTCGAAAAATATCCAGCGCGCGGAGGGATCACGATTTTCAAAGATCTCTACATGTCCAGTTCGAAGCCGATCACATCCCGATAACTCCCCGTGGTCCTGGCCGCCCAGACGGGCCGGACCCGGGCACCGACCTTCAGCCGGGGGATATCCTCCTTTTTGATCTCCATCGCGAAAGCCTCCCGTTCGCTCGACCCGTCGAGGACCACGTAAACGGGGGCGTAGGGGGTGTCCCGGACCGCGCCGGTGAGCGGGTCGGGGCTGGCGAAATGGACGATGTCGAAGTTGGTCACCGTACCCTTCGGACCCACCTCGACGAAGTCGCGGACCCGGACATGGCACCAGGCGCAGACCTCCCGCGGGGGGATCTGCGTTCGGCCGCACTCCGGGCAGCGGTTGGCGAGGAACTTCTTCTCCCGGAGTCCCGCGAACCAGCGTCCCATAACGGGACCCGTGGCGAAACGCTGGTCGATTGTATTCGTCACCCGCAGGCAGATCAGCTCCTCGGCCTCCGTTGCCCCGGGGACCTCGTATTTCCGGAAGAACCTCGCCGTGGCGCCGGCCGCCATCATATCCCCGTCGATCCGGACCTGCCCGGAGGTGAAGGCGGTGACCGCGTCCAGGGTTCCCAGCATCATCCCGGTATAAACGTCGGCCGCCATCGTCATCTTCACGGTGAGCGGATCGGCGAAGCCTTCCCGGACGGTGCATTTTCCATCCCGGATCTCAATGGTCCATTGCCCGCCTTCCTCGCCATCGAGATCGTAGCCGATCGCCATCGTGACGCCCGCCGCCTTCTCTGGCCGGAACCGCTCTGCGATCGTGGTGATGATGGCGCGTGCCGTCACCGTTGCGGGCTGTTTTTTGGGCGCCGCGTAGGGGATGAAGATCTTCGGGAGGAGGAGCATGAGGAACTTGGGATCGCCGGCGACGCGCAGTTTCTGCGAGGAGAGGGCGTCGATCGCGCCGATCTTCCCCAGGGTGACGCCGATAAAGGTCTCCGCATCGGTGTGAATCGTGGTCTTGCAGCCGGTGAGTTCCCCTTCTACGGTCTCCACCTTGAGGGTGCCGTGTTTGATCGTGGCCTTCCATTTGCCGCCCCCCTCGCCGGTCGCCTCATAGCCGATGGCGATGTCCACGTCCTTCGCCTCTTCGGGCTTAAAGCGCTTCGGCATCGTGGCGAAGATGTCGGCGACGGTCGTTCCGAAATATTCAGTCATGTTTCACCTCCTGCCATTCCAGCTCTTTTTCGAGGATCATGAGCGCCGTCCAGAAGGTTCCGCCGAAGCCCGAGGCGAGGGCGTGACGCACCTCCTTTTTAATCTGGTGACCGCCCGCGTCGCCGCGGATCTGGAGGGCCGCCTCCGCCGGCCGCAGCATCGCCGTCGCGCCGATGGGGTTGCTCGCGATCACGCCGCCGGAGGGGTTGATCGGGAGCCTGCCGTCCAGGTCGAATTCGCCCGCCTCCAGCATCCGGAGGTGCTCGTCCCCGGAGAGGAGGAGAAATTCGCGGAGCCAGTCCATCGCCCACCAGGCGGAGGGGTCGTACATCTCGAAGACATCGAAGTATTCCACCGGATCTTTGATGCCGTTCCGCGCGAAGAGCGTTCGTGCGGCGTAGCGGTGGGTCATCTCGGGCTTGGTGAAGCCGAAGAGGTTGGGGATTGTCTCCTCCCGGTGGACCTGGATGTGGTCGCGGACCCAGACCGGGGGATGCTTCGTCCCCCTTTTGGCCTTTTCTTCGGAGGTGAAGATCATCGCACACGCCCCGTCGGACTGGGAGCACATGTGGATGAGCCGGAGCTCGCCGACGAGCGGCGGG
>JAPLJW010000218.1 GCA_026388365.1 Deltaproteobacteria bacterium | reverse complement strand
GAATCACCCGGCTGGTCCTCCTCAATTACATCTCTCACGGCATCTCGGCCCTCCCCGACGGGGCAGGCGAACAGAAGACGAGCCCGGGAACGCGGGAGGGGGGTGCGGTCCGGGAGAACCAAGAGGAGCAGAACAAGTTTCTCAGGGCCTACACAACGGAGCTGACCGCCCGGGCAAAGGCCGGCGAGATGGATCCGCTCATCGGCCGGGAGGAGATCCTCTCGCGGACGATCCAGGTCCTCTGCCGCCGTTTCAAGAACAACCCGGTTCACGTCGGAGAACCGGGGGTGGGAAAGACGGCGATTACCGAAGGCCTCGCCCAACTCGTTGCCAAGGGTCAGGTCCCGAAAAAGCTTCGGGACGTGAAGATCTACTCCCTCGACATGGGGGCGGTCCTCGCCGGCACCCGCTTCCGCGGCGATTTCGAGGAACGCATGAAGCGGGTCCTTGCCGAGCTCCAGAAACAGGAGAAGGTGATTCTCTTCATCGACGAGATCCACAACATCGTCGGCGCGGGAGCCGTTTCCGGCGGGTCGATGGACGCCTCCAACATCCTCAAGCCCGCCCTGGTCTCGGGGAAGCTCCGCTGCATCGGCTCGACAACCTATGACGAATACCGGAAGTATTTCGAGAAGGACGGCGCCCTCTCCCGCCGTTTCCAGAAGGTCGAGGTCCCGGAACCCTCCGTTGAGGACACCGTCCGGATCCTCGACGGGCTCCGCGAACGGTACGAGACCTACCACCAGGTCGCCTATACGGAAGAGAGCCTCCAGGCGGCCGCCGAACTCTCCGGCCGCTACATCAGCGACCGCCGCCTTCCGGACAAGGCGATCGATGTGATCGACGAGGCGGGCGCCTTCGTCTCCATGAACCGCGGCGAGACCGACGCAGCCGCGGATGCGGCGGTGATCGGGGCGCGGGAGATCGAGCGCGTCGTCGCCCGGATCGCCCGGATTCCGGAGAAGAGCGTCTCCTCCACGGATGTCGAGAAACTCAAGGATCTGGAGGTCGAACTGAAGGCCCGGATCTTCGGCCAGGACGAGGCGGTGGAACGGGTCGTGGAGGCGGTCAAACGGTCGCGCGCCGGTTTCCGCGAGCCGGAGAAACCGGTCGCCTCGCTCCTCTTCGTCGGTCCGACCGGCGTGGGCAAGACCGAACTGGCCCGCCAGCTTGCCGCGACGCTCGGGGTGCCCCTGCTCCGCTACGATATGGGCGAATACCAGGAAAGGCACGCCGTGGCGAAATTCGTCGGGGCGCCTCCGGGCTACGTGGGTTACGAGGAGGGCGGCCTCCTCACCGAGGCGATCCGGAAGAACCCCCACGCCGTTCTCCTGCTGGACGAAATCGAGAAGGCTCACGCGGACATCTTCAACGCGCTCCTCCAGGTGATGGACTATGCGACGCTGACCGACAACAACGGCAAGAAGGCGGATTTCCGGAACGTGGTGCTCCTGATGACCTCGAACGCGGGCACCCGGGAGATCGGCCGGCAGACCATCGGCTTCGAGGGGCTGCCCATCCAGCGGGACGCCGTTTACAAAGCCCTGGAGCGGACCTTCTCCCCCGAGTTTCGGAACCGCCTCGATGGCGTCGTGAACTTCAATGGACTGACCGAGGAGGTCGTTTTGAAGATCGTGAAGAAGGCCGTCGCCGACTTCGCCGCGCAGTTGATCGGAAAGAAGGTCCTGCTCACGGTGACCGACGGCTGTTACGCGTGGCTCGCCCGGAAGGGCTACTCCCCCGAATTCGGGGCGCGCGAGATCGCCCGGCTCGTCCAGGACAAGGTCAAGCGGTTCTTCGTGGACGAGGTCCTCTTCGGCAGCCTCCGGGAGGGCGGCGACGCGCTGGCCGACATCGAAAACGACGACGTGGTCGTGCGGGTCATCCATGCCGGTTTATCGACTCCCTGATGCGGTTGTCTTTCCTCCTGTTGACCACGCCGCAAAGAGCGGCCTCCTGGCCATCGGCGGCGACCTCTCGCCGGAGCGCCTGCTCGCCGCCTACCGGGAGGGGATCTTTCCCTGGTACGGCGACGGCGAACCGATCCTCTGGTGGTCGCCGGACCCCCGTTTCGTCCTCTTCCCGGAAGAGCTTCGCGTTTCACGGAGCATGAGGCAGTTCCTGAAAAAGGGGATCGTCCGGATCACCTTCGACCGGGCCTTCCGGGAGGTGGTCGCCGCCTGCCGGAGGTCCCGCCCCGGCCAGGACGGCACCTGGATCACGGCGGAGATGCGGGAGGCCTACGGCGCCTTGAATGACCTCGGCTTCGCCCACTCCGTCGAGGTCTGGCAGGGGAAAGAACTCGTCGGCGGCCTCTACGGCGTCTCCCTCGGCCGCGCCTTCTTCGGCGAATCGATGTTCTCCGGAATCCCCAACGCCTCCAAGGCCGCTTTGATCACTCTTATCCCTCGCCTTCAGGAGCGGGGTTTCGACCTGATCGACTGCCAGGTCGAAACCGCCCATCTCGCCGGTCTCGGCGCCCGCCCCATCCCCCGCCGCGCGTTCTGCGAGATCCTGAAACAATCGCTCCGCTGCGAGACCCTCCGCGGAAACTGGGGAGAGCTGTTTGTTGACACGGGATTCATTGTGTTCTAAACAGAGCCTCCGCGTTCTGATTGCAGCGATGTGGGGGCAAGACGAAACGGGGGAAAGCCGCCGACCTCCTTCCGGAATGGCCAGAGTTCCGCTGAAAAGGCGCTGACCGGTTTGGCATTGAAACAGGGAGAAATCAATCCATCATGGAATTGTCCATTATCGCATCGGGAAGCAACGGCAATTGCTATCTTTTACAATCCGCAGGGGTCTCCGTGCTGTTCGACGCCGGGAAGAGTTTCTCTGAAACGGACAGGCGGATGGCCGCCCTGGGCAAAGACATTCAGGCGGTGGATGGCATCGTCCTGTCCCATGCCCACGGGGATCATTACCAGGGGATCGGGCCAATCGCCCGGCGGCTCGGCATCCCGGTCTATGTCCGGAAACCGGTCTATCTGGCCTGCCGGCAGCGGCTCGGTCCGGTGGATGTCCGCCATTTCGAGGACGCGTTTAGGATCGGCGATCTGGAGATCCTCCCCATCGAGACCTCCCATGACGTGGCGTCCTGCGGCTTCGTCGTCGGCCGCTTCGGGATCTTCACCGACACGGGCTGCGTCACCGCCCAGATGAGGGAAATCATCTCCGACCTGGATGCCGTTCTGATCGAATCGAATTACGACGAACGGATGCTGATGACCGGCCCCTACCCCGTTGATCTCAAGGAGCGGATCGCGTCCGACCGGGGCCACCTGAGCAACGAAGATGCAAGCGATTTCATCCGCCGGTACGGAGATCACCTCTCGCAGGTCTTCCTGGCCCACCTCTCCGAAACCAACAACAGCGCAGACAAGGCGAGAGAGACCTTCGAATCCTTCAACGAGGACCGGCCCTACGTCGTCTGTTCACGATTCCGGCAAACGGGGACATTCCGAATCAAAGAGTGATGGGGGGCAAGTAATGGGGGTCAGGTCTTGAAATTTAGCGTTTTGGAAATACGGGGACACAATACTTAATTCTCGCAGAATTAGGTATTGTGTCCCCGTATTTCCTAGAATTATTTTTAGCGGCAGCTGATGCAGACCGCCAGGCTGTCCGCCGGGACGCCCGTTTTGGAACTGATATAGGCCAGCTGATCCTCGGGTGCGAAGTACCGTCCGCAGACCTTGCAGCTCGACATCTTGAAGGTCCGGCCCCAGATCGTCCGCGCATCCCCGGTTTCGGTGGTCTCCATTTCGATGTGGCCCGTGGGACAGACATAGGCGCAGGCACCGCAGCCGATGCAGGTCTGCGAGTCCTCTTTGAAGGGCGTACAGACATTCTTTTCCGTCCCCCGATAGGAGAAGCCGATGGCGCTGACCCCGACGATCTTCTCGCAGGTCCGCACGCACATCCGGCAGAGGATGCACTTCACGTTGTCCTTGTCCGGCGTGAAGCGGGG
>JAPLJW010000011.1 GCA_026388365.1 Deltaproteobacteria bacterium | reverse complement strand
CTGAAGATCGACCAGCAGGTCACCAAACTGACCGGCGAGCAGACGTCAACGCCGACGACGCTGAAGCGGACGGCCAAGACGACCGTTGTCGTCAAGGACAACGAAACGGTGGTCATCGGCGGACTGATCGACGATTCGACCAGCATAGACAACTACCAGGTTCCTTTGCTGGGTGATATTCCTCTGCTGGGGTGGCTTTTCAAGTCGAGGGTTAAAGGCCGGGAGAAGAGCAACCTCTTCATCTTCATCACCCCCCACATCGTCCGGAACCAGGATGAGGCCGCGGCCATCTACAAGAAAAAGCTGGACGATGTCGGAAACGTCGAGGAAGGGGTCATCCGAATGGACGAGAAGAGGAGTTTTAAGAAGCCGCAGGCCGATAGCCGGGAGTGAAGGGAGATCGAATGCAAGGTTAAACCCGGCGCGTTTGTGACCGGGAGCGCATCCCGCAAGCCCCGCCTTGCAGGCGGGGATCCGGGGCGCCATCATAAAGCAGACCGCTTCCTTGCCGGGAAGCCCCGCCCTGTGGGCGGGCAGCTTCATTTTGCCGTAACAACGTTGCCTTAAAGAGAAGGCCCCGCGGGGCCGGGAGGGAAAGACATGACCCATCCTGAAATCCTTTTAAAGCAGGTTCCCATGTTCCGGTCTCTGCGGGCCGAGGACAGTCAGCACATCGCAGCGCTTCTCCAGAAACACACCCTCCGGAAAGGGGACATTCTTTTCCGGAATGGGGAGGAAGGCCACTCCCTCTACATGATCACCGCCGGGAAGATCAAAATCGTCCGCCAGTCGCGGGACGGGGACGAAATGATCCTGGCGGTTCTCTCCACCGGCGATTTCTGCGGGGAGATGGCCCTGCTTGACGGCCTGTCCCGGTCCGCGGACGCCGTCGCCGTCGAGGAGACCCATCTCTACGGCCTGAACCGGAAAGATTTCCTGGCCTACGTCATGCACAACGAAACAGCGGTAAAGGCCATCCTCTCCGCCCTCTCCAAACGTCTGCGCAAGGCTGACGATTTTCTGGAGGATATCTTTTTCCTGAAAGTCGCCGCGCGGCTCGCCAAGAAGCTGATCGAGCTGGCCGGGAGCAACGGCTTTCAGGAAGGGGAAAGCGGGTCGATCAAACTCAGCGTGACCCAGAAGGACCTCGCCGGCATGATCGGCGCGACGCGGGAAAGCGTCAACAAGGAGCTGCGCGCCCTGCGCGAAAAGAAATGGGTCAGCCTCTCGGGAAGCGCCATCCTGATCCACAACCTGGAGGCGCTGAGGCAGCGGATCAAATAGGGGGACGGAGCCCCTGTTTTCCGCAAAACCGGCGGGCGGCCTGCGTTCCAATGTGAAGCGTGAGAGGCGAAGGGGAGGGATTATGATCGAATTCTATAAGATGAGCGGAAGCGGGAACGACTTCATCCTGATCGACAACCGGGACGGGTCGCTCGCCGTGGGAGACATCGTCGCCTTTGTGAAAAGCGTCTGCGAGCGGAAGGTGTCGGTCGGGGCGGACGGCCTGATTCTTATCGAACGGTCCGGCAAGGTGGATTTTAAGTGGCGTTTCTTTAACGCCGACGGTTCCGAGGGGGAGATGTGCGGGAACGGCGGCCGTTGCGCCGTCCGTTTCGCCCTCCTGCGGGGGATCGCCGGAGAGAAGATGTCTTTCGAGACCGTGGCCGGGATCATCGACGCCGAGGTCCGGGGCGACGTGGTCAAACTTCGCCTGACCGATCCCCGGGACCTTGTCATGGACGACCGGATCCAGGTCGGAAAGCAGACCCTTTTCGTCCACAGCGTCAACACAGGCGTTCCCCATGTCGTCCATTTTGCCCGCGATCTCGAAGGGTTTGATGTTTTCAACACCGGCCGGGCGATCCGCCGTCATGAACATTACCAGCCCGCCGGGACAAACGCCAATTTCGCGGCCGTCTTGGACGACCATACGCTCCGCGTCCGGACCTACGAACGCGGCGTGGAGGATGAGACCCTCGCCTGTGGGACCGGCTCCGTCGCCTCCGCGCTGATTGCCGCCCGGAAGGGGTTTGTCGAATCCCCGGTGAATATCCGCGTGCAGAGCGGCGAAACCCTCCGGATCCATTTCGAGCAGACGGAAAGCGGCTTCACGAAGGTTTATCTTGAAGGAAAGACCACCGTGGTTTATCAGGGAACACTCTGGGATGAAGCCTGGAAGAGGAAAGGAGAATAACATTGCAGATCGCCGACCGTTTGACGAAGATCCCGCCCTACCTGTTCATGGAGTTGAGGAAGAAGATCGCCAGGGCCAAGGCCGACGGCGTGGATGTCATCAGCCTTGCGATCGGCGACCCGGTGGAGCCGACGCCCGATTCGATCATCGACGAACTCTGCCGGACGGCGCGCGATCCGGAGAACCACCGCTATCCGACGGATGAGGAGAAGGGGATGTTTGCCTTCCGGAAGGAGGTCGCCCGCTGGTACCAGACCCGTTACGGCGTGACGCTGGATCCGGCGACGGAGATCCTGGGCCTCATCGGCTCCAAGGAGGGGTGCCACCACTTCGTCATGGCTCGGATCAATCCCGGCGACGTCGTCCTGATGACCGATCCCGGCTATCCCGCCTACCGGGCGAGCATCCTCATGGGAGGCGGGATTCCCTACAATGTTCCGATCCGTCCAGAGAACGCCTACCTCCCCGTCTTTGATGAGATTCCGGCGGAGATCGTGAAAAAGGCGCGGGGGATGTTCCTCAACTATCCGAACAACCCTACCGGCGCCTGCGCAACCCGGGAGTTCTTCGACCGGCTGGTCGCCTTCGCGAAGGCGAACGACATTGCCGTCTGCTACGACAACCCCTACAGCGAGGTGGGCTTTGCGGGACAGGAGCGGCTCAGCTTCCTCTCCGCCGACGGGGCGAAGGAGGTGGG
>JAPLJW010000162.1 GCA_026388365.1 Deltaproteobacteria bacterium | reverse complement strand
TCCAGCTCGGGCGGGCCGACATCTGCATCGCCGGCGGCCAGGAGAGCATGACCAACGCCCCCTTCGGCCTGACGGAGATGCGCTGGGGAAGCCGGATGGGCCTCCCCTCCCGCCCCGTCCTGGACCTGATGGTCAACGACGGCCTCTGGTGCGCCTTCTACAACCGCCACATGGCCCTCCACGGCTCGGAGGTGGCGGACGAGTTCGGTTTCAGCCGCGCGGATCAGGACGAATGGGCACTCCACTCCCAGTTGGCCGCCTGCGAGGCGATGAAGACGGGGCGGCTGGACAACGAGATCTTCCCCGTCGAGATCCGGGAGGGGAAAAAGACCTCGGTCCTGAGTCAGGATGAAGGTCCCCGGCCGGAGACGACGATCGAGGGGCTCGCCAAGCTGCCGCCGGTCTTCGGACACAAGAGCACGGTCACCGGCGAGCCCGGGAGCGTCACTGCCGGGAACGCCCCCGGGGTGAACGACGGGGGCGACGTCTGCCTGCTGATGAGTGCCGAGCGGGCCGCGGAGTTGGAGATCACACCCCTGTGCACGATCCTGGACTACGCCGAGGTTTCGCAGCCGCCGAAGGACATCGCGACGGTGCCCGGCCTCGCCATTCGCAAGATCCTGGAGCAGAACAACCTGACCCTCGACCAGATCGACCTGGTCGAGATCAACGAGGCCTTTGCCGCGGTCGTCCTCGTCAGCGCCCGGTCGATCCTCGGGATGACAAAGGAAGAAATGTTCGCAAAGGTCAACGTCAACGGGAGCGCCATCGCCTACGGCCACCCGATCGGGGCGACGGGGGCAAGGATCCTGATGACCCTCGCCTACGAACTCCGCCGGCGGGGCGGGGGCTTGGGCGTCTGCGGCATCTGCTCCGGCGCCGCCCAGGGCGACGCAATGCTGATTCGGGTCTAACTTGGATGAACTCGGAATGATCGCCAAAAACCTCGAATCTTGGGTGGCTTCGTAAAAAGCTCCCCCGGCTTCCGCCGGGGCAGGCTCCGGCAAGGCGCGCGAACCCTGAGGAGTGAAGCGTACTTTGGCGTACGCTGCAACAAGCCTGCCCCTGCGGAAGCAGGGGAAGGGTGAAGCGCAACGCAGCATCCGGACTTTTTACGGTGCCGTCAACATTGGAAAGGAGACTGTTTCAGATGAGAGATGTTGTGATCGTAAGCGGGGCGAGGACCGCCGTCGGCAGCTTCGGCGGATCGCTTAAAGGGGTCCGAGCGGTCGATCTGGGCGCGCGGGTCATCCGGGAGGCGATTTGCAGGGCCGGCCTCCGGCCGGACGTGAGCGCCGCTGTCCGCGCCTGCCGGCCGGACGTCTTCCGGGACATGGACAAGACGGAGCTCCAGAAAAAGTATTACGATTATCCCGACACGGCCGCGCCTGTCTATTTCGACGAATGCATCATGGGAAACGTACTCCAGGCGGGGCTTGGACAGAACCCGGGCCGCCAGGCCGGCATCTATGCGGGCCTGCCCGAGGAGACCAATGCCATCACCATCAACAAGGTCTGCGCCTCCGGTATGAAGGCGATTTCTCTCGCCGCCCAGTCCATCCGGGCGGGGGACGCGGAGGCCGTCGTGGCGGGGGGAATGGAGAACATGTCGAACGCCCCCTTCGCCCTCCCGGACGCCCGCTGGGGGTACCGGATGAGCATGCCCTTCGGGAAGATCACGGATCTGGTCGTCTTCGACGGACTCTACGAGATCTTCAATGAATACCACATGGGCTTCACCGCCGAGAACATCGCCGCCCGTTACGGCATCTCGCGGCAGGAGCAGGATGAATTGGCATTGCTCAGCCATCAGCGGGCCCGCGCCGCCATCGCGAGCGGCGCTATCGACGACGAGATCGTCCCGGTACCGATCCCCCAGAAGAAGGGAGATCCCCTCTCCTTCCGGACCGATGAAAGGCCGATGGACACCTCGCTTGAGAAGATGGCCAAACTCCCGCCGGCCTTCCGGAAGGACGGCGGAACGGTCACCGCCGGCAACGCCTCCGGGATCAATGACGGGGCGGCGGCGGTCGTTGTCATGGCCGCGGACAAGGCCAAAGAACTCGGCCTGAAACCGCTCGCCCGGATCCGGGGCTATGCGGCGGGCGGTGTCGATCCGGCCTACATGGGGCTCGGACCGATCCCGGCAACACGGAAAGTCCTCATCAGGCTGGGGCTCACGATGAAGGACATCGACCTTATCGAACTGAACGAGGCCTTTGCCGTCCAGGCCATTGCCTGCATGCGGGAACTGGGGATCGGCCTCGACAAATGCAACCTGAACGGGAGCGGCATCTCCATCGGACACCCCGTCGGCTGCACCGGCGCCCGGATCACCTACAGCCTCGCCATGCAGCTCCGGAAGCGGGATCTGAACCTGGGCCTTGCCACGCTCTGCATCGGCGGCGGCCAGGGGATGGCGATCGTCCTCGAACGGGTGTAGAAATAGGGGGACGGAGCCTCTCTATTTTTTGCCTGAGCAATAGGGGCTCCGTCCCGCTATTTCGGATAAAGGAGCAATGCGATGGACTACCAGAATATCCTTTTTGCGATCGAGGAAGGCGTGGCGACGCTCACCTTCAACCGGCCCAGGGCGCTCAACGCGATGAATTCCGAGACGATCGCCGAACTCCTTGCCGCGGTGAACATCTGCAAAGCCGACGAAGCCATCAAGGTTCTCGTCCTCACCGGCGCGGGAGACCGCGCCTTCGTGGCCGGCGCCGACATATCCCAAATGCAGCGCCTGCGCCCTCAGGAGGCTCTCGCCTTCATGGAGATGGGCCATGAAACCCTCCGGCAGATGGAGATCATGCCGAAGCCGGTGATCGCCGCGGTGAACGGCTTTGCCCTCGGAGGGGGGACGGAGATCTCGCTCGCCTGCGATATCCGTTTCGCCTCCGAGAAGGCGGTTTTCGGCCAGCCCGAGATCCTGATCGGTCTCATCCCCGGATGGGGCGGAACCCAGCGCCTCCCCCGGATCATCGGCATGGGCCGGGCGAAGGAGCTGATCCTCAGCGGGGATCGGATCGACGCTCAGCGGGCCTATGAGATCGGCCTCGTCAACCGGCTCTTCCCGGCGGACCAACTCCTCCCGGAAACCCTGAAGTTCGCCCGAAAGCTTGCGGGCATGCCCGGCTTCGCCGTCAAGATGGCCAAGCACAGCATCAACTTCGGCTATGACCTGGCGCTCGACAACGCCTGCCGGCTCGAGGTGGAATGCTGCGCCCAGTGCTTCAGCACGGACGATCAGAAGGAGGGGATGAAGGCCTTCCTGGAGAAGAGAAAACCGGCGTTTACCGGAAAATAAAGCAGGGCTTTTCTTCCATCCCAACCCCGGCCCTCCCCTCGCTTGCTTGTTCCCTGCAGGGTATGCCCTTGAGGGTAAAGGGGAGAGGGAAAATCAACTGGCGGAGGTCCCTTATGAATTTTGCACCCACGGATGAACAGAAGATGGTCCGGGAGATGGTCCGGAAATTTGCGGAGGCGCAAATCAAGCCGATCGCCGCGGAATTGGACCGCACGCACCGGCACCCGGAGGAGATCTGCCGGCAGTTGGGCGAGATGGGGCTCATGGGGGTCGCCGTGCCGACGGATTACGACGGCGCCGGGATGGACAACGTGACCTACGTCATGGCCCTGATCGAGATCTCCAAGGCCTGCGCGAGCTGCGGCGTCATCGCGTCGGTCAACAACAGCCTCTACGGCTATCCGGTGAAGGCTTTCGGCACGGAGGAGCAGAAAAGAAAGTTTCTCGCCCCCGTGGCGGGCGGCAAGGTGGAGGGCTGTTACGCGCTGACGGAATCCTCCGCCGGCTCCGATGCCGCCGCGCTCAAATGCCGGGCGGAACTGAGGGGTGGCCGGTACATCGTCAACGGCGTAAAGACCTTCATCACCAGCGGCAATGTGGCTCAATACTGCGTTCTGGCAGCCACGACCGACCCGGCCCGCGGATACCGGGCGATTATCAACCTGATCGTCGATCTGAAGAACACCCCGGGGTTCCGCGTCGGAAAGGTGGAGGAGAAGATGGGGCTCCTCGCCTCCGGCACGGCGGAGCTGGTCTTCGAGGAGGCCGAGGTGCCGGCGGAAAATCTCCTCGGCAAACCCGGACAGGGATTCAAGCAGATGCTCTCCGGCCTGGACGCGGGGAGAATCGGCATCGGCGCCCAGGCCTGCGGGATCGGCCGAGCGGCCCTCGAAGACGCCGTCGAATACGCCCGGGAACGGGTCCAGTTCGGAAAACCGATTGCGACCTTCCAGGCGATCCAGTTCAAGCTTGCCGACATGGCCACCGAGCTCGACGCAGCGGAGCTGATGCTCCTGCGGGCCGCATGGCTCGAGGACAACGGCCTCGATTTCGAGAAAGAGGCGGCGATGGCCAAGTATTACGCCTCCGACGTGGCGATGCGGGCGGCGATCGAAGGCGTCCAGATCTTCGGCGGCAACGGCTACATGAAGGATTACCCGGCGGAACGCCACATGCGCGACGCGAAGATCTGCCAGATTTACGAGGGGACCAACGAGATCCAGCGCGTCGTCGTGGCCCGAAAGCTGATCGGCTTAAGATAGGAGAGGGCGGAAGCGGATGCCCGAAAAACAGGGAAGCGCCGGATTCACCGCCTGAGGATTTCCCTCCCGAAACCAAGAAGCCCCCCGTTCTCTTCGGATCGGGGGGCTTCTTCTTGTTTGCGTTTTCGCCGTTACTTTTTCTTTCTATTCTCCAATTCCTCCGCGCGGAGCTGTTTCCGGAGGATCTTGCCCACGTTCGTCTTGGGGAGTTCCTTGCGGAATTCGATCTCCGTCGGAAGCTTGTATGAGGCAAGTCGGGTCTTGCAGTATTCGATCAGTTCCTCCTGGGTGGCCGTCTCGCCCTCCTTGAGGACGACGAAGACCTTCACGCTCTCGCCCCGGACCGGATGCGGAATTCCGATGGAACAGGCCTCCTGGACTTTCGGATGGAGGTAGAAAACCTCATCGATGTCCCGCGGATAGACGTTGAAACCGCCGGAGATGACCATGTCCTTTTTCCGGTCGACGATAAAGAAGTAGCCGTCCTCGTCCATCGTGGCGATATCGCCCGTGTAGATCCGGCCGTCGCGGAGCGTTTGGGCCGTCTCTTCGGGCTTGCCCTTGTAGCCCAGCATGATCTGCGGCCCCT
>JAPLJW010000301.1 GCA_026388365.1 Deltaproteobacteria bacterium | reverse complement strand
GGGGTGCCGGTCGAGCCGGTTCTTGTCGATCCCCAGGTTGGCGAGCGATTCGTCGTCGGGGGTGTAGGACTCCTTGCATTTCGGGCAGAGGACCCGGACCAGACGCCGGGCAATGATCGCGATCACCGACGAGGTGACGAGGAAGGGTTCGATCCCCATGTCGATGAGGCGCGTCACGGCGCTCGCCGCATCGTTCGTGTGGAGGGTGGAGAAGACCAGGTGGCCGGTGAGCGACGACTGGATCGCGATCTCCGCCGTTTCCCGGTCGCGGATCTCGCCGACGAGGATGACGTCCGGATCCTGGCGGACGATAGAACGGAGCCCCTGGGCGAAGGTCAGGTCGATCTTGGGGTTGACCTGGATCTGGCCGATCCCGTCGATCTGGTACTCGATCGGGTCCTCGATCGTGATGATATTCACCGCCGGCTGGTTGATGCTCGAAAGCGCCGCATAGAGGGTCGTCGTCTTGCCGCTTCCCGTCGGCCCCGTGACGAGGACGATCCCGTAGGGGGACTTGATCAGCCGGTTGAAGATGCCGACCTTCCGGTCGTCCATTCCGAGATCGGAAAGCATCAGGATCGACGCGGTCTTGTCGAGGAGTCTCAGGACCACCCGCTCTCCGAAGGCCGTCGGGATGGTGGAGACGCGGATATCGACGCTCCGGTCGGCAACCTTGATCTCGATCCGGCCGTCCTGCGGAAGGCGCTTCTCGGCGATGTTGAGTTTCGCCATGATCTTCACCCGCGAGACCAGCGGCGAGTGGATCTTCCGCGGGAGACTGAGGATGTCGTAGAGGATGCCGTCGATCCGGTAGCGGACCTTTACGGCAGCCTGGTAGGGCTCGATATGGATATCGCTTGCCCGGTCCTTCGTCGCCCCGGAGAGGAGGAGATTGACCAGCTTGATGATCGGGGCGTCACTCGTCTCATCGAGCAGGTCCCCCGTTTCCTCGATCTCGGAGATGAGGCTGTCCGTCGACTCCTCGTTCATCTCCTGGAAAAACTCTTTGGCCGTGCTCCGGCTCAAATCATAGGCGAGGTTGATCGCTGCCTGAATCGCCTCCTGGGTCGCGAGGACAACCGGCCGCTCCGTCAGACCGAGGAGGCGGCAGAGATCGTCCGCCACCTGGAAATTAGCCGGGTCGTTGATCGCCACAACGAAGCCCTGCGGCGTATCGACGGGAACCATCTTCTGTTTTTTCAGATACTGGATGGAAAAAAGAGCGGTGAAACCCGTGTCGATGTGATCCGTAGGAAGCTCCTTCCAGAAGGGGATGCCGTACTTGTCGCTGAGAGCCGCAAGGAGGGCATCTTCCGGCAGAAGCTTCTTCTGGAGCAGGATATCGACCATCCCGGCGCCGTTCGCCCGGGCAAGACCCCGAACCTCGGCGAGGGTCTCCGCCGGAACGCCCAGGGCAATCAAGCAGGCATCGAGGCCCGTCGCGGGATGCCCGGCCGGTTGTTCTGCAACCTGTCCCGGAACGGCTGCCGGCGACGGTCTTGGTTCTCGGTTCTGCTCCGCCATCACGGGCGTCCTCCCTCTCATTCCTTCTGATCCGTCGACGGTTTCGTCAGGCTTTTTTTCGGATCCATTCGGATGACCCCTTCCTCGACGTTGCCGACATCGTCCAGCTTTTTCTTGTAGATGGCCGCGGCCTCATCCTGGTTCCGGACGATGTGGGGGGTGATGAAGATGAAGAGGTTGCTCTTCTCCCGGCCTTTAACCCTCGACTTGAAAAGCCACCCCAGCAAAGGAATATCCCCCAGCAAAGGAACCTGGTAGGTGTCTATGCCGGTCGAATCGTCGATCAGTCCGCCGATGACCACCGTTTCGTTGTCCTTGACGACAACGGTCGTCTTGGCCGTCCGCTTCAGCGTCGTCGGCGTTGACGTCTGCTCGCCGGTCAGTTTGGTGACCTGCTGGTCGATCTTCAG
>JAPLJW010000291.1 GCA_026388365.1 Deltaproteobacteria bacterium | reverse complement strand
CTCCCCTTCCCTTTCGAATACCGCCGATACCCGTACCCGCATGGCGCCTCCTTTCCCCTGTTTTCCCTACCTTTGCACACCTTGAAAATCGGATCCCGTTAGCGCGCATTGGAGATTTTTCGGGGCACCCTGCCCCCGCAACGTAGCGCCCGCAAAGACGACTGTTTGAGCGCGAAGCGCGAGTTTCGTCTTTGCAGCGAAGCGAGAAGAGGCAGGGTCGAAAAATGTCCAGCGCGCGGAGGGATCACCATTTTCAAGGATCTTATCGCTGGATGCGCGCCGATCCGCCCTTCGCAAACGCGCGCACCTGATCCGCGGTCGCCATCGTCGTGTCGCCCGGAAAGGTCGTCAGCAGCGCACCGTGCGCCCAACCCAGATTGAGTGCCTCCTGTTCCAGTTCGCCGGCGAGGAGACCGTAGAAAAAACCGGACGCAAAACCATCCCCGCCGCCGACGCGGTCATAAACATCCAGATCGCAGATCGGCGAAACGTATGTCCCACCGTCAATCCAGGCCACCGCGCCCCAACGGTGCCGGTTGGTCGAGTTCACTTCGCGCAGGGTTGTCGCAACGATCTTGATTTGCGGGAATTTCCGGATCACCTGACCGATCATCCCCAGGAAGGCGGTCGGGTCGAGTTTGGATTTCGCCGCAACTTCGGGACCGGGAACGCCCAGTCCCAATTGCAGATCTTCCTCGTTCCCGACGAGCACATCCACATTCTCGACGATGTGTTTGATCATGGACTGCGCGCGCTCCGCGCCACCCCAGAGGCTCCAAAGCTTCGCGCGATAGTTCAGATCGAACGAGGTCACCGCGCCCGCTACCCGGGCGGCTTTCATCCCTTCGATGATCAGCTCGCCCGTGGTTTCCGAGAGCGCGGCAAAGATGCCGCCGCTGTGGAACCAGCGTATGCCGCCGGCAAAGATTGTTTTCCAGTCAAAGTCGCCGGGTTTGAGTTGCGCGGCTGCTTCGTTCGCGCGGTTGTAAAACACAACCGGCGCGCGCACACCCTGCCCGCGATCACTGAAAACCGTCGCCATGTTGGGACCGTTTACGCCGTTGTGTTTGAAGTGTTTGTAAAACGGCGTGACCCCCATCGCCCGGACCCGCTCGGCGATCAGATCGCCGATGGGGTAGTCCACCATCGCGGTGGCAATGCCGGTCTTCATGCCGAAGCCGTCGGCCAGGTTGGCCGCGCAGTTGAACTCGCCGCCGCTGACGTGAATCGCGCATTTCGCAGCCTTCCGAAACGGAACGATTCCGGGATCGAGACGGTGAACCAACGCACCGACCGAGACAAAATCCAGTGTGCCCTCCTGATGGATATTCAGACCGTACTTCATTTTGTTCTCCTTTTGTCGGGGATCACCCCTTCTTCCACACCGTCGAGGTCACGTTGCCGCCATGGCCGGTCCAGTTCGTGTGGAAGTATTCGCCGCGCGGTTTGTCCACGCGCTGGTATGTATGCGCGCCGAAATAATCGCGCTGCGCCTGGAGCAGATTCGCGGGCAGAGACTCGCGGCGATAGCCGTCGAAAAACGCCAGCGCGCTCGACATCGCCGGCACCGGGATTCCCTTCTGAATGGCCTTGGCAACGACGCGCCGCCACGAGGTCTGCGCCGTTTCGATCTGCTTCGTAAAATACGGATCCAGCAGCAGATTGGTGAGTTTGGGATTCCGCTCGAACGCCGCCTTGATCCGTCCCAGGAAAACCGAACGGATGATGCAGCCGCCGCGCCACATCAGCGCAATGCCGCCATAGTTGAGATTCCACTGGTACTCCTTCGCGGCGGCGCGCATCAGCATGTACCCCTGGGTGTAGGAGATCAGCTTGGAGGCATAGACCGCCTCTTCCAGGTCCCGGATGAACGCTTTCCGGTCGCCGGCGATCTTCGCCTTGGGTCCCGAAAGCACCCCGGATGCGGCCACGCGCTCGTCCTTCAGCGCGGAGAGCGCCCGTCCCAGCACCGCCTCGACGATCATCGTCAGCGGGATGCCCCTATCGAACGCGGAAATGCCGGTCCACTTGCCGGTGCCTTTCTGTTCGGCGGTATCCAGGATCCTGTCCACCAGCGGCTTGCCGTCTTCGTCTTCGTAGGCGAGGATGTCGCGCGTGATCTCGATCAGGTACGAATCGAGTTTTCCCCGGTTCCACTGGGCGAAAACCTCGTGCATCTGCGGCGCCTTCATTCCCAGGCCGTCCCGCATCAACTGGTACGCCTCGCAGATCAACTGCATGTCGCCGTACTCGATGCCGTTGTGCACCATTTTGACATAGTGCCCCGCGCCGTTTTCGCCGACCCAGTCACAGCAGGGCGCACCATCCACCTTGGCCGCAACCGCCTGGAAGATCGGTTTGACGTTGCGCCAGGCCGCGGGCGACCCGCCGGGCATGATCGAGGGACCGAGGCGCGCCCCCTCCTCGCCGCCCGAGACGCCGGTGCCGATGTAGAGCAACCCTTTGGATTCGACGTATGCGGTGCGGCGGATCGTGTCGTTGTAGTTCGAGTTGCCGCCATCAATGATGATGTCGCCCTTCTCCAGAAGCGGGATCAACTGGCCGATGAAATCGTCCACCGCCGGCCCGGCCTGGACCAGCAGCATCACGCGCCGCGGCCGCTTCAGCAGGCCGACCAGTTCCGCGATGGAATAGGCGCCGATGATCCGGGTTCCCTTTGCCCCTTTGCCGAGGAACTCGTCCACCTTGGAAACCGTGCGGTTGAAGACCGCGACCGTGAATCCATGGTCGTTCATGTTCAACACCAGGTTTTGTCCCATGACCGCGAGGCCGATCAGGCCGATGTCCGCTTTGCCCATATGCTATTCCTTTCCCGTTCCGTTTTTTCCGGGGACACGTTCCGATCCCTTCGGGCTTCCGGAACATGTCCCCTATACTTCATCCCCCGCCGGCCAGCCGGTAGAGGATCTCCCCGGCGTGATCCACAAAAAGGACGCCCTCCTCCTCCCGGTCCCGGTAATCATCGATCCGGACCTTCGCCGGATCCATCCAGCCCAGGCCGATCCGCCGGCATTTTTCTTCGGGAATGGCCGTGGCCAAAACCACATGGATGTCGGGCGTCTCGACGCCGTTTTCGTAACAGCCCGTCACGCAAACGTGGGTCGAATGGGCCAGAACACCTAGGGGAACGGTGCAAAACATTTCCGGCTGCGCGAGAAAATAGTCGCGGACGTGGTAGCCGATCTTTTCGATCTGATCCCCCCAGGTGGTCGAAATCTCGCGGATATGCGGGGCAAAAATGATCAGCGTCCCGCCCGGGGCGACGACCTGCTCGAGCTTGTACACCACCTTGCCGGCGGTCCAGATTTCGTCGTACATCTCCGGCGCCCGACCCAGGACGATCCGGAAAGGCCGCTTCTTCTCGACGATGTGGATCACTGCCGACAGATCCGCGGCGGCGGACCAGGCCTCCCGGACATCGCCGGCAAACAGGCCACACAGCCGCGCCTCCGGATCGACCACCATCGCCAAGCAATGGATGGGCAGATCGATCTGCTCCAGGGCCCGGTGGATCACCCGCCGGACCGGGGTCTCCTTCCGGCCGATGATCTTCCGGCAGGTGATCAGCGCCCCCAGCCAGTGGAAGAAATGGAGGAATTCGCCGCCGGAGATGCCGGGGAAAAGATATTTGGCCCCGCCGGAGAAGCCGACCACCTCGTGGGGAAAGACCGGTCCGAGGATGAGAATGAGGTCGTAGTCGAATATTTTTTTATTGATATCGATCGGCACCCGTTCCCGCAGAAGACCGCCGGATATCGTCGCCACATCCTCCTCGGTGAGCTCTCCAATTCGTTGAAACGTCGAAGGCTCGTCCCAGCGGTGGCAGAAGAATGAGGATTGCCCAAAAGGCTCCTTGCGGCCCGCCGCGTCGATCCCATACAGCTTCAGGATCTCTTCATCCGTTATGATGGGATGGGTCCCCAGGGCGACCATGAAATCGAGCCTTGCCGCCCTGGCGCCGATCACCTCCCGGAGAACGCGGACCATCGTCGGCAGCGGGCAGGTCCTCGTCCCGTCCGGCGTCAATACCAGAACGCGCTTGCCTTCATACAGGGATGGAGGCGTTTGGGTTTCGATGATCCCCCGGATTTTCTCTTCCGTCAGGATCGAGCCATCTGGGATTGTTTCGATCAGTGCCATAGACGGTTATTTGCTTTCAGAGTCTTGTTGGGTTCGATGTTTAAGGAGACGTTCATACACCATCAGATCCCGCCGGGAGAAACAGCAGAAGATCACCTCCGGGGGATCGGTCATTTCGCTGATTACGGCATTCACCGTTTCCACGGCAACCTTTGCGGCCTCTTCGATCGGATATCCGTAGATTCCCGTGCTGATGGAAGGAAACGCAATGCTCCGCAACCCCTTTTCCACGGCGATCCTCAGTGGGTTCCGGTAGCAGCCCGCGAGCAACTCCGCTTCTCCGCGGCGACCGTCCCGCCAGACGGGTCCAACGGTGTGAATGACGAATTTGGCCGGCAGCCGGTATCCCCGGGTGATCTTGGCGTCTCCGGTTTCACATCCTCCGAGCGACCGGCATTCCTCCAGCAGTTCGGGACCGGCCGCACGGTGAATCGTGCCGTCAACGCCGCCGCCGCCGAGAAGCGAGCGGTTCGCCGCATTGATGATCGCATCTACGTTCAGCGTGGTGATGTCCGCTTGAATGGCTTTCATGGCTCAATCCTTCAGCCTTGGATCAATCAAATCCGCTCCCGTTTCCGCTTCGTTCCTGGGTTGTAATCTCCAATGTTCCAGTTGTTTATTTGTACCCGACGAACTGGTTTTTGTCAAAGCGTCGTTAATTTAACGCGAAACAGGCATTAATTAACGTTTTTATGGGTCATCCGGCTCTTACAGAGAGAAAATCTCCTCATAGGTGTCCCTCTTTTTCATCACCGTCAGTCTGCCTTCGGCGTCCACAAGAACCCGTGCCGGCCGGGGAAAGGCATTTGCATTGGAAGCGAAGAACTGGGGGCCGTATGAGCCGGTATCACGGATGAGCACCACGTCTCCCCGGACCGGTTTTCTCTGAAGGGAGATCTTGTATTTCGCGAGCATGTCGCCCGAAAAGCACAGATTTCCTCCCACGAAGGTTTCGAAGGGCTCCGGGTCTTTTCGGTCATAATCATTGATGATCTCCCAGCGATGGACCGGCATGTAGACCAGGGCTGTCCCGAGACTGGTCACCCCCATCTCCAGGGTCACCAGATTATGCAACTTATCGATCGTCCTCACCTGGGATACCCTGGCCAGCGTGACCGCCGAATCTCCCACGAGGCTCCGTCCCGGTTCGATCACCAGTGCGGGTTCTCCGAGGTCCTTGAGGGCCTCGACGGTGTTCACCTCTTTTCCCCGAACCCTTACCTTGCCTCTGAGGATGGCCTCCACCATCTTCTCCTTGGGATAGGGGCTGTAGAACTTCTCGTCGTTCCAGTGTGATGTGTCGATCCTGCCGTCCGGCCCGGTCTCGAAGCCTCCCGTGCGGTTATTCCAGATGAAGATGCGGCTCGGGTTTCCTTTCTGTGCGGCGAGATAGCCTTCCCTGGTCCTTTCCATAAACCGGTCCCATTCCTCCCGGCCCACGTAGGAGATGGGAAAGCCGCCTCCGATGTTGACGATCTCGCAATTTTCGCCCGCCTCTTTCAGGAGATGGCCCAGTTCGATCATCTTGCCCAGGACGGCGAGGTACGGCTCCAGGTCGGTGATCTGGGATCCGATGTGGGTGTGAAAACCCAGAAGGCGCACATGCGGGTGGTTGCCCAGAGTCTTCAGGAAATCGGGGATGTCCTCCAGGTCGGCCCCGAATTTCGTCCACTTGCCCGCGGTGAAGATGGCCTCTGCCGTGACATGACCGAGTTCGAACCCGCTGATCCTCATGACAACCCGGGGACTCCTTCCCACCTGTTTCGCAAGCCGGGAGATGACCTGGAACTCCTCGATGCTGTCGGCCACAATCAGCATGTCCGTCTGGATCGCTTTGATGATGAGGAAGTCCTCCTTGCAGTTTCCGTTGAGGTCGAGCTGCTCCGGAGGGGCGCCGGACTCCAGGGCGCACCGGGTTTCATAATAGGAGGCCACGTCGATTCCGGCCCCTTCCCGAACGACGATCTTGAACACCGCCGGATGGGCGCAGGCCTTGGCTGCAAACCGGATATGGCCCTTGGGGTACAAGGTCTGAAGGACCTTTTTGAAGGCCCGTACGTTCCCTTCTATGGCGGGGGCGGAATAGATGTGTAAAGGTAGCTGAAACCGATCGACCCACCACGAGAGCGGACGATCGGCGATAAAGGCCTCTTCCCCGGAGGGCTTCATGAAGCCCCCATACCCCGGATCCGCTTTCCGGGTCGATTCATACGCCGACAGTGCCACCTCGGGGCCAATGAGGGCGGCTGCACTCACACCGAGGACACCGTACTTGATGAAATCCCGCCTGTCGATCTCCATGGCTCTTCCTCCCTGCGCACCTGCAATGCCTCAATCCTTCAGCACCCCCGCCGTGAGGCCCTGGACGATGGAAACAATTATCCATTCTCATTGAAAAACTTCATCGAAGGTAAATCGGTTGTAAATGGTGAAGGGCGCGTCCAGGATCTTGTGGACCAGATCCTCCTTGGCAAGGGCGAACTCCATGCTGTTGGGGTACCAGATGATGCTGAACTCAGTCGAGCCCGAATATTCCTTTGAAGTGGAAGCGGCCCGCAGCAGCTCGATGACCTCTTGGGTTCCCACGGTCCTGTTTTGGGTCTTGTACTGGGCAATCAGGCTCAGCATGTCCTGGAACCGAAAGTCAGTCGCTTCGACTGTGGCGTGATAGCCGTGGATCTTGCTGACGGCCAGTGAATAGGGCGCTGTCCCCTGGTACTTGTAATAATTGTTGGTGGTCAGGATGCTGTACGGATCGGCAGGGGCGAAATCCACCGGCGTGCGCAACGCCCCGCCGTAGGAGTCGGTTTCGTAGGTCGACGAGGGGTAGCCTGTCTGCCCTTGTCGATAGGGAGTGGAAATCGGTGTATTGAAGCCGACAGCACGAGTCGCGGGGAGGGCTCCCCACAGGTTCACCACCCCGTCGATGCTGCCGGTGCCCTGCAGGGCTTCCCGGTAGAAAAGCGTGTAATCCAGGAGATCCGCAGCGTTCCAATTGGAAATGGAAAAGGCCCCCTGTGCCTGCATCACCAGGCCGTCTTCGTTCATGCCGTGGTAGGTTCCGTAATAGCCCGGCCAGTCGATGCCGATGGTCTTTTTCTTCCCGCTGCCCGCCGGAGGGGTGGTGGCGATGATGAGCGTGCTGTTCACGGTCACCTTGCGCAGGTCGTTCTCCCCGTCGTTGTTCTTGCCGTGAATCAATGCACCCGCGAGCTCGTGGTTCTGCGTCCAATCCCCCCAGAACACGGCGCTGGTGCAAAAAGGAGTGTCCAACCCTTCGCTCGCCTTGGTGCTCGTCGCATCCAGGGGCCAGAACGGTTTGGCGTGCAGTGCCCAGTACCTCAGGATGGCCAGGTTGTTCTGGACGATCAGGTCATCCCGGGTAAGCTCCCGGCCAAGCGTCGCCACCATCATGTTCGTGCCGCTGTCCTTCATGCCTTGGAGCATGGCGTCGGCTTCGCCCGCATATGGCGCATGACCCGCGAAATGTCCCTGCACGTATTGGAGGACCTCCTGGTACAGGTCGACCGACTTGGCGAAGTACTCGACGACGGCGTAATTGAAAAAATCCATGATCTGGGGGCCGATAAGGTAGCCGTGTGAATAGGCCCGTTCCTGGGGCGTTCCCCACAACTGCAGGACTTTCTGGCCCTTGATGGCCTTGAGCTTTCCGCCTCCCTGCCCCCTAGCGATGGTCTTCTCCCCGGCAGGATACGGGGTGGGGGCGATCAGCCGTAAATCAATGCCCGTGGCATTTTTGCCCGCCTCCACCGGGACGGGGGACAGGTAGAGAGTGGTTCTGGTTTGATACCACCCTGCCGGCTCGGCGTAATTGTTGTGGTTGACGCCTCCGTCGCCATTGACGTCGACCCAGCCCCAGACAACATAATTGCCCGGGAGGAGCCCGTCCAAGGCATAGCTTCCAGGTTCGGAAAGCTGTGCATACCGGGCAACCCAGGCGGATCGATGAGGGCGCGCCTCTGTTTCCGCCACCCTGAGCTTGGCCATGTTCTCTGCGGGAATGGCCAGGATGTATAGTGTCCCGGATTGGGATCCGGGGACGGTGACACTGCCGGAAATGGAACCAGTCACGGGATAGGAATCACTGCAGCCAAAGAACACCCCAAGAAAAATAAAGCCGATGGACAAGAGGAGCCAACCCGCTCGCCGAAACTTGGGAGCAGCGAGGACCTTCACCCAGATTGATTCCGATTCTATGCACATGTTCGTCCTCCTTTATTTCCTGATATATAGCCTGAATTTGCGGCGGTCATCCATACGGCAAAACTGGAAGATATTATGCATTTGAACCAACACACCTTCGTCATTTAGGCCCTCTAACAACCGGGTCAGCGGGAGCCGGTTGTTTTGGCGAAATGCTGCTTTCCGGACGAAGAAAGTGAAGAGCGGTAGATCCCCTCGAAAATCCTGACCGCCTCGCGTCCATCTTCGCCGGTGACCGCCGGCGCCCGTCCTGCCCGCGCCGCTTCACTGAATTCGGCGATCTGCAAAGCGAAAAAATACCAGGTCGCATCGATCTTGCTGAAAAAAGCCTCGTCCTCGGCCTTCCACACGGGCAGCATCGCTTCCTGGCCGGGGATGGTCCACAGGTCGTTGTAGGGCGGTTCGAGGACGCCGCTCCTGCCCGCGATGAACATGGCTCCGCCGTCGGTCTGGACGCCGGCGGAGGCGCCGCTCGATCCGTGGATGTGCACTTTGCAGTAAATGCCTGGCTTCTGCGAATTCGAGACCAGCACCGAGCCCATTCCCCCATTGGCGAAGCGGATCGCGGCGACGGCCGTGTCCTCGACCTCTATGTAGGGGTGGTTGACATTGTCCCAATAGCCTACGATCTCTTGGGCCGGGCCCATGAGCCAGGCGAGAATATCGAGCTGATGGGGAGACTGGTTGATGAGGACGCCGCCGCCTTCCATCGCCCACGTGCCGCGCCAGGGATCGGACTTGTAATAGGCCTCGTCGCGCCAGCCGAGCATGGTCACCTGGGCGATGGAAGGTTTTCCCAGCGCACCCGAATCGATGGCCTCACGGATGCGCCGCACGCTGGGATACCAGCGCCGCTGGCTGATCACCCCGAGGGATCTTCCGGCGGCGGCCGAGGCAGCGATCATGGCGTCGCAGTCCGCGACGGAAAGGGCCATCGGCTTTTCAACGAGGACGTGGCAGCCGGCCTCCGCAGCCTCCACGGCGATCTGGCTGTGGGTCGGGTGGGGCGTGACGATGAGGACCGCCTCGACCCTGTCTTTGGCCACCATTTCCCCGATCGATCCGCGTGCGCTTATGCCGTGGCGCTGCGCAAAGGCCTCGCGCTTCTGCAGATCGCGGCCGCAGACGGAGACGAGCGCGCTGTTTCCCGAGGCGGTGATGGCGCGGGCGTGGAGTTCAGCCACTTTGCCGTAGCCGACGAGGCCGAAGCGCAATTTTTCCATGTCAGGGCTCCAGTACGACTTTGAGCAGGCCCGGTTCGCGCTGGTAGAGGCGGTCGAACCACGCTGCACCTGCGGAGAGCGGCGCGACGGCACTCACGAGCGCGCGGACGTCGATCTTTTTTCGCGCCATGAGGTCGAGGACCACGGGATATTCTCCGGCCATCGCACAGGATCCGTACAGGGTGATCTGGCGCGTGACGACGGACTGGAGGGGCAGCTCGACGGTCGGGCTCACGTTGCCGATGAGGGTGACCGTTCCGCCTTTGCGCACCAGGTCGATGGCCGTGCGGATCGGGGCCGTGGCTCCGACGGCCTCGAAGGCATGGTCGGCGCCGCGACCGGAGGTCAAGGCATGGACCCGGGCGGGGGTGTCGGGCTCGGCGGGATCGAAGGCGGCGTCGGCGCCAAATCGCAGGGCGGCGTCCCGGCGCGAAGGGTCGGTGTCGAACGCGATGAGGATGCCCGGGGCGCTGACGCGCAGGATCTGGATGAGCAGAAGCCCGATCAGCCCGGTTCCCACCACGATGAGGGAATCGCCGAGGGCAATCGGCGTGATGGCCGCGGCGTGGGCGGCGACGGCGGCCGGCTCCGCGAGCGATGCGTTGATGAAATCGACTCCTTCGGGCATGGCGTAGGCTATCCGCTCCGGCACGACCACCTGTTCGGCGAAGGCGCCCGGGCGGCTGTATTGAGCGCATGAGACGCCGAGGACTCTGCGGTTGTCGCAGAGATTGACATCGCCCCGGCGGCAGTAAAAACATTCGCCGCAGTATTCGGTCGAATCAAACGTGATGCGGTCTCCGGTTCGGAAGCGCGTGACGCGCCTGCCAGCGGCGGCGATTTCTCCCGAGGCCTCATGGCCCATGACGATCGGAGGCCGGCGCCGTCCTGTGGAGCCGTCCATCCCGTGAACGTCGGAGCCGCAGATCGCCGCGGCCCGGACCCTCACGAGGATGTCGTTTTCATCCCGCAAAACGGGGTCGGGAACGTCTTGGTAAACGAATTTACCGTATTCTTCGAGAACGAGGGCTTTCATAATGATTACCCCTTGACCGCACCCATCGTCAGACCCTTGACCACATATTTTTGGAAAATCATGGTCAGGATAATGGCCGGGGCCATGATCGCAACCGCAGCGGCCATCACGCCGCCCCAATCCACTTCCGCATAGGAAACAAAGTTATAGACCGCGATGGGAAGCGTCTTCGTCTTTTCCATGCTGAGCACCTGGGAAAACATGAAATTGTTCCATGAGAAAATGAAGGACAGGGTGGTCGCGGTAATAATACCCGGCCCCGACAGGGGAAGGATAATCGCAAGAAAGGCATATTGACGGGTCGCTCCGTCTACCATCGCCGACTCCTCCATCTCACGCGGAATCGTGCTGAAATAGGTGGACATGATCCATACCACGATCGGCAGCGCGATGAGCATATGACTCAGGATAAGCGCGACATAGCTGTCCATGAGATTCAATCGTGAAAAAATAATATACCAGGGCATCAGAAAAGAGATTCCCGGCATGAGCCGCGCAAGAAGGATGAAGACCGCGAGTTTCTTTTGAGCATACCGCGCGATTGAATAAGCCGCAGGCAACCCGAGAACGAGAGATAATCCAACGGAAACCGCTCCCACGATGGTCGAGTTAAAAAAATAT
>JAPLJW010000166.1 GCA_026388365.1 Deltaproteobacteria bacterium | reverse complement strand
TGATCCGCGACGAAGCGCTCTGGACCGGTTTTGTTCTTCTCGCGGCGGCGCCGCCGGCCGTCGCCGTGATCCCCTTCTCCGGATTTCTGCGCGGCAACGGCCCGCTTTCCCTGATCGGTACGGTCGGCGCTTACCTGGGCGCCCTGGTGATCATGCCGCTCATCACCCTCACGCTCCTGAGCACCGCGGCGTTCGATCCGCTCAAGCTCCTCATGATCACCCTGGAACTGATCGTCCTTCCCCTCGCCTTCTCCCGGCTGCTGATCCGGAAGGGTTGGAAGGAGCGGATCGAACCCTACCGGGGAACCGCCGTCAACTGGAGTTTTTTTACCGTCCTCTATACCATGTTCGGCCTGAACCGCGACATTCTCCTGGACCAGGCATGGTCCCTCCTTCCCGTCGCCTTCATCTCCCTCCTCTCCATGTTTCTGCTCGGCTTCCTCATCGCCTGGGTGTGCGGCCTGTTTCATATCCCGAAGGAGACCCGGACCAGCCTCGTGCTGTTGGGAACCCTCAAAAACCAGGGTCTGTCGAGCGGCCTTGCCCTGACACTGTTCAGTCAGGAGGCCGCCATCCCCTCGACGGTGTCGACGATGATCATGATCGGTTACATTATCTGGCTGGATTTCATAAAACGCTGGGATTAGAATGACCATCACACAGAAAGGAGGGGGTAAAGCGATCGCCGTCGCTGCGGCGCCTGTTTTGGAAACACGGTCGTCCCGGATCAACTGATGAATGCATCTCATAGACCCGCAAGGGAGAGAAGGAGGGAGAGTCCCATGATGGAGTATCCTTTGTTGCTGAGAACATCCCTGTTGAGGGCGGCAAAGTATTTCCCGAAGAAGGAAGTGGTTTCCGTTTATCCCAACAACGAGATCTTCCGTTACACCTATGCCGACTACTTCAAGAGGACCTGCCGGCTTGCCCATGCCCTGGAATCCCTCGGGGTGAAGCGCGGCGATCATGTGGCGAGCATGGCGCTCAACCACCACCGTCACCTGGAGCTCTATTTCGGCGTCCCCTGCATGGGGGCCGTCCTTCACACCACGAACTTCCGTCTCCCGCTGCACCATCTGGTCTACATCATCAACCACGCCGAGGACAAGGTGATGTTCGTCGACGAGGAGCTGGCCTTCATCATCGACGCAATCAAGGATCAGTTGAAGACCGTCAAGCATTACGTCATCATGTCGCAGAGCGGCAAGATGCCCCAGACCGGGCTCTCCCCGGTCTGCCTCTACGACGAGCTGATCGCGCAGTTCCCCGAGAGCTACGACTTCCCGGACAACCTGAGCGAATGGGACCCGGCGCTCATCTGCTACACCTCCGCCACCACGGGCGACCCCAAGGGCGTCGTTTACAGCCACCGGGGCCTTCTCCTTCACGGCTCCGCCGTCGGCTGCATGCTCCGCATCTCGGAACAGGATTGCAGCCTTCACATCGTCCCCATGTTTCACGCCAACGCCTGGGGCGGTCCCTTCGGCAGCGTAACCCTGGGCTGCAAGCAGGTTCTGCCGGGACGCGAGACGATCAACATGGAGGCGATCTGCAAGGTCATCGCCGAGGAGAAGGTCACCTTCACCGCCGGCGTCCCCACGATCTGGCTCATGCTCTACAACTACCTGGAGGGAGGCGGCAAGCACGACTTCTCCTCACTCAAGACAATCGTCTCCGGCGGCTCGGCCTGTCCCCGTTTCCTGATGGAGGCGCTGAATGAGAAATACGGCTTCCCGATCATGCAGGCCTACGGCATGACCGAGACGACGCCGCTGGCGCTCGCCGCAGTCCCCAAGAGCAGCATGGCCGACTGGCCGAAGGAGAAGCTCTACGATGTCAAATCCAGCGCGGGCCTCCTGGCCCCCGGCCTCGAGATGAAGATCGTCAACGAAAAGGGACAGGAGATCAAGGCGGACGGTAAGGAGTGGGGCGAACTCCTCTTCCGGGGACCCTGGATCGCCAAGGAATACTATAAGGATCCGGAGCGGTCGAAGCCCGTTTTCGAGGGGGGCTGGCTCCACACGGGCGATGTGGGAACGATCGACGAAGAGGGCTACGTCCGTCTCGTGGACCGGACGAAGGACCTCGTCAAGAGCGGCGGCGAGTGGATCTCATCCGTCGATCTGGAGAACCTCATCATGGCCCATCCGGCCATCGCGGAGGCCGCCGTCATCGGCATCCCTCACAGCAAATGGGTGGAGCGCCCTCTGGGCTGCGTCGTCGTCAAGCCGGGTGCGAAGGTCACGGAGGAGGAACTCAAGGTGTTCCTCAAGGACAAGGTCAAGGCCGCCTGGTGGATCCCGGACCACTTCGCCTTCCTGGACCAGATCCCCAAGACCAGCGTGGGGAAGTTATCCAGGTCCCGAAGGAATGACGTTCTCGTAAAAATTCGTAAAAGCTGCGATTCTGGGACGGCTTCGGAAAAAGTTCCAGAGGCAAGGCGCGCGACTGCTGAGGAGTGAGGCGTACTTTGGTGTACGCCGCAACGACGAGGGAGGAAGCGCAACGCCGCATATGGACTTTTTACGTAGCCGTGAAGGAATAACCGGATCTTTTTCTGGAAAGACGACGGAAGTGATGGTAGAGTTGTTTACAAATTTTCTGAAAGAAAGGAGACGAACCGATGATAACGTTACCCGAATTGCCCTACGCCAAAGAGGCCCTGGCGCCGGTCATCAGCGCCAACACCCTGGAGTTTCACCACGGCAAGCACCACAAGGCCTATGTGGACAACCTGAACAAACTGGTCGCCGGGACCGATCTTGCCGAAGCCGACCTGGAGACCGTCATCATTAAGGTCGCCGGCGACCCGGCCCGGGCGGGGATCTTCAATAACGCCGCCCAGGTCTGGAACCATTCCTTCTACTGGAAATGCCTCAAGGCAGGGGGCGGCGGTGCGCCGTCCGGCGCCGTGGCGGCGAAAATCGCAGCCGCCTGGGGAAGCTACGAAAAATTTGCGGAAGAGTTGAAGAATGCCGGCGTGACGCAGTTCGGAAGCGGATGGGCCTGGCTGATCGTTGACGGCGGCCAGTTGAAGATCACGAAAACCGCCAATGCGGACACGCCCATCGCCCACGGCGTCAAACCTCTTCTCACCCTCGACGTATGGGAACACGCCTACTACCTCGATTACCAGAACCGCCGTCCCGATTACCTGGGCGCGGTCATCGCCAATCTGATCAACTGGGATTTTGTCAACGCCAATCTCGGTTGACCCTTTTCAAGCGGGCGGAGGGACTATGCCTCCGCCCGCTTTTATCCGAAACCGATCTTTTCACAGAAAAAAGTTTTGATCTCCGGAAAATGTATCCCTGAAGCGCGATTCGAGAATTTGTCCGGGTTTATACTCCGGCAAATAAATACGTCAATCGCTGTCATGCCGGACCCCGGATCAGGTAAGGGGCAGGCCCGATCCGGGGTCCGCCGGGGTGACGAATAGGGATGCATGGCTTGTCATACATTGCCGGAGTAATAATTTCAAACCGGGAGGGTTCGTCATGAAATGCAACGTCGGGAAAAATGATCGTATCGTACGGGTCATCATCGGTCTGGCCATCATCTGGGCGGGTTTTTATTATGAGGAATGGTGGGGTGTCATCGGCGTCGTTTTTCTGGTAACCGCCGCCATCGGCTACTGCCCGGCCTATACGCCCTTCAAATTTTCCACCTGCCGGAAGGACGATTAGGACCTTTTATGCATGCAGACACCGGGGACGACCGCAGGGGACACCGGAAGCGGCTGAAACAGAAATTCCTGACTGCGGGGATAAATGCCTTCCTCGACCACGAGGTTCTGGAGTTTCTCTTGATCTATGCGATCCCGCAACAGGATGTGAAACCCCTGGCGAAGGATCTTCTCCGGGAGTTCGGCTCGCTTAAAGGGATTGTCGATGCGGAGATCTCTGCCCTGAAAAAGGTCCCGGGAATCGGCGAGCACACGGCGGTTCTGTTCAAGCTCCTCAAGGAACTCGCCG
>JAPLJW010000258.1 GCA_026388365.1 Deltaproteobacteria bacterium | reverse complement strand
GTGAAGTCGGGATGGAGGACGAAGATCCCGACGATTCCGAAGAAGAGCCCGAGAAAAACGATGTAGGAGGCCACATAGTTGATCGGCAGCGCGAAACGCCAGATCGGAAGGACCGCGGCGAAGTAACAGAAGACGAAAGCGACGACCGCCCAGACGGGCCGGCTGCTTGCTATGGACGCCCCCAGGACCTGGTCGGAGGGAAGGATGGTTCCGAGATAGATGCCGAGGAGGGCGATGACCACCGTCACGACGGTCGTCAGAATGATGTCTTTGCGCCACTTGTAGATCATCTGGCCGGCGAGGACGCCGCCGATCGTCAGGAAGAGCCACGCCATCGGGGCCGCTTTGAGGCCGACGGCCGTGCTGACCACGACGTTTCCGAACGCCCCGGCAATGAGGAGCAGGTAGAAATAGATGAACGCCAGGAGGATCACGCGGGCGCGGGGCGAGATCAGCTTATGGCTCAGTCCGCCGAAGGAGGCGCCGTCGTTCCGCATGGCCACCATCATGCTGGCATAGTCCTGGACCCAGCCGATGAAGAAGGCGCCCCCCAGGATCCAGATCAGGGCGGGCAACCAGCCCCACTGGATCGCGATGATCGGGCCGATGATCGGCGCGGCCCCCGCGATCGATTTGAACTGGTAGCCGAAGAGGACGTTCCGGTTGGTGGGCATGAATTCCACCCCGTCCATATACATCTTCGCCGGGGTGGCCTTTTGTGGATCGGATTTTATGATCTTCGTGTCGATGTATTTGGCATAGACGCGATACCCGAGAAAAGCGACAACAAACCCCAAAATTAGAACAATGACTGAATTCATCTCTTTCTCTCCTTTCCTGCAAAAAACGGTCAAAGTAATTGGCTGCTTCGCCGTCCTGACGCCGGTTGAACAAGGATCCGAAAACGATGATGAGAGCCCGGAAAACGCCGCATAACGAGGTTAAACACCCTTTTCGTCTGCTCCCGGGGGAGAATGCTCCGATGCGGGAATGGGAACGGATGGCGAGCGAAAAAACAGCCCACCCCGTTGCGGCTGTCTGTTTGGAAATCCGCGATACATGTAAATTAATGTGGTTTTGAAAGTCAAGAAAAAACTTGACAGAAAAACTGCCAGAAAAATGCCAAAATAAAAGAATTTTTTGAGGTCATTGCAAAAGTACCAATAAGTCCCCTCTCTTGGCGGGGGAGGGTTAGGGTGTGGGGAAGGTTGCTCTCCCGCCCGTTACAGCGCCCGCATCCATTCGGGCTTCAGGCCGATCTCTCCCCGCAGGGCCGCATCGATCAGATCGAGGGCCTTTTGTTTGCCATCGGGGAGTTTTGCCTTGACCGGCAGGTAATTGGAGGCGTGGTTCGAGAAAAAATACCCCCGGGTCAAGTCGGTTGCAGCGATCATTTCCCGCAATTCCCGGAGCAACCCGGCTTCATCGGGCAATTCAAATGACCCGTTTTGATAATCCTGGTAAAGCGGTGTTCCGGGAAGGAGCATCACCGTCAAGGCCCCGACAAAATCCGGGTCCATGGCGCTCAACAGCCTGCCCGTCGCCCGGGCATGGAGGAGCGAGTTCTCTCGGCCGCCGATGCCCAGAAGAACCGTGGCCGACAACTGGATGCCCGCCTCCTTGACCCGGCGTCCCATCTCAATGCATGTTGAGGCCGTGGAACCTTTGCGGATCGCAGTTCGGATTTCATCATCGCCGGTTTCGACGCCGTAATAGAGAATGCCGAGGTTGTTTTCACGTAATTGTCTCAGCTCTTCCGCGGATTTCTTCCTGATGCCCTTGACGTTCGCATAGGCCCCGACCCTTTTCACCCGCGGCAGATGCTCCCTGATCCGTTCCAGGATCCACATCAGCCTTGGCTGGGGAATGATCAGGGCGTCGCCGTCCATTAAAAAAAGGCGGTCCTCGTTTTGCATGTGCCGGGCGGCATAGAGAATGTCGCTCAGGATGATCTTGTCATCCTTGATTTTGAAGCGCTTGTCTCCATAAGTCCCGCAAAAGGTGCAGCGGTTATGGGAGCAGCCCAGCGTGACCTGCAGCAGGATGCTGTCGGCCTCGCTCGGCGGTCGGATGCAATATCCTTCATAATGCATCCCGTCATTTTCGGAAAATAAAGCCATTTTTTTCTCCTTTGGCCGTGCCGCTCGGAGGGTGGTTCATATCCGGGTTTAGGGCGGAGGTATAGGAATTCCGGGCCTATCTGTCAAGGGAATATTGACAGGGAATATTGACAGATAGGCTTCGTAAAAAGTGCGGATGCCGCGTTGCGCCTCATCCTTCCCCTGCCTTCGCAGGGGAAGGCTTATTGCCGCGTTCCGGGGAGACGTTCCGATCCCTTTGGGCTTCCGGTTGTTTTGCCGGTGTGGTCGGCAGCGGGGTTCAGTCCGGCGGAACCAGGGCCGCCAGGGCGGCGATGAGGGCTGCCGGACGGTCAAAGACGGGATCGTGTGAGGGTGTTGCAGGCCGTCGGAGGACGATAACCCGGCAATGTTTCCGGCGCGCTGCGGCGAGCTTCGCGTCAAGACCGCCGGCCCGGCCGCTCTCTTTGGTGACGATTGCGCCGATTCCGACCACGAAAAGCCTTCCCGGGTGGGGGCGATCGTGATTCCGTTGAATGTTCTCTTTCGACAAATGAACCGGGTTCCCCTTCTTCATCGGCTGACCTTCCCCTTTGCAAGGCTCACGACTACATGATAAATCTTTATTACATCAAGAGAATATTCGAGATGCCCTGCTTGAAAAGCGGGCAGACATGTATATCCGCACATTAAGAAATTTTATCAAGGCCATGGGAGGCGACCTGGAAATCATCGCCACCTTTCCTGATAGGTCTGTTCGAATCAGTCCATTTGAAAACATGGCTGCGAAGGCAGAAAGAGGAACTTTACCGAGTTCCGGTTGAAAGCTTCAATGATTCAGGGTAATATTCCCACGCAATGGGAGGGATGCGCTGCTTCCTGGAAAGAACGCATTTGGAGATTTCACGGATATCCACCCCTTTAATTGGAATTATCGATCAATATTACATTGACATATCAGACCGTTTATTCTTATATTGCCGCAGCGGAATAGGTCGTTCTGTCAGAGGTTTTACAATGTGGAGCGGGAGACACCATGAAAGTATTGAAACTGAACTTTGGCGTGATCGGCAAAAAAGCCGATACATTTGGTATGCGTTTCTATGGGGATATTGATAGCGATTTAGGACTCATTGGCAGCATTAGCGAAATGATTTCTGATCCAGAAGTGTCGCCCATGATTAAACATAAAAGGATCACTCTTTGGTTTACTTTTGAAAAAATTCATCCCTACAAGAAAATCTTGGATCTACTGGATGACCTGAAGATCATGTTAAGGAAAGAGGGGTATGCGATTATAATTTCATCTATTGATGAACTGGTTGATACGACCTTACCTAAATACGCAAATATGCCCGAATGTAGATTTCCTCCTCCTGACAGAATGTATGGTTATAATGCTGCACGCAGTTTTTCAGTTACCGCTGAAAAAAAAGATACCAAATCGGAATTTTCACTGGATGAAATAGAGACCATCCAGGTATTGGCAATAAAATTTGGTCGAACGGTCTATGGTCGGTCCTTAAAAAGGATAATATAATCAACTTAACAATAGAAAAATAGGTTCATCCGGTTCTGGCGTGCTTTTGAAATATGTCTTTCTTTCTGCATCCGGCGCCGGCAGCTGCGTGCGCTGATCGCAGAGCTGGAGCAGCTAAAGAACCGTTAGCCCTTCCGGAAAACCCATGAAGGAGAGGTCATGAAGGAAAAGAGTTTAAGACAGAAACTGCTCATCATTGCTTCCATGATAATCGTGCTGCCTTATCTGGTTCTCTGTTACATTTTCTATGATCAAGGGCTTATCCTGTCTCCCATCCATTTTCTCCTCTTTTTGCTTGTTCTGGCCTTGTCCATCATCGGCATTATCTTCGTTCGTTACGTCTTTGAGGCGATTTCTTCCACCGCCGAATCCCTGAAAAAAGTCACCGAAGGGGGCAACGCCTTGTCGCTGAACCTTCGCGAAAATGTATCGGAATTGAATGAAATATCGAAGTATTTCAATCATCTGGTTGAGCGATTGACCCAAGAGACGCAACTGCTTCATGAAACGTCGAAGGCATTGCGCAAGAGCAATGATACGTACTGCAACATCCTCGAAAACATCAAGGAGGGCTATTACGAAGTCAACCTGGCCGGTGACTTCACCTTTTTCAATACCTCCATGGCTCAGATCCTCGGCTATTCCAGGGAAGAATTGAAGGGCATGAACAATCGCCGGTATATGGACTGCGAAAACGCAAAAAAGGCCTTTATCAGCTATAGGAAAGCCTATCAAACCGGCAAACCGATCAATAATTTGGAAGGCGAGCTGCTCCGAAAAGACGGAAAGAAGGTGTCTGCGGAAACATCGGTTTCACTGATCTGGGATTCATCCGGACAAGTGGTCGGTTTTCGCGGGATTGTTCGTGATATTACCGAACGCAAGAAAATGGAGGAGGAGATTTATGCCCTTTCCATGACCGATGAGCTCACCGGTCTTCATAACAGACGAGGGTTCAAGACCCTTGCGGAGCAGCAGTTGAAGATCAAGGAAAGAACGAACCATCGCTTGCTGATGCTGTTTGCCGACCTGGACAACACGAAGGATATCAATGACCGTTCGGGCCATGAGACAGGGGACAAGGCCATCGTTGAAGTTGCGGTGATCCTCAGGGAGGTCTTCCGAAAATCCGACATCGTCGCCCGTATCGGAGGCGATGAATTTGCGGTGCTCGGCATTGAATACACCACGCAGGATTTCGGCATCCTGGAAGGTCGTCTGCAGAACCAGATCGATCTTCACAATGCCATGGAAAACAAGGAGTACCGGATTTCCCTGAGCGTGGGCATGGTGTGCGGCGATTCTGAACATCCCTATTCCATCGATGAATTGATGTCGAGGGCGGATGCCTTGATGTATGAACAAAAACGGATAAAGCGGTCGACCGGGGCGCCCTTTTCCGAGTGACGGACATCCCATCCAGCAAGTGATTTATCAGTATCCGGATAGCGGCGACATCCACAACGGGTTCGCCCGTGTGAAATGCAAAGACTGCGGCCACGAATATCACCGGCATTCTCCTGCAAGTGCCGCTGCTTTCAATCTTGAGAATTGCTGACTCGTGGATACCGTCAATAACCGCTGATTTCCCTTGATCACTCCTCCGCATTGCGGAAAGAAAGCTGCTGCGCAACCACATCAGTCTGAAGCGCAGCGGGTGTAACGGACCGCCGAAGCCGATTCCGACCACGGAAAGCCTTCCCGGGCGAGGGCGATCGTGATTCCGTTGGTCGTTTTCTTTCTGCAAATGAATCGGGTCTTCATTCCCGCCAGCAGCGCCGCCGGTTCGGCGACGGCCGGCAGATTCACCTTTTCTGCTACAAAATCGGAATGCGAAAATTCCCGCGAATCCCGGATCTGCGTCCTGGACAGGCGCGGGAATCCGGTAGGCGAAAACAATTCTGGACTCCTGCTTTCGCAGGAGTGACGGCTTTATGAGTTTTTGCGCTTATCAATCATGCTGACATCTCCTCCGGAAAAGATTGGACAGATGTCTCCCTGTTTCCGTGAAGCGGGGTCATGGTTGCTTCTCCTCCGGCGCATCCTTCATACGGCGGTCGATCGGCGCGGGGGCGAGTTTCCGGACATCGCAGAGACCTTCCGACTCCCCGATCCGTTTCGCGACGAGGTTGACGAGGGCGTCGTCGTAGCCGAGGTGTTTTCCCAGGACCAACCGAACCTCCGGATGTCTTTCCGCCGCCTTCCGGAGGATCTGCGGGATGTCCTCGCGGAGATGGATGCCGAAGTGGAGGAAATAGGGAAGGACGATTATTTCCTTTGCCCCCCGCCCGACGCAACTCTCGAACGCCCTGGTGAAAGCAATCCCCCTGTCGGACATCCGGCAGGTCTCGACGATCCTGCCTGATTTTTTCCGCAACCCCGCCGCGATTTTTTCCATGTCGTCGTCGGCGCCCGCGGCGCGGCTTCCGTGGCCGATCAGGATCACGGCCCGCTTGTCATCAACGTGTGGATTCATCTGTTTCTCCTGCGACGTGATTGCAAAATCCCGAAATTGTCATTCCCGCGGAAGCGGGAATCCAGTCTTTTCAAGAACTTCTGGCCCCCCGCTTTCGCGGGGGTGACACCTTTTTTTTGAATTTTGCAATGACCTCCTATATTTTCTTTTTCGCGCCCGAGAGGCCGCAGAGGGCATGGATGACACTCACCGCGAGCGGGCTTCCCCCGCGGCGGCCGGCAAGAGCGATGTACGGCACGCCCTGCGCCATCAGTTCCTCCTTGCTCTCCACGACGTGGACGAAGCCGACCGGCATCGCGACGACGAGGGCCGGCCGGAGCCCCTCCTCGACGATCATCCGGTTGAGCTCCATCAGCGCAATCGGGGCGTTTCCGAAGGCCGCAATCGCCCCGGCGATAAAGGGCCGCGCCTTCTCAATCGCGTGAAGCGAGCGGGGGAGGCCGGTCCGCCGGGCCATCCGTTCGATATCCTCGTCGGCGATATGGCAGATAAGGCTCTCTTTGCGGTAGAACCCGCAGACGCCCCGCAATCGGGCGAGTGAGATCCCCGAACGGATCATATTCGAATCGACGATAAGCGACCGGCAGCCGTGAAGGGCCGCGACACCCGCGGCTATTGCGTCCGGCGAAAAACGGACCGCCTCCATGATTCCGAAATCGCCGGTCGTGTGGATCATCCGGCGCACGATTTGCCACTCCGCCGCGGAGAACCGGTGCGGCGGGGCCTCCCGGTCGATAATATCCATTGACTTCGTCTCGATCTCCGGTCCGCTCAGCGGCGCTTCGAGAAAGGCGCGGATCAGCGGGCGTTTCGTGATCTCGTTCATGGCGTACCTCCGCATCGTTCGAGAAAACGGGCGACCGCCGCCGGTTGGGAGGCGTAGTGGAGATGCGTGTAACTCGCGAGGATCGCCCCCAGAAAAGGCGGCAGGCCGGCTGCCCGGAGGGAGTCGGAAAGCCACGCAGCGTGGCGCTCCGAGCCGCAGCGGTTTGCAACGATCCCGGCAAAATGGAGACCCGCTTCGAAGGTCGCGTAACCCTGGACCAGGGCGGCGAAGCTCCTGCCCATCCCGTGGACGCTCGCGATGAGAATTACGGGGGCGTCCAGCAGGCGGGCAATCTCCGCCGTGCTTCCCTCTGCGCTTTCCGCATCCGCCCCGTCGAAGAGTCCCATCGCCCCCTCGACGAGGGCGCAGTCGGCGTCCGCCGCCGCCCGCGCGAAGAGACGGAGGCAATGGTCCGTTCCGGCCATCCAGCTGTCGAGGTTGTAGCAGGGGCGGCCGGAGGCGCGGGCGAGGCAGGTCGGGTCGAGGAAGTCCGGACCCACTTTGAAGGTCTGGACCTTCAGATCCCGGCGGGCGAACGCGCGGGCCAGCGCGAGGGTGAAGGAGGTTTTCCCCGCCCCGCTGTGCGTTCCGGCGATGACGAACGTTGGTGTTCGGGTTATCAGAATTCCACCCCCTTTTGGGCCTTCCGGCCGCTGTCGAATCCGTGCTTGATGCAGCGGATCTCGGAAACCGTGTCGGCGGCGTTGATCAGCCCCTCCGTGGCGCCCCGGCCGGTCATGACAATGGTGACGCCGGGAGCTGCATCGCGCAGAACCGCCAGGACAGCCTCCTCGGCCAGCAATTTCAGGGAGACGGCGGTGCAGGCCTCGTCGAGAACGACCAGTCCATAGCGTTCCGAGAAGGCCGCCTCCGCGGCGATCCGGAGACCTTCTTCCGCCGCCCGGCAATGATCCGCGAAGCGCGGATCGGTCGGGCGCGGGACGAAGCCGAGGCCCGTCACGACGATCTCGACGCCGGCCATTTTTTGTAATGCGGCAAACTCGCCGGTCTTCGTATCGGACTTGACGAACTGGATGACCGCGGCCGGGATGCCATGGCCGTGCGCCCGGAGGACCATCCCCAGGGCCGCCGTCGTTTTTCCCTTCCCGTCGCCGGTAAAGATCAGGATCCTGCCTGCCTCATCCATAGATTTAGACCCCCTTCCATCCTGATGCTTTCCGGAATAATGGCCCGGTAAAAAGTTCCCCAAACCGTCATAGCGGCGAAAGCCGGTATCCAGAGATGAAGGGTGCGTCAGGCGGAAGCCGTAACGCACCCCAAAAAGGAGCGGTGCGTCAAGACGCACCCTACACCTGGATTCCGGGTCAAGCCCGGAATGACAAAAGAGGCAAATTACGACTTTTTACGAAATCGTAAAAGAATTCCTGTTCCCCGCTATTTACCCCATTTTCAGAAGCGCGGTGATTCCCCAGCGCGCCGAGAGGAAAACCGCCGCGGCGATTCCCGTCGCCGCGTACATCATGCGGTTCGCGGAGACGATCTGCCCGCGTGCGAGCCGCCGTTGCATGACGCCCCCCAGACGGATTCCCAACGCCCCGGCAAACGCCGCCTCCGCGATCCCCGCATTGGGACTCATGTGTTTTCGACCGTCGCGCCGGGCGATTCTCCAGGCGGCGGCGGCCCGGCCGCCCGTAAGCGCCGCGGCGGCGGCGATGATGGGCGCCGCGAGACGCGCGGGGATATAGTTTGCCCCGTCATCGATCTCCGCGGCGGTCCGGCCGAAATCGATGTAGCGCTCATTGCGGTACCCGATCATTGAATCGAGCGTGCTTGCCGCCTTGTAGGCCATCGCCGCAGCCGGCCCTCCGATTACTGCGAAGAAGAGCGGGGCGATGATCCCGTCCACGGTGTTCTCGGCGATGCTCTCCAAGGTCGCGCGAACGACCTCCGCCTCAGTCAGCCGTTCCGTATCACGACCGACCAGCCACGAGACGAGACGCCGCGCCTCCGCCAGATCGAATCTCTCGAGCGCCCGGTAGACCCCGATGCTGTGGTCGGCGAGGTCCCGCGCGGCAAGCGTCGTGTAGAGCAGGAGGATCGAGACCGCGTCATCGAGGAGGGGGTGGATCCATCCCGCAATCGCGATCATCGCACCCGTTGTCAGGGCCGCAACCAGGATCACGGCGAGCGCCGTCACGCTTCCCGCGAGACGCGCGTCCGGGATCGCCCGCCGGGCCGGCCCTTCCAACGCAGCGATGAGACGGCCGATAAGGCGGACCGGATGGGGCAGCCACCGGGGATCCCCCAGCACGAGATCGAGCAGAAGGGCGATCAGAATCTGGATCTCTATCCTCATCGGTGGCGACTCCGGAATAGGCCCGTATGCTGCGTTGCGTTTCGTTCCTCGTCGTTGCGGCGTACGGGAAAAGTACGCCTCACTCCTGCGGACTCACGCGCCTTGCCTCCGGGGTTTATTGCGAAGCCGCCCCGGGTTGAGTGCATCATGGAAAACGGCCGAAAGGGTGTCATCAAATTCCCATGATTTTATAAATCTCGTCCATCCGGAGCGAGCGCCGCACCGTCTCCGCGGAGAGGGGCGCATCCGTCCGGCCGACATATCGACCCCGATAACGGTTTCCGAGATCGCCGTGGCGGATGAGGATCAGTTGGTTCGCCATAACGCCTTCAGTTCCGAAAGGCCCTTAAAAAACAAAAAATCCCCGCGCCTTTCGACGTGGGGATGCCGTATTCCATCCTCAACCGTTTCCGCAGCCGCTCGACCCCTCTCCGCGAGGGCCAATCGAACAGGAGAGCCTGCGGGCAGGTCTTCTGGCTTCCGGATCATCCTCCGGCCGCGTCTTCCCGTTTTTTCAAACAGTGACGTTTGGCGGCCTTTGTCGCCGGTTACAGCGGCGGGACCGCGACGGAATCGCACCGTCTTCCCTCATCGCCCATCCGGGCGACCCGCAGGAATGGTCTAATCCATAATACAGCCCGTGGGCGCTGTCAAGGGGAATAAAGGGAGTTGTTACATTTCCAGGAAAGCATGATCCGTGATTTCCACGCCGGGCGACAATCCCACGGGTTCAAAACTCAGGGGTGAAAATTCTCCCGACGGCAGGGCTTGGAAACACCGGATTCGAACGGGATCCGGCCGGGCGAAAGAGACCCCGGCGGCCGCCACATATTGCGGCATGGGCCTGAGCAGGACAAAACGCCACCCCCCCGGACCATCCGGGTCATTGCCGGAGAAGCCGATCTGGAAGGGGATTTCCCCCGCAAGGCGGAAGGAAAACGAGTCGAGGGGCAGGGAAAGGCCAAGCCCCCGCGCCTTGATATAGGATTCTTTCAGGGTCCAGTAGAGAAAAAAAAGCTCCCGCAACCGTTCGGGGGAAAGTTCCTGCAGCGCAGCGGCCTCCTCCGGCGAGAAGAAGCGGCTGCTCAATCTTGCCGCGTTGACAACACGGTCCGCCCTTTCCACGTCCACCCCGACATCCGCCCCCCCCGTCACCGCGACAACCGCCAGCCCTTTCGTATGGGAAAGGCTGAACGAAAGCGGGGAGGAATCGAAGTCCGGATCGATCCGGGGTTTCCCATGCGCATTCTCCACGAAACGCCACGCATCAGGAGGGATTGCTCCGTAACAGGAGAGCGCCGTTCGGACCAGGGTGTGGCTTGCCCCGAAGAGGTGGCGGCCATCCGGAAAATGGAGCCGCTTCATCCGGGCCTCCTCCCCGTCATCGAGGACGGAGCCGGCGGAAGCGGGTTTTTGCGGATCTCCCGTTTCGCCGGGAAACGCAAACCAGAGATGGATTTCACTATCAGACAGGGCTAACAATCTGCTCCTCCCTAAAAAACGGGATTCCTTCGGGCCACGGCTGACCGTAAATCCGGCCGGCGCCGGCTTTTCGCCTCATAAAATATAGGGAATCCGGTTCCGGGTGTCAATGTGAATAAATGTTGGGCGGGGAGAACCGTCCAACGTCGATTTTGAGAGAATCGTCCCGCATCTGAAGAGCCTCGCAGAAGATGCCAGGCCCTCCGGATCCCGCAAAATTTAAGGCACGGAAAACGATTGGCGTATTCGGGTCGGAACTTACCGGATTATCTACGATCTCAACGAGAAAGAAAAAACCGTCAGCATTCTGAGTATCAGACACAGGCGAGAAGTGTATCGCTGAAGCCTGCGGATGGCATCATGCCGATGATTCTACTCCTGTTCTCTTCCCCCTTTCCGGATGACACCTGTGGTGCACAAAAAGAGCGTTCCGCCGTTGCCGGCGGAACGCTCTGTCCATCGTGGAAACTCGCCGTGTTAACGATCTTAGCTTAGCTCTGAGTCTTCTTTTTGTCCGCACCCTTGGCGGGCGGGGCGGCCAGTTCCTTAATGGCGGCTTCCCATTTGTCGATGACGGCCTTGAGCTCGCCCGCTTTTGCCTTTGCAGCGGCCGCATCGGTGGCGATCATCGCTTTGGCGGCTTTCAGGTTGTCCCCGAAGGCCTTGGCATCCGCGGCCCAGGCGTCCTTATGGGCCTTCATTTTCTTTTCGACCTTCTTGGCGGCGGCGTCGACGCCCTTCCAGGCTTCTTCCACGGCGGTCAAAGCGGCGGTCGCTTCGTCGGCGACGGCCTTCTTGCCTGCTTCCACGGCGCCGGCGGCCTTCTCGAAGGCGGCCTTGGCATCCACATAACCCTGCTTGGCTTCCTTGTACTTCTTGTCCTTCACCTGGGCCTCAGCCGCAGCCCATACCTTCTTGGCGGCATCCAGATCGGCGGCGGCGTACTTGTCGGCGCCCGCGGACAGAGCGGCGTCCATGGCTGCCTGAGCGGCCTTCTGCTCCGCCTCGGGGGGCTTCGAACAACCGATGAAAACCAGGACCAGCGCAAGAACCATCATCAATGATACCGATAACTTGAAATTCTTCATACCTAACCTCCTTGGTTGAATGATTATACCGGCTTCCACAGGGAAACCGGTGCTTCTATATACCTTTTTTCGGCATTGTCAAGATGGATGTTTTGAAACAATATCTATCAGCCCTCCCCCCGGAGGGCTATCCGTGTCGCTTCCGTTATATCCTCCGCCCGCTTGATCCAGTCTTCGAACTTGATGTCCACACCGAAGAAGCCGACCATCTCATCCCGTTCATCCACGATCGGAGCGGAAACGGTGATGCAAAGCACCCCGGTCAGTTTGGATATATAAAATCTCCTCCTTCGGAAAAAAAAGGCACCTGGAATAACCGTGCCCCCGCTACCCATGACGCCGGATGGTCTCACCCGGAAGTCAAAACGGTGAGCGACTGCGGCGTCCCGCGCGCAGTGGCACAGGCAGGTTGCCTGTTCTGGCGGGCTTCTTCTGTGAATTGAACCGATTTGAAACCGCGGTTTACTCGCATGAACATTCTCATCCCAAAACCATGACTTACACAATAACGAAAGTTATCTTCTTCTCGATGTTGAAGAATAGGCAGATCAATGGACTTTGTCAATAAGAAACTCGGGAACAAACCCGGGAAGTGTCAAAATATCCAAGTGTCAAAATATCCATTGACAAGCCATAACAGCCCCCCCTATACTTCGACCCCTCGCAAGCAATGCCTTAGTGCGCCAGAGGGCCATCCTGACGGCGGGCTGCTGAACTTTACGACAGGCAAATAAAACAACAACGGGAGACCATAACCCATGGCAAAAATAAAAGTAAAAAAACCGTTAGTGGAGATGGACGGCGACGAGATGGCCAGGATCATCTGGCAGATGATCAAAGACAAACTGCTCCTCCCGCACCTCGAGATAGATCTTAAATATTACGACCTGAGCGTGACAAAGCGAGACGAGACAGACGACAAGATAACCGTGGACTCGGCCAACGCCATAAAGCAGTTCGGCGTGGGCGTGAAATGCGCCACCATCACCCCCGATGCCGAGCGCGTCATCGAGTACAAGCTTAAAAAGGCCTGGCCGTCCCCAAACGGCACCATACGCGGCATCCTGGACGGTACGGTGTTCCGCAAACCTATAACGGTAAAGAACATCACCCCGGCGGTGCGCAGCTGGAAATACCCCATCGTCATAGGCCGCCACGCCTACGGCGACCTTTATAAGTCCATGGAACTTGTGGCGGACCGCCCCGGCAAGGCCGAACTGCGATTCACCCCCGACGACGGCAGCGCCGTCATCAACGCCACCATTAAGGAATTCAAGGGTCCAGGCGTGATCATGGGCATGCACAATACCGACAAGTCCATACATTCCTTTGCGCAGTCCTGTATAAAATATGCCATCTCGGAAAAAATAAACCTCTGGTTCGCCTGCAAGGACACGATAAGCAAGAAATACCACGCGCGCTTCAAGGACATTTTCAATGAAGAGGTGCTGGCGCACAAGGGCGAGATGGACAAGATTGGCGTCACCTACCGCTTCCTGCTGATAGACGATGCGGTGGCGCAGATAATAAAGCACGAGGGCGGGATCCTCTGGGCCATGCGCAACTACGACGGCGACGTGTTCTCCGACATGGTGGCCGCCGGTTTCGGCAGCCTGGGCATGATGACCTCGGTGCTGGTGTCCCCCGATGGCCACTTCGAGTACGAAGCCGCGCACGGCACCGTGCGCCGCCATTACTACGAGCACCTCAAGGGCAACGCCACCAGTACCAACCCCGTAGCTTCCATCTTCGCCTGGACGAGCGCCATAAAGAAGCGCGGCGAGTTCGACGGCACGCCGGAAGTGACGGCGTTCGGAGGAAAACTTGAGAAGGCAGTCCTGGGCTGCATTGAGGACGGTATCGTGACAAAAGATCTGGTCTCGCTGATAACCCCCGCGCCCCAGGGTTACGAGAGCACGGAAGGCTTTATGGACAAGGTGGCCGCGCGCCTGACCAAGACGCTGAATTGAACCCCGGCGCGCCATGCGGGCCCTGTCCCGGACGGTTACGTTACCCGATCACCCGGGAGGGAAAAGCACGGCACAACGCGGAATAAGAGAACACGAGCGCAAGAAAATTCTTTTTGACGGACTGGCGCCGCATATCCCGGCGCCTTTCAGCGTTTGGCGAGGCGGCGGCGGATCGAACCGACGGCGTCGCTGATCTCCGGGCTTTTCAGAAAGAGGGCCGCGGCGAAGAAGGCGGCGGCGCCGCCGGCGACACAGAGAATCAGGTGAATGAGCCTGGTGTCGAAGGGGCCGGTTATGTTCCAGGGGTAGATCATGTCGATGAGGAGGATCACCCCCCACATGACGAGCGAGGCGAGGGAAGTCCTGCCGAGGGAGCGGTAGAATTCCCGATCCAGGAGTTTCCCGATCCGCCTTCTCAGGATAACCCAGAGCATTCCGACATTCACGGCGGAGGCGATGGAGGTGGCAAGCGCCAGTCCTCCGTGCTTCAGCGGAAACATCAGCGTGACGCTGAAGACGGCGTTGACGATCAGCGCGACGATCGCGGCCTTCATGGGGGAACGCGTATCCTGGAGAGAGTAGAAGGCGGAGACGATGATCCGGATGACGGAGAAGGCCCAGAGGCCGACGGCATAGCAGAGGAGGGCCTGTGACGTCAGCAGGGTCGATTGAACGCCGAACGCGCCCCGCTGGAAAAGAACGGAGATGATCGGGACCCGCAGCGCGATCAGGGCGACCGTCGCCGGGATCGTGATGAAGAGAATAATCCGGAGCGAGAAGGCGATCGTCTTCTTCAATTCTTCAAACCGGCCCTGCGCGACCTGCTCGGAGAAGCTCGGAAGCGTCGCCGTTCCCACGGCGATGGCGAAAACCCCGAGGGGGAGTTCGACGATCCGGTCGGCGTAGTAGAGGTACGAAACGCTCCCGGTCGGCAGGAGAGAGGCAAGGATCGTTCCGATGAAGATATTGATCTGGTAGATCGCCGCCCCAAACGCCGCGGGAAGCATCAGGAGTCCGATCCGCCTCACCCCGGGATGGCGGAAACGGAAGTTCGGTTTCAGCCTGACCCCCATCCGAACCAGAAAAGGCCACTGCATGGCGAGCTGGAGCACGCCGCCTGCCATGACGCCGATGGCGAGCGCGGTGATCGGCTCCCGGAAAAAGCCGCGGAGGGTCAGTGCGGCCACGATCATCGCGAGGTTCAGGACGACGGGCGAGAGGGCCGGCGCTGCGAAGTGCCGGAGCGAATTGAGGATCCCCATGCAGAGGGCGACGAGCGAGATCAGCAGGATGTAGGGGAACATCATCCGGGTCAGGAAGACGGCGAGGTCGTACTGGGCGGGCGTCTTGACGAAGCCGGGCGCCATGATCGTTACGATGAGCGGCGAGAAGAGAACGCCAAGGAGCGAAACGGCGACGAGAAGGATCGACAGGGCCGTGAAGGCGATGTCGGCGAGTTCCAGCGCCTCCTCCCGGGTCCGGTTCTTCAGGTATTCCGTGAAGACGGGGACGAAGGAGACGGTCAGCGAACCCTCGGCGAGAAGCCGCCGCAGCAGGTTCGGGATCCGGAAGGCGACGAAGAAGGCGTCTGTCGTGAGCCCCGCGCCGAAGAGGCCGGCCACGATCATGTCCCGGATAAAGCCGAAGACGCGGGAGAGCATCGTGGCCATCCCCACCACGCCCGCCGCCCGGACGACCCGCGAATTTTCAGAACCGTGTACATCTGCCATATTGGAATTTCCTGGAAAAGGTTACCTCACAGCGCTGCGATGAGGGCGGCGATCTCCTTTGCCTTCGCCCCTTCCACGGCGACGGTTTTCGTCCGGGAGGCATGACCCGCGATGATCGTCACCTGCGCCTTCTTCACGCCGAGGAGCCCGGCGAGAAGGCGGATGCACTCCCCGTTCGCCTTCCCCTCCACGGGGGGCGCTGTGATCCGGAGCTTCAGGGCGTCGTCTTGGATGCCGGCGGGTTCTCGCCGGGACGCCCGCGGCACGACCCGGATGCGGAAGACGACGCCGGTTTCGGTTTCGCGGATGGGGATCATGGCAGTCACCGGAAATGATATGAAAGCTCGATCAGGCTCTTCACCAGGAAGCTCTGGAGGAAGACGATCACGAGCAGGATGATGATGGGTGAAAAGTCGATGCCCATCCCCCGGATGGGCATCCAACGCCGGATCGGGGCCATGACCGGTTCGGTCACCTGGTGGATGAACCGGACGATCGGGTTGTAGGGATCGGGATTGACCCAGGAGAGGACCGCCCGGATCACGATGATCCACATGTAGGCGGTGAGCGCTATATCGATGATATGGGCGGCGGCGGCGATGAAATTTCCGAGGACGAACATGTATTTTTAGTCTCCCTTCATTGCGTGTTCAAGGCGGCAGCGAATTCACGAAATCCGTCAGGGCCGTGTTGAAGGCCTCCGGGTTTTCCAGCACGACGAGATGTCCCGCCCCCGCAATCAGGGCAAGCCCGGCCCCGGGGATATGTGTCATGAGGTATTCGGACAGGGCGGGCGGCGTCATCTTGTCTTCGGCGCCGCAGATGACGAGCGTGGGGATCCGGATTCCCGCGACCGCCTCCGTGATGTCCAGCTTGTCGCAGGCGGTAAAATCTCCGTAGAGGAGCGACGGGTTCACCCGGGAGAGATTTTCCGTGATGAGGCCAGAGAGCCGCTCCCGGTTCCCTTTGGCCACCGAGAATTTTGCGACCAGGCCGATGATTGCGGCCGGGTCTTGTTTCAGCCCCTCCAGAATAGCCGGGTTGACGGGCATCCGGACCCCCGCGCCCACGGGGACCACCGCGGCGGCGGCATCGCCGTGATCGATGGCAAACTGGAGGCAGATGGCCGCGCCGAGGGAGTGGCCGATCAGGACCGGCTTGGCAATCCCGAGCCCCTCCAGAAGCTTCTTCACCCAGCCCACGTAGGCGGGAACGTCCTGTTCCCCGGGCCCGTCTGACTGTCCGTGTCCGGGCAGATCGATCGCCGCGACATTGAATGTATTTTTCAGCGGGGTGTACTGAAGGATCCAATCTGCGTGACTCCCGCCGGAACCATGGATGAAAACCAGCGTCTTCCGATCGGGCAGAAAACTTCCGTTGTTGACCCAGCAGGCCAGCTTGCGCCCGCCGATTTCCTGGATGTGGATCATGGCAGTTGCCCCCTTGTATACGGGGTCAGGTCTTGAAATTTAGCGTTTTGTAATAAAACGCTAAATTTCAAGACCTGACCCCATCATATTGTGGAATGCAGGCCATCCCTATCACAATCCGACCCGGTTGTGCAATGAAAGATTGAACAAAAACCGCGGCATGATTCTGTTTCTCCACCGCCGGCGGCGGGGAGGAGCGGGAGCGGATCATCGGCGAAGGATTTGCGTTGAACCGGAAGGGCACTTTGGGGTAATAGAGATGCACCGCAAAAAACGGGGGGGGGGGGTAGGTAGCCTGCGGAAAATAGTTCTCCGCGCGTGAACGGGGTGCTGAAAAACACCCGACGGACAGGTTGTTCAAAAAGGGTCAGATGCAAGGCGCGCAAAAATCGAGGAGCGAGGCGTATATGATAATACGTCGAGCACGCCTGCCCCGGACTTGATCCGGGGAGGTTTGCAGCGCAACGCCGCAGATGAGCGGTTTTCAACAGCCTGCGCTTATCTTCTCTTCACCCCATGGTCAAGCAGGAGCCGTTCGAGGGCCTCGTAGGGCTGAGCTCCGACCAGCGCTCCGCCGTCGAGAACGAAGGTCGGGACAGCCTCTATCCCCATTTGCCCGGCAAGGGTCCAGTCTGCATCGACGGCATCGCGGAAGGCTCTCGATTGCAGGGTTTCACGGGCTTCCTTTTCGGAAAGTCCCGCCGCTTTCGCAAGTCCTGCCAGCACCTCCTCTTTGGCGATATTTCGGCCGTCCACAAAATATGCTCGAAAGACGGCATCGTGGAATACATCCCCTTGCCCTTTGCTCTCCGCCCACTTGCCTAATTCCTGGGCGAGCCTGCTGTTATAGGTCCTCTTTCGCTCTCCCAGAGGTAACCCCAATTCCTCG
>JAPLJW010000278.1 GCA_026388365.1 Deltaproteobacteria bacterium | reverse complement strand
GTCGACGCCGCGGATCCGATCGATCTCGGATTTCACGAGCGGCTGGCGGTAGGCGACCACGGCCAGGGTCTCCATGGCGGCCGGAGAGAGCATCGCGGGCCGGCCCGCCTTCAATTTCCGGAGCCAGGGGGCCAGATCCGTCCTCGTCCTGAACTGGAAGCCGCCGGCCACCTCCCGGAGGCAGATCCCGCCTCCCCGTTCCTCGTACTCCCGCGCCAGCCCCTCCAGAAGCGAAACGATCTCTTTCTTTTCCACATCGGGCAGGATCTCGGCGACCCGTTCTGCTGTCAGCGGCGCTTCGGAAGCGAAAATGAGCGCCTCGATGATTGCGACTTTTTCTTCCATCATCCCTCCACGGCCGGAAACAGCCGGATCGCCCCGAAGGATCCCGACTGGTAGGCCCGGACCATCCGCAGCTTCATGAGCTCCAGGATCGCGAGGAACGTGTAGATGATCCGCCGCCGGTCAGCTTTATCCCCGAGGAGATCGGCAAAGGTGATCTGTCCCTCTTCCGCCAGTCTCTCCATGATTTCATTGATCCGGTCGGTGAGGGACATCTTTTCAGCATCGATCTCCAGATCCTCCTTGAGATCGAGGCCGGCGATGATCCGGCGGAAGGCCGTGACGAGCTCAAAGACGTCGACCTCAACCAGCGCGTCATCCGTCTCCTCCGCCGTGGTCGGCTCCTCCACGGGGGCGCCTCGCTTAAAGGCATCCCGTTCGAGGAGAGGCCGGTTGTCGAGACGGAGCGCCGCCTCCTTGAAGGCCTTGTATTCCAGGAGCTGCTGGACCAGTTCCGCCCGGGGGTCCTCCCCTTCTTCTTCCTCACCATCCCCCTCAACCGGCGGCAGGAGCAGCTTCGACTTGATGTGGATGAGCGTCGAGGCCAGGACCAGATATTCTCCGGCGAGGTCCAGATTGAGAGAGCGCATCATATCGAGGTAGGAAAGATACTGCTCGGTGATCAGAGCAATGGGAATATTGTAGATGTCGATCTCGTTTTTCCGGATGAGATAGAGCAGGAGGTCCAGTGGCCCCTCAAAGATGTCGAGCTTGATCTCATAGCTCATGGTTGATTTTCATGGCTTCCCGCACCTCGGCCAGCGTCGCCTTCGCGATCCGGCCGGCCCGGACATTGCCGTCTTCGATGATCGCCCGGACCTCTTCGGAATGGCACAGGTAGTGGTCCCGACGGTCATAAATCGGCTCCATTCCTTCCGCGATCGCCCCGGCCAGACGTCGCTTGCATTCGATACAGCCGATGTTTGCACTCCTGCAAGCGGGGGCGATCTCTGCGACCGTCTCCGGAGCGGAATAGAGCCCGTGAAACGTGTAAACATTGCAGAGCTCGGGACGGCCCGGGTCACTTTTGCGCTGCCGCTGGGGATCGGTGAACATCGCCCCGACCTTCTTCTTCAGTTCGTCACCCCGATCGCTCATAAAGATCGCGTTATCGTATGACTTGCTCATCTTCCGCCCATCAATGCCCAGGAGCTTCGGGACCTCCGCGAGGAGCGGCTCCGGGATAGGAAAGATCTCGCCGTAGAGAAAATTGAAACGGCGGGCGATCTCGCGCGTCAGTTCAACATGGGGAAGCTGATCGACGCCGACCGGGACACCGTAAGTCTTGTACATGATGATGTCTGCGGCCTGAAGGACCGGATAGCCAAGGAAACCGAACGTCGAGAGGTCCTTCTGCGCGAGTTCCTCCTTCATCTCCTTGTAGGTCGGATTCCTCTCCAGCCAGGCGAGGGGGGTAATCATGCAGAGGAGCAGGAAGAGTTCGCCATGTTCTTTGATCTTGGACTGGATGAAGAGCGTGCTTTTAGCCGGATCCAGACCGGCGGAGAGCCAGTCGATCACCATGTCGATCGTGTTCGCCTGGATATCGTCCGTGGTCGCGTAGTCGCTGGTCAGCGCATGCCAGTCGGCTACGAAATAGTAGCAGTCGTAATCGCCGCGATTCTGCAGGGCGATCCAGTTGGAAAGGGCGCCGTGGAGATTCCCGAGATGGAGCTTCCCTGTGGGTCTCATCCCGCTCAAAATCCTCTTTTTTGTCAAACGAACCTCCTAAAAACAGATTCCCTCACTTTGCGTTTCTCCTTTAACAGAAGCGTCCGGGCGTGTCAACCGAACAAGGCCGCGCATTAGAAGCTACCCTCCCAAAGGGCGGGCTTCCCGGCAAGGGATCTGTCTTTTTTTTGTTGCACCCCGTATCTCCGCCTGCAAGGCGGGGCTTGCGGGTTGGGCTCCCGGTCAAACCAACCGGGCCCATCCTCAAGCCGGATAGAAAAAGGCCCCCATCTTCAAGATGGAGGCCCTTTTTAAGCTGACTCTTCAATACCCTGTTATTTATTAACCTTGTCGGCCAGAGCCTTGCCCGCCTTGAATTTAACCACCTTCTTCGCTGCAATCTTGATTTTCTTTCCGGTCTGCGGGTTCCTGCCTTCGCGGGCCTTCCTCTTCAACACAGAAAAGGTCCCGAACCCCACCAGTCCGAGCTTTCCGCTCTTCCCCTTAAGTTCCTTGCCCACCGCTCCGGTAAAGGCCTCCAGCGCTTTCGCCGCCGCCGCTTTCGTTATACACGCATCTCCCGCAATCACCGCAATCAATTCTGCCTTCGTCATTCCTTTCGTCCCCCTTTCATCAATTGGTTTAATGGAACATAACGTCGCCACCACCCCAGGGTGGTTCAATCCTTATCGGGCACTGCCCTGCCGATGATCACACCTCACCGCCATAACCGTTCGGGGTCCTCCCCCGAAACATCGGATGCTGCAAACAAGAGCGTCCGTAACCGGAAATACAGCATAAGATTCTGCTCTGTTCAGGATTTCAAAAAACCAATGGAACGGCCCACTTCCCAGTGAACTTGGAATCACCCCTAACATAAAGAAAATGAACAATCAAGAAAAAAATCTAATATTCTTAATAAGGATGAGGGATCGAAAAGCGGAGGCTCAGAATGGACGGCGATTTGACAAGCACTGCGCTTTGTGTTACGTAACTACTCGGCGACACAGAAGGAATGAGGCCTATCTCCATGCCGGCATATGACGAAACGTACATCATGACCAAGATCGAAGGCTGGCTGGGATTGTCCAGTCCCCCTTTTCATACCCTCGGCATTCTCCCGTTCTGTCTCGGTACTTTTCTGGCCTGGCGTCTGGATCACGTCTTCCATATCCCCGCCTTCGGCCTCGGCTTCATGGCCATCGTCATGGTTATGCTCTCGACGTACCATGCCGGAGAATACTTCACAAGCGTGAAGGATGAACGATCCAAACATCCCTTCCGGAACCCTTTCTCTGAGGGATACGGTACCCTCCCGGATTTGATATTTCGCCGGCCCGGCCCCCTTCGGAACGGTTTCGTCGCGATCACGCTGGCGCTCTCGATCGGCGTCATCCTGCAATTCGGCCTGAAGACGGGTTCTTTTACACTCCTCCTGGGCTGTCTCGGCGCCCTGCCGGGTTTCTTCTACGCCACATGGCCCATCCGTCCGGCCGATAAGGGTTACGGCGAAACGCTCATCGCTTTCTTCTACAGCTGGCTCCCCATTGCCGCCGCCTTCTACATCCAGCGGGGATATATCGCTCCCTGCATCCACTGGATGGCGCTGCCGATTGGTCTGTCCATCTTCAATGTGGTCTTGCTCAACGAATTCCCGGAACATCCCTCCAACCCGACCGTCGGCAGGATGAATCTTCTCCGCCGGCTGGGAAGAGCTAAAGGGGTGGCTCTCTATGGCCTGACCTCGATCCTCTCCTGGTTTTCCATGTATTCTTCACTCAACACGGGGATCCCGCG
>JAPLJW010000018.1 GCA_026388365.1 Deltaproteobacteria bacterium | reverse complement strand
TCCTTTTTGATGGCGTAGGGATCTTCCCCGCCCTTCCGCTCGCAAAGCCCGACAAAGATCCGCTCCCACTCCGCGTCGATGGCTGCCGCCGGCAGTTTTTGCAGGGGCGGGTCCGACTGGAGGTATTTCACGATCTCTCCCCCGGTGATGCCCCCCCACACGAGGCATTCCGCCGTGGAATTGCAACCGAGGCGATTGGCTCCGTGCAACGAGTGGCAGGCCACCTCTCCTGCCGCCCAAACCCCGCGCATGGCCGTGGCGCCGTTGATGTCCGCCTCGATCCCGCCCATGGAGTAATGGGCGACCGGTCTCACCGGAATCGGCGTGAGGATCGGATCCAGGGCCAGGAACTTCATGCAAACTTCCCGGATCAGGGGGAGGGCATGATTGATCTTTTCCGCCCCCAGGTGTGTCAGATCCAGGTGGATGTAATCCAAACCGCCGGGACCGGTAAAACCCCGGCCTTCCAGGATCTCGGTCATTTCGGACCGCGAGACGATATCCCGCGGCGCCAGTTCCATGAATTTCGCGGCATACTTTTCCATGAGGCGATGGCCTTCGGAATTTTTCAGGTATCCGCCTTCGCCCCGGCAGGCCTCCGTCATCAGGATGCCCGAAGGGACAAGACCCGTGGGGTGAAACTGCACAAACTCGGGATCTTCCAGCTTAAGACCGGCCCGGTATGCGATCGCCTGGCCATCGCCGCTGACGGTCTGGGAGTAGGTCGTAAAAGCGTACAGCGTTCCCAACCCGCCCGAGGCGATGAGCATCGCCTTGGCCCGCAGCACCATGAATTTCCCCGTGGGCATGAAGATCCCCGCCAGCCCGCCGAACTCGCCGTTCTCGACCAGGATGGACGTCGCGAAAAATTCATCGTATCGTGAAAAATTCCGATACTGCATCAAGGTGTCATAAAGGGTCTGGACCTCGAAGAAGCCGGTTTTATCCGCCGCCATCGTGGCCCTGGGAAAGCTGTGTCCGCCGAAGGGACGCTGCTGGATACGGCCGTCGGGGCGTCTCGACCAGGGCATTCCCCAGTGGTCCAGTTGAAGGATCTCTTTCGGGCTGGTTTCCACGAACCGATCCACGACATCCTGATCCGCGAGAAAATCGGCGCCTTTGACCGTGTCCCAGGCATGCAGCTCCAGATTGTCGCCGTCCTCTTCGCGCATGACGGCCGCCGTGCCGCCTTCCGCACAGACGGAATGGGGACGCTGAATCTGGACTTTCGAAACGAGCCCGATGTTGACGGTGTCTTTGGATTGGCGTGCGATCTCGACCGCCGCGCGCAGCCCCGCAAGCCCTGTTCCAAAAATCAACACATCGTGTGTGACCACTTCCATTTCTCTGCCGCCATACCCTGAAGTTTTCATATCCCTCATCCTATATTAAGGCACTTGTTAGTCTTTCCGATATTTTTTTGCGCCCTCGACATAAAGATCGTTGCCCTTCGTGTCGTTGATCACAACCACCGGAAAATCCTCTACTTCCAGTCTATGGATGGCCTCGGGCCCGAGGTCTTCATACGCAACCACTTGCGCCTTCTTGATGCTCTTTGCGAGCACCGCACCGGCGCCGCCGGTGGCCCCAAAGTAAACCGCCTTGTTTTTTTTCATCGCCTGGATGACTTCAGGCGCCCGATTCCCCTTGCCGATCATCCCTTTCATGCCGATCTCCATCAGCCTGGGGGCGTAGGCATCCATCCGGTAGCTCGTCGTCGGGCCCGCGGAG
>JAPLJW010000204.1 GCA_026388365.1 Deltaproteobacteria bacterium | reverse complement strand
GACCCCCGCATAATGGCCCGCCGCCCGGTCGAGGAGTCGAACGACGGAAAGGGTGTGTTCCCGCAGACCGCCGCTATAGACATGATGAAATCCTTTGGCCGCCGGCGCCCTCCGGAACAGCCCGGCGATCTTTTCGTCCTGGAAAAATGCCTGCAGCAGCGCGGAAAGGCAGGGGGTCTTCACCTGATCGCAATAGGCCAGAATCTCTGCGAACATCGCCGCGCGATCCCCCTTCGCCACCGGAAAGTAGTCCGCGAGTTCGACCTCCGCGTCCTCCACCTTCCGAAGCTCGATGATCGATAACTGGATCGCGTTCTTGAAGCTGAGCGCCCGCGCCTGGATACGGATCAGATCACCCTTTTTGAACGCCTTGTCCCAGACCAGGGCATTCTCCCAGACCTTCCCGTCCACTTCCCCCGTCCGGTCCTTCAGGCGGAGATTCAGGTAGGGAGACCCTTTCTGGGAGTACGCCAGATTCTTCTCCGCCGCGAGAAAGACCTCGCTCACCCGGTCGCCCGTTTTAATATCTTTGACATAGATCGTTTTTCCCGTCACGTTCGCACCCGCCCTTCCTCCCTCAAGAATAGATTTTCATCCGGCCCCGCCGGACCGAACCGATCAGCGTTATGCCCGCCGCCCGCGCGATCTCCACGGCCTGGGTCGTCGGAACGGACAGGGAACAGACCCACGGAACACCCAGCCGCCAAATCTTGTGGACGATCTCCGACGAGACGCGGCCGGTCCGGAAGATGACGGCGTCGCGGCAGTCCACCCCGTGGAGCAGTGCGTAGCCGCCCAGCATGTCGATCGTGTTGTGCCGCCCGATGTCCTCCCGGACGACCAGAATCTCCCCGTTCCGGGCCAGGGCCGCGGCATGGGTCCCGCCGGTCTCTTCGTGGAGACGGGCCTGCCCAAGAAAGCGTTCCATGAGATCGAGGACCGCCTCCGGCGCAACGGTAAACCTGCCCGACAGCGGCTCTTCCGGGGATTCCGCCGCCGGCCCCCCGAAACCGCGGGCGCCGCTCGATGCCAGGGTCCTGCCCGCCGTTGTCTCCGGATCCGGGATTTCCCGCCCCGCCGCCGTCCGGATCCTCACCTGCGTCCGATCGGGAGAAACCTCGACCGCCGCAACGTCCTCTCTTATTCGGAGGAAACCCTCGGACCGGAGGAAACCCACGGCCAGCTCCTCCACGTGCAGCCCCGCGCAGGCGATCGTGATGATCTTCCGGTCGTTGAGATGCACCGCAAGCGGGATCTCGCGGATGATCCGTTCGTCCTTTTCGGAAAACCCCTCCCCGTCATAGACGGAAATCCGGAAACAATCGCCGCCGTCATTTTCGGATCTGAAGCTCCCCGCCTTCAGGGCGCGGCTTCCTGGCAAGGAGACCGTCTGTTTTTCATTGTGCCCCTGATCTCCACCGGCAATGCCGAGCTTGCGGGTTTCATCTTCGGTCATTTTTCCGGCCTTTCCCGAAGGATCCGGTGATCGCCCGCCCGCATGGTCAGTTTGGTCATATCAAAATATTCCATCAGCGGGATGATGAATTTTCGCGAAAGCCCGGTCAGTTCCTTGAAGCTTGCCGGCGTCGCCTGCACGTCGCGGATGAGGAGCCGCCGGTAATCCTCGCGAAGCCGCGCCAGCGCATCCCGGTGGAAATTCAGGTCCTCGCTGATCCGGACCAGAACCCCCTCGCGGGTCATCACCTGGATGAGGCTCGCAACCTCCTTTTTCCGGTCGGGGAACCGCTCCAGGACCTCGCGGACCGTCGGCGGCGCAAGTCCCCCGCTTTGAAAAACGATCGAGAGCTGCTCCCGCAGGTCCTCCATCTCTCCCTTCAAATGGACGCGGTGCCCCGTCAGACGGATCATCTCCCGTTCGGCGATGATCTCTTCCCTCTTCTCGAGATCCCGGAGGGCCATCGTGAAGATCTTCTGCCCAACCCCGTCGCCCCGCTCCAGCGTGGTCCGCAGCTCCTCCCGGGAGAGCCCCTCCTGAAGGGGATTCCGTTCATGGTACTCCCGGAGCTCCCGGAGAATCTCCGCCTGGAAGGCCTCATAAACCCGATAGGAGAGAACCCGCATCTCGTCCCGATCAACGAGAACGGCCCTCTTCGCGGAAAACATCCCCTCCAGGCGTCTCCGCAGTTCCCGGCCACGGATTCCCGTCCGGACGATCAGGAGTTTTTCGGTGATTCCTGCAATGCCGGCCCTCTCCAGAATGACGGCCATCTTGTCGTCATCCTCCCCGCCGGCAAGGCGCTGGAATTCCCGGAGGACCCCGGCCGAAGACCGTTTGTGTTTCGCCGGCAGCGGATCGACGATCTCGCCGCCGCCGATCGTCGTCACCGGGGAATAGCTGCGGACGACGAACCGGTCCCCGGACACGACAGCCAGGGGGGTCTCTAATACAAGCTGGGAGCAGCACTCTTCCCCCGGTTCCAACTCATCCCGGTCGAGCAGGATCATCCGCGCCATGACCTCGCTGGTCCCTGTATGGAATCGGACGAGGGTCCGGTTCTTCAGCTTCCGGCCGGCGCCGCTCAGATGGCGGTAAATGCAATCGAGGCGCTGCGACGCCGTAAGCGTTCCCGGACCGGTCAGGACATGCCCCCGCTCGATCGCTTCCCGATCGATTCCCTGAAGGTTGATCGCTGTCCTCTGCCCCGCCTCGGCCGTTTCGACGGTCTGGTTGTGGACCTGGATCCCTCGCACCCGGGCGCGAAGGCCGACGGGAGAGATCTCCACCTCCTCGCCGGTCCTCACCTTTCCGGAGACCAGCGTCCCCGTGACGACGGTGCCGAACCCCTTGATCGTGAAGACCCGGTCCACGGGGAGCCGGAAGAGACCGACATCGGCGCCCTCCTCCACTTCGTCCGCCGTCTTCCCGATGGCCGAAAGCAATTCGGGGAAACCGGCCCCGGTCAGGGAGGAGACCGGGACAACCGGCGAATCTTCCAGAAAGGTCCCCCGGAGAAACATGCGGACATCCTCCCGGACCAGTTCCAGCCACTCCTCATCGACCATATCGATCTTGGTCAGGGCGACAAACCCCTTTCGGATCCCCAGGAGAGTGCAGATATGGAGGTGTTCCCGTGTCTGCGGCATGACCCCCTCGTCGGCCGCAATGACCAAGACCACGAGATCGATGCCGGCCGCACCGGCCAACATGTTCCGGACGAACCGCTCGTGGCCGGGGACATCGATGACCCCGAGGGTCCGGCCGCCGGGAAGGGCCAAGGATGCAAACCCGAGCTCGATGGTGATCCCCCGCTCCTTTTCCTCCTTGAGGCGGTCGGTATCCACGCCGGTGAGCCTCTTGATCAGCGCCGTCTTGCCGTGGTCCACGTGACCGGCCGTTCCCATCACGAGATGCTTCATGGCCCTGAAAATAACAGACTCACCCGCTTTTCACAACAGCAAAGATGGTGCCTTTGCCGGCCCTCATTGCGGCCGGAACCCTGTCCCCCTTTGACGATTTCTTCTGCTCATCCATGCCCTGTTGCTCATTTTTCATTGACCCAAGACCGCCCATCATATACTCCCAATCGCGAAAGCGAATGCTTATCAAAGACGAGCGAAACTATTTTTCGGCGGACTGGCGCTTGATGTCCTATATCGGGAAAGACTTAGCAGGTTGGCGAAGGGCTTTCCCCGGCATAATGAGAAAATGGGCCGGGAAGATTCACAATGGCTGCAAGCTTGGAAACAATCATCTCAAGAAGGAGGAAATGCCATGTCAAAGTTACTGGAAATGTTAGGATGCCGTTATCCCATCATTCAGGGGCCCATTGCGGCCATGAAGAAACAGAAAGCATAGAAAATCGGCATCGGGACAGCAAAGGCGGTAAGATCTTTTCTGCCCTGGAGTCCCCGGCCGCTGTGTGTTCTCCTATACCGAACAGGGGCGAGCAGATGGTGCGGTATTGCAAACGCAACAATGCCGCTGGATAGAACCGTTCAACCCGCCAAACGTAAAATTTCTTCCTCTGCAAATCGTAAACTTATCTTGTAATCGGATTTGGACAGGTTTCGCATGGAAATTATTTTCCTTGTTGGCATAACGCCATTCATTAAGCGGTATTTGCTCTTTAATCATAATAAGTTGCGAGGGGAGGAAAATCAAAAAAATATCATTGTGGGAGAGAAACTCTTTTCGGCTGAGAACTGCCAGGGCTGATTTTGGGGTATAGCGAAGGCATTGAGGTGGCAAAATACATTTGTAGCTGGAGTCGGGGTCGACAGATATTCATTTCATTGCCTTGGTCGCTTTGATCAGGGACTGGGCCCGCATTCTCGCAGCCCTCGATATCATTCCGCGCGCAGGTCTGGCGTGTCGGGAGCGCAGCGCGCGGTTCCATCGGCTTCTATAAAACGTTTATTTCCGAGCATGCAATTTAACCTGAGCGTCGCTTTGGAGATGAGACCGGTGATCTTTCCCACAGCATTGGGTTGCTTAAACGCCCGGTAGACCATCTCCATGATCCGGTAACAATCCTTTGTGAACCGGTTGCAGCCCGCCTGGAGCTGGTCGGCGGTCATGTTTTTCGGTCTTAAAACGACCGAAGCTATCCCCGAATCGCGGCGTTTGGGACGTTTTGCAACGGAATCAACCATTTCCTCCGGAAAGATGAATGGGATGGAATTTTCATGTCGGATGATTTATAAGGATTTTTCTTTATCGATGGGAGGAACGATGAGGGTACTGGGGTTGGATTACGGCAGCCGAAGGATCGGCGTTGCGGTCTGCGATGAACTCGGAATGACGGCGCAGGGAGTCGGGACCATCGTCCGGAAGAACCGCGATGCGGATCTCGGAGCGATCGCCGAGTTGATCGGACGCTATGACATCGAACGGATCGTCGTCGGTTACCCCATTCGTCTCGACGGCAGCGAGGGAATCCAGTGCGAGAAGGTCAACCGGTTTATCCGGCGGCTGCAGACCCGTTTTACACTTCCCATCATCCGCCGGGATGAAACCCTCTCAACAAAGGAGGCGGAGGAACTCCTCCGGGAGACCGGCGTCCGCCGGGAGAAGAAAAGAGGGATCGTGGACCGCTTGGCCGCCGGCATCATCCTTCAGGGCTATCTCGATGCCCTGGCCCGTGAGGGGAAAACCGGACAAACCGCCCGATGAACATGCAAGCCTATTCAAAAATGATATCTCGAATGAGATGGTTTTACGAATGGAAAAAGGTTCTCCTGTGCCTTCTGGTTCTGTTTCTGACCGGGGTGGCCTTCTACTATTACGCGACGACCCCTGTGAATCCTCAAGCGACTGCCGGGACGGTCAATATTCCGAGAGGAACCGGCTTCCTCCGGATCACGGAAATTCTCAACGATGCCGGTCTGGTCGAGAACCGTCCATTTTTCTGGGTCCTGGCCCTCGTAAAGAAGGCAAACCGGCAAATCCGGGCGGGTGAATATGAACTCACCGGCGTGATGTCGCCTTCGGCGATCATAGATAAACTGGTCCGCGGAGAGATCAAGGTTTATTCGGTGACATTGCCCGAGGATATCACCTTAAACGAAGTGGCCCGGCGGCTTTCGATCTTCAAGCTGATCAATGAGAAGGAATTCGCGGCGCTGGCCGCCGACCGGTCATTTCTGGCCTCCCTCGACATCGACGCGGACAGCATCGAGGGATACCTCTACCCGGACACCTACCGGTTCGACCGGTCCATGACGACCCAGGAGATCCTCCGGATTCTCGTCGGGAAGTTTTGGAAGGAGGTCACGCCGGAGATGCGGAAGCGCGCGAAGGAGATCGGCCTGACCCACGCCCAGTGGGTGACCCTCGCCTCGATCATCGGCAAGGAATCGGGCAACAAGGACGAAAAAGAGTTTATCTCCGCCGTTTTTCACAACCGTCTTGCAAAGGGAATGAAACTGCAGAGCGATCCGACAGCCGTCTACAAACTCGAACAGGACGGCACTCACGTGAAAACCGTCTTGCTGAGACACCTGAAATCGGACACGCCCTACAACACCTACCGGATCAACGGCCTCCCGCCGGGACCCATCGCCAACCCCGGCATCGATTCCCTCCGGGCGGCCCTCTACCCCGCCAAAGTCGATTACCTCTATTTCGTGGCAAAGAACGACGGATCGCACGACTTTTCCGTCAGCCTCGCCGGGCACAACAGGGCCGTCTCAAAACATCAAATTAACAGACAAAAAAAATAAAAAATATTTCTTGACAAAGGCGAAAACCTCCTCTATCTTGACCCCAAAGTGGAGTGAAGTGGATTATAGTGGAGGATAAATCGTCAATGTCCGTCTTCCGAGGTCAATATTACCACGCCATTGATGACAAGGGGAGGGTCATTTTCCCCTCGCGGCTCCGCGAAGTCTTTGCCGAGAAATACGACAACCGTCTCGTCATCACGAACTGGGACGGCTATCTGATGGTCTTCCCCTACGACGAGTGGCGGGTGATCGAAGAAAAAGTCTCCCACCAGTCCCTGCTCAGGAAAGAAGTGCGCGCCTTTCAGCGGTTTTTCATGTCGGGCGCTGTCGATTGCACCCTCGACGGTCAAGGTCGGATCCTCATCCCCCCCAATCTCAGAGAATTCGCAAAGCTGGAGAAAGATATCGTCCTCGCCGGCATGATCAAGGTGATTGAGATCTGGAGCAAGGAAAGGTTCGAGGCCGAGATGAAGAAGAGCGGGGACAACCTGGACGGCTTCAGCGACTATATGGCGGATTTGGGGATATAGAAGGCCCCGGGACAATGGCTTTTTCGATTTGTTTTACGAAGGCATCAGGGAATGGACGTTTTCCACAAACCGGTCCTGGTCGGAGAAGTCATCGCTTCCCTTCAATGCCGGGCGGGGGCCGTCTATGTGGACGGCACGCTGGGAGGCGGGGGACACGCCTTTGAAATCCTGAGGAACTCGGCGCCGGACGGCCGCCTGATCGGCATCGACGCCGACGGGGAGGCGCTCCGGGAAACCCAGAAACGTCTGGCGCCCTTCGGCGACCGGGCGATCCTGGTAAAGGGGAATTTCGCCGACATGGAAACCATTCTGTCCGGAATGAACATCGAAAAGGTGGAGGGAATCCTCCTCGATCTGGGCGTTTCCTCCCATCAACTGGACACGGCTCAAAGGGGATTCAGCTTTACGCTCGACGCCCCCCTGGATATGCGGATGGACCAGGTCCGGGGTGCGAGCGCGTATGATCTCGTCCACACCCTCTCCGGAAAGGAGTTAGAGGGGTTGATCCGGAAGTTCGGCGAGGAAAGGATGGCGGGGAGAGTCGCCCGGGCCATCGTGGAGAGGCGAGCCCTTTCCCCCATCCGGACGACGGCCGATTTGGCCTCTGTGGTGGCCGGGGCATTGCCCAAGATCAGGGGACCCGCCCGAATCCATCCGGCGACCCGGACCTTCCAGGCCCTCCGGATCGCCGTCAACGACGAACTCGCCAATCTTCACCGGGCCGTAACCGGCGGGATGGACCGCCTCAAACCCGGGGGACGCTTCTCCGTCATCTCCTTCCATTCTCTGGAAGACCGGATCGTCAAGAACGCCTTCCGCGCCGGAGAAAAAGGCTGCATCTGCCCCCCCGACCTTCCCGTCTGCGCCTGCGGCCGGAAGCCGTCGATGAAAGTGGTGACACGGAAGCCGGTGGTCGCGGGCGAGGCGGAGATCCGCGACAACCCGCGGGCCAGAAGCGCAAAGCTCAGAACGGCGGAGAGGATCGGATCATGCAGGCCGTAGAGGTTCTCAAACATACGGTTCGACCGCAGGAGCACGCACCCGGCCGGATCGGATATTCGACCTGGGTCTTCATCGCCTCCATCCTGATGGCGGTGGCGCTCCTCTATGTATGGAGCCACATCCACATGACGGAGTTGGAGTACCAGACCGCCCGGGAGTTGAGCAGCCGAGAACAGATCACGGAAGAACAGACGAAGCTGAAGGTCGAGCTTGCCACGCTGAGATCACCCCGGAGGATCGAAACCATCGCCCGGGAGAAGCTGCAGATGACCTATCCGGAAAGGACGCAGGTGATCGTACTGAAATGACCCGCGAATCGAGAAAATGGATGAAATTCCGGATTGCCACCCTGCTGGCCTTCTTCCTGGTACTTTTCGTCGCGCTCGCCTCACGCGCCTTTCAACTGCAGATTCTGTCCGGCAAGGAGCTGAAGGCCCTCGCCGAAAAACAGCATACCCAGACCCTTCTGCTGCAACCGGAAAGGGGGATCATCTTCGACCGGAACGGCGAAAAGATGGCCGCCACCATTATGGCCGATTCCGTCTGCGCCGATCCATCCAAGATCGACAACCCCGTCGAGGTGGCCGGTCGTCTCGCCGCCATTCTCCAGACGGACAAGACCGTCCTCCAGAAGAAACTGTCCGGCGCAAAGAATTTCTGCTGGCTTGCCCGGAGAATCGCCCCCGAACAGGCCAATCTTGTGCAGGAGTTGGACGTCGACGGCATCTTCATCATCAAGGAACCCAAGCGTTACTATCCCAGCGGCGAACTGGCCGGCCATCTGATCGGCTTCGTCGGCATAGACGCCACCGGTCTGGAAGGGCTCGAACTGCGCTATGACCGCTATCTGAAGGGCGCCCCTGAAAATTTGATCTGGACGAGGGACGCCAAGGGGAAGCGGCTCTACCCCCGCGTGGAGAGGCCCGAAACCGTCCAGAAAGAGAATTACAACCTCGTCCTGACCATCGACAACCGCATCCAGCACCTTGTGGAATCCCATCTGAAGGCCGCCGTGAAGGATAAGGGGGCTAAGGGAGGATTCGCGATTGTCATGGATCCCCGCACGGGAGAAATCCTCGCCCTGGCCAACGAGTTGGGATTCGACCCCAACCATTTCTCCGCGGTCAATTCCGCCACCGGGAAAAACAAGGCCATCACCGACTGCTTCGATCCCGGCTCCACCTTCAAACCGTTTCTGGCGGCGGCGGCACTCGAAGAGGGCGTCGTCAAGGAAACGGACATGTTCAACTGTGAAAACGGCAACTATGCGATTGCCGACCGCGTGATCCACGAAGCGCAACGCAAGCGCCACGGCGCCCTTTCCTTCCACGACATCCTGAAATATTCGAGCAATATCGGATCGGTCAAGGTGGCCGAAAAACTCGGTAAAGAAAAATTCTACCAGTACATCCGCAAGTTCGGGTTTGGCGACAAAACCGGCATTGACCTCCCGGGCGAGGTGGGCGGTCTCCTTCGGCCGGTGGAAAAATGGACCCGGGTGGACGCGGCAACCATCGCCTTCGGCCAGGGAATCTCCGTAACCGCCATCCAGCTCATCACCGCCCTCTCCAGCGTCGCCAACCAGGGGGTCCTGATGAAACCCTTCGTCGTCCGGGGGCTCATGGACCGGAAGGGAAACCTGGTCCAGGCCTATCATCCGACCGTGGTCCGCCGGGTCATCTCCACGGAAACGGCAAAGCGGCTGACGGCGATCCTGACCGACGTGGTCGGTATGGAAGACGGCACCGGCAAGCGTGCCGGCATCGTGAACGTCGCCGTCGCCGGAAAGACGGGCACCTCGCAGAAATTTGATTTTGCCCGGCGCGTCTATTCGACGGAACGGGTCAAGACCTCCTTCATGGGGTTCTTCCCGGCTGAGGACCCGCAGATCGCGATCCTGGTCAGCCTGGACGAGCCGCAGCGGGACCGATGGGGGGGCGTTGCGGCGGCCCCGGTCTTCAAGAATATCGGCGAACAGCTTCTGACCTGTTTCAAGACGAACATCCGAAGAAATCCCGCACCGGAAGAGGAAAAGCCCCTCAGCGGCGACATGAAGGTGAGTCTCATTTCCACCCCGGCGCCCCTCACGGACCGGACGGGGGTGGAAACGGACGATACGGTCGTACCGAATTTCCGGGGGTTGACGATCCGCGAGGTTCTGAAGAGATCAAAAGAGAAAGGAATTGAAGTCCGTGTCGTCGGAAGCGGCTGGGCGACCGCCCAGCAGCCGGCGGCCGGGAGGCCCGCGCCGGAGGACCGCCGCTGCACCGTCACCTTCGGCATGGGTTCTTAAAGGTGGTCCGATGCGACTTCCGCCGCTGATGAAGGAAATCGAAACCCTCGGGATCACGGGGGATCCGGACGGCGAGGTCCGTTCCATCTGTTACCATTCGCGGCAGTGCGAACAAGAGAGCCTCTTCGTGGCGATCCCCGGCCTCAAGACGGACGGCCATGAATTCATCGACGACGCCCTGGCCCGCGGCGCCCGCTTCATCATCCACGAGCGGGATTTTGCCCCGCCCGCCGGCGTCACGGCCATCCGCGTCCGGGACAGCCGCCGGGTCCTCGGCCGCCTCGGAAGAAACTTTTTCGGTCACCCATCCGTCTCTCTTTGTCTGATCGCCGTGGTGGGAACGAAGGGGAAGACCACCATCACCTACCTGCTGGAGGCGATCCTCCGGGCCGCGGGCCATTCGGTCGGCGTGCTGGGAACGGTCGATTACCGCTACGGAGAAAAACGTTTCCCCGCCCCGAACACCACGCCCGAATCCTTTGAGATACAGCGGATCCTTCGGGAGATGGCGGACCACGGGGTCACACACGTCGTGGCCGAGGTCTCGTCCCATGCGATCGCGCTGCGCCGGGTTGACGACTGCGCCTTCGACCTGGGAATTTTCACGAACCTCGCCCAGGACCATCTGGACTACCACAGAACGATGGAAAATTACTTCCAGGCCAAAAAACGCTTCTTCACCGATGTTCTCCCCGGCGGCGGGAAGGATCTCCCCCGGCGAATGATCCTCAACGGCGACGACCCCTGGGGTCGGCGGATCATCCGGCAGGTCGCGGGCGGCCGCCTCACCTACGGCCTCGACAATCCCTGCGACGTCACCGCCGCGCCTTTCAATTTATCTCTCGGAGGCATCGAGGCAAAGCTCCATCTTGAAGGCGAGGAACTCGACATTGCCTCCCCGCTAACGGGGAAATACAATCTCTACAACATCCTGGCCGCGGCCGCGGCCGCCAGGGCCGTCGGGATCCCCAACGGGGCCATCCGGAACGGGATCTCCGGGCTGCTTCAGGTTCCGGGACGCCTGGAGAAGGTCAGCGCGGCGGGGCAACCCGCCGTTTTTGTAGATTACGCCCACACGGAAGATGCCCTGCGGAAGGTACTCGAAAACCTGTCGGGCTTCCGGAAGGGACGGATCATCACCGTCTTCGGCTGCGGCGGAGACCGGGACCGCGGCAAGAGGCCGCTCATGGGCAAGGCGGCAACCGAGAGGAGCGACCTGGCGATCGTGACCTCGGACAACCCGCGGACGGAGGATCCCCTGGAGATCATCCGGGAGATCGAAGCGGGCATCCGGGCGCCGAAATTCTCCGATATCACCGAATTTGAGGGCCATCCGGACCGGAAGGGATACCTCGTTATCCCCGACCGGAGAGAAGCCATTGGCGCAGCCATCGGCCTCTCCGGGGCAGCGGACATCGTTCTCATCGCGGGGAAGGGCCACGAAGATTACCAGGTCATCGGCAGCCGGAAGGTTCCCTTCGACGACCGGGCGATCGCGCGGGAGAAGCTGAAGCTATGGCAGACCGGGAGGGAGGGATCATGACGGACACCGTTCCGGTCCTTTCCGCCGAGGAGATCCTGAAGGCTACGGGGGGCGCCCCGCTCCGGGGCGGCCGCGGCTGGTCCTGCCGGGGCATCTCCACGGACACGCGCACCCTCACCGCGGGAAACCTCTTCATCGCCCTTGCGGGT
>JAPLJW010000155.1 GCA_026388365.1 Deltaproteobacteria bacterium | reverse complement strand
GGCGTTTTGGACTTCCCACCCCCAGGGCGGGGAGTCCCGCCAAGGAAACCGTCTGTTTTTTATTGCGCCCCCTATCTCCGCCAACGGGGCGGGGCTGCGGGTTGCGCTCCCGGTCAACAGCCTGCTTGTGACCGCTCTGCCGGGCATCAGGATCGGGTGGACCGTTTGCTGTACAGCCTGATCCAGGGGAATGACCCTTCTTCCATTCCTCGTCCCGATCGCGCACCCGTGCAACGGGTGCAGGGCGAAGCGTCACGCGTAAAAATTTTCTGAATAAATATTTCTGCCATGATTTCTTTGACTCACAGGGTCGCGCAGAGTAGGTTCCGGGTTCGCAAGGATGGATCATGATCACAAAGTCGGGAGGAAAATCATGGGTTCACACCAGAAGGTCGCCGTCGTCACCGGCGCGGGAACGGGCATCGGCAAGGCAGCGGCGCTTGCCCTGTTGAAGGAGGGCTACAGCGTTGTGCTGGTCGGACGCCGCGCGGAGTTCCTGGAAAAAACGGCGGCGGAATCGGGGGCGGGCCCGCGTGCGCTGGCCGTTCCTACAGATGTGAGCCATCCCGAAGCGGTGCGGATGCTGTTTCAAAAAACGAAAGCGGCGTTCGGACGCGTCGATATGCTGTTCAACAACGCCGGCGTCGGCGCGCCCGGGATCCCGTTCGAGGATCTCACCTATGAACAATGGAAATCGGTGGTGGACACCAACCTCACGGGCATGTTCCTCTGCGCGCAGGAGGCCTTCCGGATGATGAAAAGCCAGGCGCCGCGCGGCGGACGCATCATCAACAACGGCTCGATCTCGGCCCACGCGCCGCGGCCGGACTCCGCACCCTACACCGCGACCAAGCACGGGGTTACCGGGCTGACCAAGAGCATCTCGCTCGACGGCAGGAAGTACGACATCGCGTGCGGCCAGATCGACATCGGCAACGCGCTGACCGAACTTTCGGCGCGCATGGCCACGGGCGTGAAGCAGGCGAACGGCGAAAGGGCGCCCGAAGCGATGATCGACGTGCAGCATGTCGCCGATGCCATCGTTCACATGGCGAGCCTGCCGATCGATGTCAACATACAGTTCATGACGATCATGGCGACTAAGATGCCCTTCATCGGACGGGGCTGAGGCCTTTATATCCCCGGTCCCGCCAAAAGAATCCGCCATGCCGGACGCGGCCGGCGCCCGCCCCGACTTGATCAGATCGACGGACTCCGCGATCGCGTCGACGCCGAGGGAGAAGAACCGGTTGAAGTAGAGAGATCCGGTCGTCTCCTCCGGTCCGATGGGTATCCGCTTCTGAAGGAGTACCGGTCCCGTATCGATTCCCGCGTCGGTCCAGAAGATCGAAAGTCCCGCCTCCTTTTCAAAGGCGAAAAATGGGAAGGGAAAAGGGATGTTTCGGGAGGTGTGAGGAAGTCCGCTGAAAATTTTTCCGGCATGTTCTTCCTTGCTGAGACGGAAGTTTTGGCATATATTCCAAGCAGATTTTTTAATGGAAAAATTCCATCTGAGGGTGATTGAATCGCCATGTCCTTACCGCTACTTGAAGAAATTGAATTTTGGACACCGACTGATGTTGTGAACCCGGGGATAGAACAGCGCCTGACTTTTTCCAGTCGCTACGGTGCCCTATATGAAGGTGATTGCCTGAATATCCTGCCTTTTATTAATGACGGTTCTATCGATACTATCTTTGCCGACCCTCCGTTCAATCTGGCCAAAGAATACGGAAGCCAGGTCGATGATAGCCGGTCGGATGACGACTATATTAACTGGTGCAGGAATTGGTTGGATCACTGCGTCCGGATCTTGAAACCGGGCGGGGCGCTGTTCGTTTACAACCTCCCGAAATGGAATATCCGTCTGGGAAGTTATCTGACCGAAACGGGGATGACGTTCCGTCACTGGATCGCGGTCAATATCAAACTGTCTTTGCCGATTCCAGGCAGACTGTATCCGTCCCATTACAGCCTCTTGTATTTCACCAAGGGGAAGGCAAATACCTTCCGGAGAATCCGTACGCCCATAGAGACATGCCGTCACTGCGGCCGGGAGATCAAGGATTATGGAGGTCACAGAGGGGCGATGAATCCGAACGGAGTAACCCTGACCGACGTATGGAATGACATCACCCCGGTCCGGCACTGGAAATTCAAGAGCCGCAAGCGCACATTGAATCAGTTGTCCACCAAAATTCTCGAACGGGTTATCCAGATGTCCACCCAGGAATGCGATTTGGTCCTGGATCCGTTCGGCGGCAGCGGGACGACCTATGACGTGTGCGAGCGATTCGGTCGTCACTGGATCGGGATGGATCTGGAAAGTTGCGATGTGATCGTCGAACGTCTCCGGACCGAGAGTCTCAAACCACACAAATCAGAAGATTTTGTTGAAGAATGAGGAAAACGGCGGTGAACAATGAAATGGTGATCAGCGCCCTGAAACGCAATATGACCGAGGGGTTGTTCCCTCCGGAACGGCAACTGATCCCGAATTTGAGCGACATCTATGAACTTGAACTGGCCTTTTATGAGAATCTCCTCCTGACTGATGAGGAACTGATCAGGAACGCGGCATATTTTTCAGTCGTCGGGGGAGAATACACCAGCCACTTTCTCATGTGTACAGGCCGGCCTTTGAAATTGCCTCATGACTCGTCTTCCCGACTGAAATCGTTTTTTGAAAAGAATATTTTCCGCACCGGCTATGCCACGCACGGCCTTTTCCCTTACCGGGGGAAATTTCATCCCCAGATGATCAAGGGGATCATCAATGTGATGGGACTCAAACCCGGCGAGACGATTCTCGATCCCATGATGGGTTCCGGGACCGTCCCGGTTGAAGCGTCTCTGATGGGGATCAAATCCATAGGTATCGACGCCAGTCCGTTTTGCCGCTTCATGACCCAGACGAAACTGGACACCCTGACCATGTCCCTGGACCGTGCCAGGGGTGCGCTGACCCATTGCGAAGAGGTGTTTGAATACTTCCGGAAAAGGGTCGGCCAACCGCAGCAGGGAAGCAAGACCGGAAAAGTTAAAGCGGCCGAAGCATTTATGTCCGTCATGGAAGAGGCGGCGGGATATGCAGGCGAAAAAGATCGACGGCCCCTGCCGGACAAAGGCCGGGATACCTTGAATACCTATCATTTTCTCTTACTGGCCTATCTCGACAGCGCCGGTTATGCGGAGCGGAGCGTCAAGAAATCTCCTCTGGACCAATTCCGGGCGATTCTGGAGCGGTACCTGTTCGTTGCCGAGAAAATTCAGAATGTCTTATCGGATTTGGGTGTGGAGCCGGCTCTGGCGGAGATTCTGGAGGGCGATGCGCGGGCGCTTTCCCTGAACGACCTAAGCGTCGACGGCATCCTCTTTTCACCTCCGTACAGCTTTGCCATCGATTATCTGGCCAATGATGCCTTCCATTTGAATTTCATGGGGGTGGACGTAGAGGCTCTGCGGGAAAGGATGGTCGGGCTTCGCGGGCGCAGCCTGTTTGAGAAATATCAACGATACCGCGAAGACATGGGGAAAATCCTTTCCGAATGCGCGCGGGTTTTACGCCAGGGGCGTCTGTGTACGATCATCGTCGGGACAAACAGCAATCAGTTGAGCAAGGTGCTCGGCGTGTCGCCCGAGGAGGTGATGGGATTGCACGAGATCTTGATCGATATCGGCGCCGGTTTCGGTTTCAAGCCGATCAGGATGATGAGCCGCCCCATCATCGGAATATCCAATACGCTTCGGCGCGAATATATTTTGATCCTTCAGAAACAATAGCGTTTTATAGCAGTGCCCTTCCGTCCGTTCCTTTTGCGATCCTCTTTACCTCGGAGCTGACCGAATCATGCTCGATTGCGATGACGACGAGAAGACCCTCATCGACGTGAAGGGCTTTCCACAATGGAAAATACGGCTCAAGTTCCTGTAGATTACCGATACGATCGGTCAAATATCGGTACATCTTACGGGTGGGGACAATCAGGGC
>JAPLJW010000179.1 GCA_026388365.1 Deltaproteobacteria bacterium | reverse complement strand
GGGATGCCGACCAGCGTTCCCGCCGTCCCCGGCGCCAGGGGCGCAAGCCCGCTCCCGAAACCGGTGGCCAATATCTTGACGAATCTTTCGTTCAGGGAACCTCTCTTCTCCGGCAGAGCCGGGCGGTAAATACCGCACACCGGCGGTAAACTAACCTCTTTTCCCCCGCCCTGTCAATGACGACTTGCCGACTTTCTGCGAAACCGTCTCCGGTTTTGAAAAATCCCTTGACAATAGAACGATGGTTCTATTATATCTGAAATCGGGAAAAGGCAAGCAATTTTTTATTCGGAACAGGCCGCGCCATGAATGAGACCATTTTCAGCCTCCACAACTGGCCCCGGGCGATCCTCCACGTCGACGGGGACGCCTTCTTCACCTCCTGCGAGGAGGCGATCCACCCGGCGCTGAAGGGGAAACCGATCATCACGGGGGGAGAGCGGGGGATCGTCGCCTGCGCGAGCTACGCGGCCAAGAAGCTGGGGATCAAGCGCGGGGTCGCCCTCCACGAGGCGAAGCGGATCTGTCCGGGGCTGATCGTTCTCCCCTCCGACTACGAGACCTACAGCCTCTTCTCCCGGCGGATGTTCAACATCATGCGCCGCTTCACCCCCCAGGTGGAGGAGTACTCCATCGACGAGGCCTTCGCCGACCTGACCGGGATGCGGCGGGCCCTCCGGGCCTCCTATGAATCGATCTCCCTGAAGATCCAGCAGGAAATCGGGCGGGAGCTGGGGATCACCGTCTCGGCGGGCCTCAGCCTCACGAAGGTCCTCGCCAAGGTCGCCTCCAAACACCGCAAACCTTCCGGCTTCACCGTCATCCCCGGGAGGGCCATCGCCGCCTATCTGGAGACGCTGCCCGCGGAGAAGGTCTGGGGGATCGGTCCGGCGACGGCGGATTACCTCGCCAAGATGGGCGTCAGAACCGCGCTGGAGTTCGCCCGCATGCCCGAGAAGACGGTTCGGGAGCGGTTCACGAAGCCGGGCGTGGAGATCTGGCAAGAGCTCCGGGGGGAGTCGGTCTATCCGGTCCTTCCGGAGGAGAAGAGCATCTACATCTCGATCAGCAAGACCAAGACCTTTGCCCCGCCGACCTCCGACCAGGATTACCTCTTCGCCCACCTGCTGCGGAACCTGGAGTCGGCCTGCATCAAGGCGCGGCGCTACGGCCTCGCCCCCCGGCGGATCGCCGCCTTCCTGAAGAAGCAGAACTTCGACACGGAGGGACGGGAGGCGAAACTCAACCGCCCCTCTTCCCTTCCGCTGGAGCTCTCCGAGCTCCTCCGCGGCCTGTTCAACGGGATGTACAAGCGCTACGGGATCTACCGGGCGACCGGCGTCGTGCTGATGGACCTCGTCCAGGATACGCGGATCCAGTATTCCCTCTTCGAAGACCCCCTCCGGGCGGAGAAGATCCGGGAGCTCTACGAGGCGGTCGACACCCTCTCCGGGAAATACGGGAAGCACACCCTCCACCTCGGCGCCTCCCACCCTCTCGAGGTCCGGGGCAAAGGCCGCCGCGGAACGCCCACCGTCCGCGAACAGACGCAACTCTACGGCGAGACCCGCCGCAAACACCTGGGCCTGCCGCTGTTGCAGGCGGAGACACAGGGATTGAAAAATGCTTGACTTCAGAAAAGATATGGCACATATAGCCATATAGCGCAGAAGGCTATACATGGATGCCGAACTGTTGATGCGTTACAAACACGTCGTCTCCGATTTGATAACAGAAATCGTCATCTGGAGAGTGCCATCCCCCTTGCCGGGCTGCGGTCACAGTTATAAATATCGCCTCTTCTTCGGCAAAACGGACGGTACATGCTTTGTCCGGTACGACAATGAAAAGGGCAAGGGAGATCACAGGCATCAGGCGGACGGGGAGTCGCCATATCCGTTCCGCGACATCGGGTCGCTGCTTTCAGATTTTATGAATGATATAAATAATTTGTAATTCAGGGGGTTTCGCCATGAACAGAGATTTCAAGATCGGAATCAAGTCAACGGATGAGTTTTTCGCCGAAGCGCAGGAGATGGCAAAAAAGATCGACAGGGACCTTGTTCCGGAGAAACCGGTGGAGCGCCTCTATTTCAACGATATCAAAACCCTCCTCCAGTACCTGACGCCGAAGCGGTTTGAGCTTCTCGAAGCGCTCCATAAAGCGGGCGCTTTGAGCATCAACGCCCTAGCGAAGCAGTTGCAGCGCCATTACAAGAACGTCTATGATGACGTCAAAATCCTGGAGACGATCGGACTCATCGAAAAAAACGCCGACGGCCTTTTCCTCGTCCCCTGGGACGAGATCGAAACAACGATCCGGCTCGCGGCATAAGGCGCGTGCCGGAAAAAGGTAATTTCAGGCGTTGCTTCAAGCATGAGCCAACACCTTTTTTTCGTCGATCACCGTCGCTGCATATTGAAGCGCCGCTTCCACCATTTCCCGCGTCAATTCCAGATAGGCATGCAGCACATGATCCATGCCGCGATGCGCTTCATGATTTGTTCAAGAGATTTCCTGGGAATCTTTTCGATGTCCTGCCGGACAGACTTTCAAAAGAAAATCCTATATTCGGCCATCTTTCTTAAGCCTCTTCAGGATGTCCTCATAACCGATCAACGGCGCGTTGGCCCGCTCCTCAAATGCCGCAAGGTCCGCAGCATCCTCGGCGAGGGTTTCCCGAACGGCATTGTTGACCAATTCCGAAACCGATCGGGAAGTCTCCGCCGACTTCATCCGCAACGCCCGGTGCAAGGCAGAATCGAAATAGATCGTGGCTCGTTTCGTTCCAGCTTCCATGGTGTAACCTCCTAAGGTCTTTACAGCGCCTTAGCACCATGACGCCATGACGTTAAGGGCTATTCCGATTCGGCCTCCGCGGCGGGCAATTCCTGCACATCCTTTAATTTACGCCCGATGGCCCGTGTTCGTGTCTGCGCTTGTTCGATGGTATCGGATGCCTCGTGGATCTTTTTCTGCACCTTGGTCAGAACATCCCCGTATTTCATCCACTCCGTCTTGACCGCCGACAGCAGGTTCCAGACCTCGCTGGACCGTTTCTCTATCACCAGCGTCCGGAAACCCATCTGCAGGCTGTTGAGAAGCGCCCAAAGCGTGGTCGGTCCGGCGATCACCACCCGGCATTCCCGCTGGACGAATTCGACCAGACCGGTGCGGTGGATCACTTCGGCAAACAGGCCCTCCGTGGGCAGGAAGAGGATGCCGAAATCGGTCGTCTTCGGCGGGTTCAGGTACTTGCTGCAGATATCTCCCGCGCATTGCCTGATGCGCGTCTCAAGCTGTTTTGAGGCGGCCTCCGCGGATTCGGCATCGGCCTTCTCCTGCGCATCCATGAGGCGCTGATAGTCTTCCACGGGGAACTTGGCATCAACGGGAAGCCAGACAATCTCTTCATCCTCGCCCCGGCCCGGGAGCTTGATGGCGAATTCCACCCGCTCGCCGCCCTCTTTCACGGCCACGTTGGCGGCATACTGGTCCGGCGTGAGCACCTGTTCCAGCATGGCGCCCAGTTGCACCTCGCCCCATGTGCCGCGCGTCTTCACGTTCGTCAGCACCTTCTTCAGATCGCCCACGCCGGTCGCCAGGGATTGCATCTCCCCCAGCCCCTTGGAGACCTGCTCCAGCCGCTCGCTGACCTGCCTGAAGGACTCGCCCAGCCGCTTCTCCAGCGTACCCTGGAGCTTCTCATCCACGGTCGCCCGCATCTGATCCAGTTGCTTCGTGTTATCCGCCTGAATCGCCTGAAGACGCTGTTCCACGGCCTCTCTCAACATGTCGAGCTTTTGATCGGTGGTCTGCGTGAGAACACCGACCTGCCCGTATAGCGTGTCCCCGACCCCTTTAAGCGCGCCGGCAAGCTCTTCGCGGGATTGCCGGAGCGCCCCGGCCGTCTCCTCCCGGTTCTTGGCGATCTCCTCCCGGACGGATCGCTCCGTGCGCTCGTCCGATTGCTCCACCGATCGCAGGGCCTGTTGGACAGGGTTCAGATCGACGGGGACTTTGCGAACCAGCAGGAAAATCTGGATCATTGCGATCACAATCAAAAGGACGATGACGATAACCAGGAGCAAACCATCCATGACCTTATCCTCGACAAGGGTTTCCGTATACCCGGTTTTGATTCTTGACGGCTTCGTAAAAATCCGGATGGCGTTTCGGTAACATGTTCCGATCCCTTCGGGCGTCCGGAACAAGCCCCCTCCCCCATCGCCTTTCCCTTCGGGCCTGGGGACACCTTGCGGCAAGGTGTCCCCACCTGTCCCCGAGCGTGGTTGCCAGTCTACATCAAACGGCCGAATTTGTCGCCTTCCATGACGCGAGGGCGGCGAGCGAGCGCCGGGCGTAATGGCCCCCCCGGTCCTTCTTCCGGATGCGCCCGGGAAGCGGCGGGAAGAGGCCGAAGGCCACGTTCATCGGCTGAAAGGTCTTCCGGTCGGCATTCGTGATATGGGCGACGAGCGCCCCCAGGGCCGTTTCCCGCGGCGGGGTGATTCCCGCTCGGTCGGCGACAAGGCGGGCGGCGTTCAGTCCCGCGAGGAGGCCCATCGCTGCGGATTCGACGTACCCCTCCACGCCGGTGATCTGCCCGGCAAAAAAAAGCCGCGGCTGCGACCGGAGCTGAAGCGTTTCCGAAAGGAGGGTCGGGGCGTTGAGGAAGGTGTTCCGGTGGGCGCTGCCGTAGCGGGCGAATTCCGCGTTTTCCAGGCCGGGGATCATCCGGAAGAGACGCCGCTGCTCCGGCCAGGTCAACTTCGTCTGAAACCCGACGATGTTGTAGAGGATTCCATCCCGGTCCTCCCGGCGGAGTTGGACGACGGCATGGGGCCGGCCGCCCGTCCTTGGGTTGATGAGGCCGACCGGCTTCATCGGCCCGTGGGCGAGGGTCTCGATCCCCCGCCGGGCGATCACCTCGATCGGGAGGCACCCTTCGAAGCATTTGATCTCCTCGAAGGCGCGGAGGGGAACCTCCTCCGCCCGGGTCAGCTCTTTCCAGAAGGTCTCGTAGGTCTCCCGGTCCATGGGACAGTTCAGGTAGTCCGCCTCGCCGTGGCCGTAACGGGAGGCGGCAAAGACACGGTTCAAATCGATGGATTCCCCCTCGACGATCGGGGAGATCGCGTCGTAGAAGTAGAGGTACTCGCCGCCGGTGATCCGTGCGATGCTCCCGGCGAAGGCGTCGGAGGTGAGGGGACCGGATGCAACGATCGTGATTCCCTCCGCGGGGATTTCCGTGACCTCGCCGCGGATAATCTCCAGACCAGGTTGTGCGGTTAGTCTTT
>JAPLJW010000322.1 GCA_026388365.1 Deltaproteobacteria bacterium | reverse complement strand
TGTCCCGCTCGTCGAAAAGGATCAGGGGATGCAGATTCCCGTCTCCGGCGTGGAAAACGTTCGCGATGGGAAGCTTGTATTTCTTGCCGATTTCAACTACTTTGGCCAGCGTTTCCGGCAATCGGGTTCTGGGCACCGTGCCGTCGTTGACGAGATAGTTGGGACGCAACCGGCCGACGGCGCCGAAGGCGCCCTTGCGGCCGGCCCAGATCTTGTCACGCTCCGCCTGGTCCTTGGCAACCCGGATTTCCCGCACGTTGTGCTGCTTGCAGATGGCAAGGATGCGCTCCGTGAGTCTCTCCATGCCGTCTTTCAGGCCGTCTAACTCGATAATCAGGATGGCCGCCGCATCGGTGGGGAAGCCTACATGATAGGCCTCTTCGACGGCCTTGATGGTCAGGTTGTCCATCATCTCGAGGGTGGCGGGAATGATGCCTTCCCCGATGATGGCGGTCACGGTATTGCCGCCTTCTTCAATGGAATTGAAGATGCAGAGCATCGTCTTGACTGCCTCCGCCTTCGGCATAATCCGGAGCACCGCCTGGGTGACGATGCCGAGCGTTCCTTCGGAACCCCCCAGAACCCCCATCAGGTCATAGCCGGGATTGTCCAGGGCCTTGCCGCCGACCTGGACGACCTGGCCGTCATAGAGGACCAGTTCCACCCCCAGGACATGGTTGCTGGTCACCCCGTATTTCAGGCAGTGGGGGCCTCCGGAATTCTCGCCGAAATTTCCCCCGATCGTGGTCACTTTTTCGCTCGCCGGATCAGGCTGGTAGAGATAACCGTGCTTGGCCAGCACATTCTTCAGGTCCAGCGTGATCACGCCAGGCTGGACCACGACACGCAAGTTCTCAATATCAATATCGAGGATCTGGTTCATCCGCGTCAGGACGATGGCGATGCCGCCCTGAACGGTAACGCTTCCCCCGCTCAGGTTCGTACCAGCTCCCCGGGCGATGACGGGAATCTTGTGATCGTGGGCGAATTTGACGACCTTCGACACCTGTTCCGTGGATGTGGGACAAACGATGCAGTCGGGTTTAGAACGGATCAGTGACGCATCGTATTCATAGAGTTTTAAGTGCATATCGGAACTCAGCACATTCTCCTTCCCCGCCAGCCGGACCATCTCGCTAATCATTTTATCCTTTTCCATCTTGAACCCCTTCGTTATCTCCAGCCGTCCGGCATCCAGTGCAAATCGGCTGTCGCTTAAACCCTAAGCGAGGCCATCCCGAAAAACGGTGATGGCTTCGCTTATGGCTACTATGGCTACACCCTTCTCCTGTCTGCTTCATGAACGGGGACAGATTTCAAATCTGTCCCCATAGCCCCGATGCGAAACCGGGGGAAACTACTTTTTCCGCAGGGCTTCCATCTCGGCGATTTCCTTCATGGTCGCCAGGATCTGCCGGGCATTCTCATAGACCGGCGTATCGACCATCTTGCCCTTGAAGGAAACGGCGGCGTTGCCCTTCGCGATCCCCTCTTCCTCGAAGATCTTCACGATACCGGTCGCCCACTCGAGATCGTCCGCGGACGGCATGTAGAGCCTATGGGCGGGTTCGATCTGGCTCGGATGGATGAGCATCC
>JAPLJW010000296.1 GCA_026388365.1 Deltaproteobacteria bacterium | reverse complement strand
TAGGGCTGCTCCTCGGCAAGGATCTCCTGAATCCGGTCGTAGCAGCGCTTCCGCAGAGGCTGGTCGAAGGTCTCGCGCGCCTTCACAATGAGCGCGTCCACCTCCGCGTTTTTGTAGGAGATGAAGTTCAGCTCCTGCGGCTCCGTCTTGCTCGAATGCCAGACGTCATAGAGGTCCGGCTCCATCGGGATCGTCCAGCCCAGGATCGTCGCGTCGAACTTCCGCTTGTTGATAAAATCGTTTACGAAAGCCGCCCACTCGACCACCCGGATCTTCACCCGGATTCCGACCTCGGCCAAACGCCGCTGGATGATCTCGGCGCACTTCGCCCGGATCTCGTTTCCCTGGTTCGTGATGATCTCGAATTCGAAAGGCCGTCCGTCTTTTTCGATGATGCCGTCCCCGTTTGCATCCCTCCAGCCTGCCTCGGCGAGGAGCGCCTTCGCCTTCGCCGGGTCATAGGGATAGGCCCGGACCTTCGGGTTGTGGGCCCAGGTCCCCGGCTTGTAGGGCCCGGTGGCGGGCTTCCCGAGACCCAGCAGCACACCGTCGATGATCTCCTCCCGGTTTACCGCATGGGCGATCGCCTGGCGGACCCGCTGATCGATGAAGAGAGGGTTTTTCAAATTGTAGCCCATATAGGTGTAGGCGAAGGAGAGATAGCGGTACTTATTGAAATTCTCCCGGAAGAGGTTGTTCTCCGTCTGCCGCGTGAACTGGAGCGGCGTCAACCCCATTCGGTCGATGCCGTTTGCGCGGAGCTCCAGGAACATCGTCGCCGTATCGGGGATGATCCGCAGGATGGTGCCGTCGATATAGGGCCGTCCCTCGAAATAGTCGGGGTTGGAGACGAGAACGATCTTCTGCCCGGTCACCCACTCCTTGAATTTGTAGGGACCCGTCCCGATCGGATGCCGCCCAAGCGGGGAGGTCGTGATCTCCTTGCCGGCAAGAAGGTGCTTGGGAAGGATACCGACCGACCAACTCATCAGTCCGGGAGCAAAAGGCTTGTCGTAGGTCGCCCGGAAGGTGTAATCGTCGAGAACCTCGGCCTTTTTTACTTTAAGGAAGTCACCCGCATAGGCCGTCGGCGTCTTCGGATCGACCGTGACCTGATAGGTGTAGAGGACGTCCGCCGCGGTGAAGGGGCGGCCGTCGTGCCAGCGCACCCCCCTGCGCAGGTGGAAGGTGATGACGAGGCCATCCGGCGAGATCGTCCACGATTCGGCGAGGTCGCCCACGACGTTCACATTCTTATCGTACTTGATGAGGCCGTTGAAGACGAGTCCTGCGATCTCGTGGGAGGTGGAATCCGAGGCGAGGAGCGGAATAAGGTTCGACGCATCGCCGATGGACCCCTCGACCATGATGTCCCCATAAGCGGGGGTGGCGGCGGCGCTCCCGGCAGGGGCGCGTCCCGGGGCCTCCGGGCCGCACGCCGCGACGGCCAGGGCGACAAGCAGCGTCAGGATCCAACTGAGATGGCCGGAGGGATTCATGGTCCGTAAGGCTATCTTACGGATGCGGCTTTTGCAACCGAATTCTGTCGAATTCTGTCGTGGGAAAAAGGGATGCTCTCCCCTCCCCCCGCGCGGATTGCTCTCTTTTCAACAAACGACCGTTGCATCAGGCCCCGGCAGCTTTTCTCGATTTTTTCTTCAGCCGGCTGATTCGGTGCCGGAGCGCTCTGACTTTCTTCCCGTCCTTCTCCTCCCACGCCTGCATCTTCAACCCTTTGAGTTCGCGGATTCTAACTTTCAGTTCGGGCTTGGTCATCTTGAGTTTGACGACCTTCTTCTTTTTCCGGGCGGGCGTTTCGTCCGGGATCCCCCGTGCTTCCCTGATGAAGGCGATGATTTCCTCCTTCTTCATGTCGTGAACGGCCTGGGCATGCGGAATCCCGAGGGCAATTTCCCTGAGTTCCTTGACCGTCATCTTTTCCAGGGGCTTTTCCGCGTGCGGTTCCTTCTTCCGGGTCTCCTCTGTCATCGCGCGTTTCCCTCCTCATCGTCATATTCGGTGATTCACGGGGGCATCCACTCGCAATGCCTAAGCTTATCCTTTGTTTTATGATATCATAAAAGCCCCTCGGAATTCAACCTCAACATCGGCACCTCAACATCGCCCCTGAAATGCTTGACTAAAAACCGCGACTGTGAAAGATTCCTTTTGCGGTGCGGTTTCGCACCCCTTTAAGAGCCTGTTGAAAAAGGCTCTTTTTGCAGGCTGTTCAAAAGCTTGTCCCGTACCGGATACGGGATGGCCAGATGAAAGGCCCCCGAACTCCTGAGCCGTGAGGCGTACTTTTGGGTACGTTGATCGGCGAAGGATGAGGGAAACACCGCAGATGGACGTTTTTCAACAGCCTGTTAAAAACACCATGGATCATTGGAGGTTGACGATGTCCATCCTCGATCTGCGAAGCGATACCGTAACCCTGCCCACGCAGGCCATGCGCGAGGCCATCTTTCACGCCGATCTCGGCGACGACGTCTTCGGCGAGGACCCCACGATCAACCGTCTTGAGGCGCTGACGGCCGAACGGCTGGGAATGGAGGCGGCGCTCCTCGTCGTGAGCGGCACCATGGGCAACGCCACCTGCCTCCTGACCCACTGCGCGCGGGGCGAGGAGGTGATCCTCGGCGACAGCTCTCACATCTTCCTCAACGAGGCGGGCGGGATGTCCGCCTTGGGCGGCATTTTCCCCCACACGATCCCGAACCAGTCCGATGGGACGCTCCGCCTGGATGAGATCGAGGCTGCCATCCGCAGCGACAATATCCACTTTCCCCGAACCCGACTCGTCTGCCTGGAGAATACGCACAACCGCTGCTACGGCGCCGCGCTGACGCCCGACTACACCGCCGCGGTCGCCGCACTCGCAAAGAGACGGGGCTTCTCCGTGCACATGGACGGCGCCCGAATCTTCAACGCCGCCGTCGCCCTCGGCGTGGACGTCCGGGAACTGACCCGGGGCGTTGATTCCGTGAACGTCTGCCTCTCCAAAGGGCTCGCCGCACCGGTCGGCTCGGTGATTTGCGGGAGCCATGCGTTTATCGCACGGGCGCGGCGGATCCGGAAGATGCTCGGCGGCGGCATGCGCCAGGCCGGGATCATCGCCGCTGCGGGGATTGTCGCCCTGAAAGAGATGACCGGACGCCTCGCGGAGGACCACACGAACGCCCTCCGCCTTGCAGAAGGAATCGCCGGAATACCCGGTCTCAGCACCGAACCGGATCGCGTCCGGACGAACGTCCTCTATATCGATCTTCTTGATCAACGCCTCTCGGACGACGAATTCATGGCGCGCCTCAAGGAGAAGGGGGTCCTGCTCTCCCATACGGCGCCAACCCGTTTCCGAATGCTCACACACTACGGGATCGGCGCGGCCGAAATCGAGGCGGCGCTGGCGGCGCTCCGCGCGGTGATGCAGAGCCGATAGTGCAAACGTTTTCCATAAGCGGTTGACAGTGATGAACCCCAGCCGGAACGATCGCAGAAAAGAGGCTGCTTCGGGCGGCATCCGCCTCCGCTTCGTCTTCACCTCCGCGTGGGAAATCCTCTGCGATGCCATCCGCAACTACCGGACGAACGGCAACACGAACCAGGCCGCGGCGATTGCCCTGTACGCCATCCTGTCGATCATCCCCCTGTTCATCCTGACGCTGCTCCTGGTCGGCGACCTCTTCAGCGCCGATCCGGGGATCCAGATAAAGCTGATCGCGGGGATCCGCCAGTTCATTCCCTCCTTCTCGGGCGAACTGCTCACCCAGTTCGGCCAGATCGAGGGAAAGAAGGAGCTTCTCGGCTGGGCGGGAATCATCAGCCTGATCTGGTTTTCGGCAATGATCTTCGGCGCCATCGAAACGGCCCTGAACATCATCTTCCGATCGAAGACCCGCCGGAATTACTTCGTTTCGAAGTTCCTCGCCATCGCGATGATCCCGCTGGGCTGGGCGGTCGGCTTCGTCAGCGTCGGGATTACTTACGTGGCGGCCATCCTCTCCCGGCAGCCTCTTCTCGTCCAGGGCGGGGTCTTCTTCCTGCCGCAGGCATACGGAATCCTCTTCCGCTATCTCTTCCCTTACTTCGTGACCGTCCTGTTCTTCACCGTCGTTTACAGGGTGATCCCCACGAAAAAGATCAGCCTGAAGAACGCCGTCATCGGAAGCGCCATATTCTCCGCCCTGATGGAGATCGCAAAGCAGTTCTTCACCTGGTACGTCGCCAGCTATACCCGCTACCACGTCATCTTCGGTTCGTTGGAGGCGGTGGTCATCCTCGTTGTCTGGGCCTTTTACGTCGCCCTGATCCTTCTGTTCTGTGCGGAGCTCATCTCCTCTTACCAGCGGCGTGATATGATCCTCCTCGAAAAGGCCATCCTGAATCCCCGGGGCGGCCGTATGCAGATCGACGGGCGACTCTTCCGAAAATTCGGCCGCCTCTACGGCAAGGACGAATACATCTTCCGCGAGGGAGAGGTCAGCCAGAGCATTTTTTACATTTTGAGCGGCTGCGTCCGAATGGAGAAAAGCACCGGGCATGTGCAGAAAATCCTCGCCGAAATAGGGCCGGGCGAGTACTTCGGCGAGATGGCGGCGCTGATCCAGGCTCCGCGCACCGCCTCCGCCCGGAGCCTGGAGGAGAGCCACATCGCCGTCATCAACGGCGACACGTTGCGGAGCCTTCTGAGGGATAGCGACGACGTTTCTCTGTTCATGCTCAAAGAGTTCTCCAACCGTATCCGGCATGCCAACGAGGCGCTGGAGGGACTGACCCAGTCCTGGATCCGGCTGGTGGCGGTCATCTACTTCATCCGGGCGTGGCCGCTCCCGGTGGAGCGGAATCCGGACGCGGAGCTGGCGAAAATCACGGGCAGGGAGACGACGGAGATCCACGAGGCGTTGGCGGAACTGGGCCGGCGGGGCGTCCTGACCTTCGCGGACGGTTGCGTGATCGGCTTCGACCGGGATGAGGCCCTGCGGCTGATCGATGAACAGGTGACCGTTTAAAAAGGAAAATTTATTTTTCTCTGAACGTTGCGGTTCAGCAGCGGCAGGATGCCGTCCGCTGAAACCGGGGGTTTTTAGCCTCGTTGCATCACGGCCTGCCAGGCATCCCGCTTTTTCTCGTATGGCGTTCCCGCATTGGCCGGGCTCGTTGACGGCAGCCGCTGATATTGCAGCGAGTGCAATGTGAGCGAAGGTTGTACATGCCTCCGGAAGCACTGTTCAGCCTTGGCTCCGTTAAAGAACACGTGATCGATGTTGGGATGCCGCAGGAAGAAAGACTCAAAATCGTTTGGAACCACCGAGACCTCCTCGATTTGAGAATCCAGACTGCCTTTGCGGATACATGACTCCAGCACGTCCCATAGCGCAATTCCAAAAGACTTCAGAATACAAAGCCGGTCTGCGTAGGGAAGGCCGGGATGAGCACCGACGAGTTCACCCATGATCGGCCAAAAATAGTTTCGCGGGTGGGCATAGTACTCGCCTGCCGCAAGTGAGACCTTTCCCGGCATACTCCCCAGGATAAGCACAATTGCGGCTTTGTTTCCAATGGGTGCGAAACCGCGAGCGTGCGACATACTTGTGAGGCCATCCATAATTATACGGGATCGGTTCATTCCTTCGTACGAAGCCGTCAAATTTGCTTGGCGGCGACGGATGGGCGAAGGCGCCATGCGAACCAGGCAGCGCCGAATCCGCCGATCGCAAAGACCATGAAGGCGGGTCCCCATGCCAATGCAATATGATCGCCGATGCGCAGGTGATCAAGCACCGCTCCGAAGGCCACCGGCGAGACGGCGCCGGCGCAGAACCCGAGAAGAGAACGCACCGCCAGTACCGACCCCAGACGGTTGGGCGCGACGACCTCAGTCATCGCAGCCGAAAGTACCGGAGAATCACCGATGGCCACAAATCCGTAGATGAGCATCAATCCAACCAGGATCGGCACAGGCGCGGCGACCAGCCAACCGAATATCAGTGAGAGAAGTGCTCCGGCTGCGCCGAGTCCGGTCAAAACGGCCCGCCGCCCCAGAATATCCGACAAATGCCCCATGGTGGATGAAGCGACAGCGCCGACAATGTGCATGGCGGCCACGCAATAGGCGGCAAGCTCTACGGACTGGGTTGAAGCGGCGCCGGACAAAGCAAGGCTTGCCGCGAGAAAGGCGGGGGTCCAGGCCCACATGCCGAGCAACTCCCAGCAATGACACGCGTAACCTGCCATCAGGGACCTGACATTTCTTTCGTTCTTGAGAACCGCCGCCAGGGATATTCCGGCGCTGCGGTCATGAATGACATTCGGCGTACTCCGGAGTGCAATCCATAAGATCAAAGCCCCCACGGACGGCAGAATGCCCGTACCGATGAAGGCGAGCACATGGCCTCCCAGCGCGATCAGGAGTCCCGAAACGGCGAGAGAACATGCATAGCCCAGCGAGGTGCTCGCAATAAACCAGCCGACCGCGCCCCCGCGGCGAGCAACTGGAAACCTCTCGGCCATTAAAACGATGCCGGGGGTATAGATGCCGCCCTGGACGACGCCGAGTAAGGAATAAAGCAGCAATGTCGTCGGATAGTCGCGCGCAAAGAAACCAAACACGAGGGCAATGACCGTAATGGTGCTCGCCGACAGTACGAATATTCGACGGGCGCCGAAACGATCCGACAGCCAGGATGCGATTGCCAGCGACGCTGCGTAACCGATCATGAATCCGGACGCAATCGAACCGGCCTGCGTTGCCGACATCCCCCATTCGCTCTTGAGGATCGGCAGGCACGCGGCATAAACCATGTAGTTCATATACATGAAGATTCGGCCAATGCAGATGGCCATCAGCCAACCGTCACGCCATAGTGGTTTCTTCATCTCCGGGGCATTTTCCTTTTAGCCGGTTCAAAGCCATGGGCGAAAAAACGAAATGGCTTCATGAATCCACGATACTCAAATATGGGCCTTTTGTCATCACATTTTGCAACACATTTTGTAACGACTCGGGCATTTATTCTGTCCGGTTGACCCTTGAACCGGACTTGCCCGGCAGTCCATGATAAGCCGTTATCATGAACGCTTCCATTCTCTGTCAGGGCGAGTCATGACGATTGATGCCCAGTCTCATGGCTCCGGAATCGGGTTACATTCATTTTTTGCTTGCAAATCGCTGCGCCGGGGGCGAAAATACGCCCCAATCCGCGACGGGGTCCTGCGACCGCAGCGACGCAAACTGGGGACATATCCATGAAACGCATCGAATGGCTTCTCGCCCGAAAAGAGGAAACGGTCTTCAACGTCTTCAAGCTCAAAACGATGGTGCGGGAGAATGATTCACTCGCGGTCCTGATCTACGGCAGCCCCGATCCGGACGCCGTTGCCTCCGCGATGGCGCTGCGGGAGATTCTGAACCAGACGAAACCTCTGGCGAAGTGCATTTTTGTCGCCACGGAACCCGTGATCAGGCACCAGAACGCCGAGTTCATCCGGGAGATGAAGGTCGAGATTGAAATGCTGGACAATGTCGATCTCCGGGAATTCCGCCTGATCGCCGTCGTCGATGCCCAGCCGACTTTTTTCGGCGAGGCCCTCGGAGAGGTAAAGCCCCAGATTGTGATCGACCATCACCCCTGCAAAACGGTCTGGCACGCCTCGCTGGCCGACGTCCGGCCGAAATACGGGGCCCTTTCCACGATCATGACGGAATACCTCCTGGCCGCGCGGGTGAAAATTCCCAAAAGGCTTTACACGGCCCTCCTCTACGGGATCCGAAGCGACACGGTCAATTTCGAGCGGGATGTCAGCCTCGAGGACATCGGCGCCTATTACCTCAATTTCATGCGCGCCAACCGGCAGCTCATCCGGCGCATCGAACTGAACCAGATCCCGGACCGGTTTCTCAAATACTTCGACTATGCGTACCATTATAAACGTCGCTACCGCGACCGGGTGATCTGTTTCCTGGGCGTCGTCGAGAGCGCTGATGTCTGTGTGCAGGTGGCGGATTTTTTCCTTCGGGTTATCAACATCTTCTACGTGATCATCGCGGGGATCGTGAAGGACCGGCTGATCATCATCTTCCGGGGGGACGGCTACCGCCAGGACTGCGGTTCCATTGCCATGAAATCTTTCGGGAATATCGGTAGCGCGGGCGGCCACCGGAGCGCGGCGCGGGTGGAGATTCCCATGGAGACGCTCAAGACGGCCCTGGAAAACGACCTCTCCCAGGGGTCCCTGGACCGCTTTCTCGTCCAGCGCCTCCGACGGAAAAAAATGCAGATCGCCAAGAATAACGGGAACGGGTAACCGTATGGAGCCGATGATCTGCAAAAAGGACATGGGCTGCCGGCGGGAGGTCACCGTCGGACGCTATCTCGACCCCTTCGACGGCTTCAAGGAGAAGGAGGCCACCTTCGAGATCCGCCGTGATGAGATCACCGGCGTCACCTCCCGGATCCTCCCCTATCGTCTCAAGGTTCCGCAAAAGCCTGATGTCCAGACCTATATCGACCGCTCCCCCGAGGCACTCTGTCCTTTCTGTCCAGAACTCTTCGAGAAGATCACCCCCCGGTTCACGCCGGAACTCGTCGCCGAGGGAAAATTCCGGCACGGGACGGCCCTTCTTTTCCCCAACGCCTTTCCCTACGACCGGTACAACGCCGTCGTCCGGTTCTCACCGCAGCATTACGTCCCGCTCCCGGAGCTGACGCCGGAGCTGACCCTGGACGGCTTCCTCGTCTGCCGGGATTATTTCCGGCGGATGGTCGAACTCCACCCGGAGCTCCGTTATTGCTCGATCAACTGGAACTACATGCCCCCGGCGGGCGGCGGCCTGCTCCATCCCCACATCCAGACCGTGATCGGGGAGACCCCAACCCGCTTCATGCAGGGTCTCTGTGACAGCGCCGGCCGTTACCGCGAGAGCGAGGGGGGGAATCTTTGGGAGGATTTCATCGCCTACGAGAAGGAACAGGGGGAACGTTTCATCGCCGATACCGGCGCCGTCACCTGGCTGGCCGCTTTTGCCCCCAAGGGGATGGCGGGGGAGGTCTCCTTCGTCTTCCGGGAGAGGCGGTCGATCTTCGCGCTGACGGAAGGGGATTTTATCGAACTCCTGACGGGATTCTCAAGGATATTCGCTTATCTGGAGAAGAGCAACTTCATCAGCTTCAACATGGCGCTCTACGCGACGATTCAGGAGGGCGACACCCTCCGGGTGCAGGGGAAGCTCGTTCCCCGGCTTGTCATCCTGCCGCTCGGCACCAGCGACCTCAACTACTTCGAGAAGCTCCACGACGAGATCATCTGCCCGGTGATACCGGAAGACCTTTGCCGGGATCTGAAACCCTGGTTTCAGGACTGACCGGGTGTTTGAAAAACACCCGGATGGGACAGGCTGTTCAAAAGCTTGTCCCGTACTGGATACGGGATGCTCAGATGCAAGACGTGCAAAACCGAAGAGCGAGGCGTATATGGAAATACGTTGAGCGATGAGGTTTGAAGCGCAACGCAGCAGATGCGCGTTTTTCAACAGCCTGCTGATCCGGGCCGGATTTTCTCCGGGCAGTACTCCTTCTGGACGCAACCGCCATCGAATCAAGGCCGCGGGGGGGGGTCACTCTTCGGTTTTCGTTTTGGATGGAGGCTGGCTCTTCTCCGTTGCTTCGGGCGTCTTGTCATCCTTCTTTCGCTCGCCCGTCGGGGCCTTCTTTCCGCCGTAATCCGTGGCGTACCAGCCGCTTCCCTTCAACTGAAACGAGGAAAGGGACATCATCTTCTGCACGGAACCCTTGCAGAATTTGCAGGATTTCACCGCTGGTTCGGCGATTCCCTGAAACACCTCGAATTCCTCGCCGCATTTCTGACATTTGTACTCGTAAATCGGCATAACAACGAACCTCCAATAGCATATCTTACTGAACCAAGTCGCCAATCCGGTAACGGTTGCTGAAACAGTCCAGGACCAGATTCAGATCGGGATCGGTGGCCGGTTTGAGCAGGTTCCGGGTGATCCGGTGGACTTTTTCCTCCTCACCCTGTTTTTCCTCTTCCGGGGCGTCGAAGTTCCCCTCGCCCTGCTCAAAGCGGATCACATGCACCAGTTCGTGCGCGGCGATATAGAGGAGCAGGGGCGAGAGCCGGATGAACGAATGAGCCCGCTCTACGGCATCGAGTATCCGATCGTCCTGGAGACAGATCCGGTAGAAGTGGAACCCTTCGTCTTTCCCCTCCGGTTCCTTCCGAAACTGGTACTTGCAGAGGTGTGCAAAGGTCCCCTCGCGAACCTCGTCCTTCTCGAGGAAGGCGAGCGTCTTTACGTCGTACCGTCGCTCTCTCCACTCCGCCGGGCCGATGCGAAAATACCGTCCCGCCATCTTCTCGGCCTTTGAAAAGGTCCTGCCGGCAAGCGATATCTGCTCCGTATTGAAATACCGCTCCATCTAATTTTCCCCTGTTCTCACACGCCTATAATATATGCACCGGCCGGTGTGTGTCAACCTCAATAATCTTAAATAATCTTAAAAAGCAAGGGAGGGTGACAGTTCCCGATATCCTCCGGGGATGATTTACGCTCATGAAAAAAGTGAAAAGCATTAATGAACGGCGACTTCGCAAAAAGCTCCAGAGGCAAGGCGCAGCACATGGCCTTTTTACGAAGTCGCCATTATTTGCGTGGCACAGTCCTGATCTCCCAGGTCGCTTCGCAGAATTCCATGCTCTGCTCATCCCCCGCCGGGATGACATGGCGGACGCTGCGACCAAAAGCCTTTGAAGCCGGCATCCACGGAGGCCGGGAGCGCGGGCTTTCAAGGCATGACGGTGATGCCGTGAACGAGCAGTTCGCCAAGTTCCTCCATGGGGGAGGAGATGAAGTCTTCCGAACCGGCTGATGAGCCGGCGGTCAGCATGATAATGTTGAGTCGGAATGTTCGTCTTTGTATGAATTAGTAATAATAAGTTTGCATATGTCATTTTTATGTTGAAATTCCCTTCTTCATCGTTTATGCTTCCGTCCCCTTGAAGGAGTGAATCATGTCGGACGAGATGATGAATACCAAAGAGGTCGCCGGATACCTGGGCATTCACGAAAAGCAGGTTTACGCCCTGATTAAGACGGGACGCTTGCCGTCGACGCGCGTCACGGGGAAGTGGATTTTCCCGAAGAAGGTGATCGACGGCTGGATCGAGACGAACGCCAAATCGGGTCTCGAACAGGCCAGACAGAAGAGCGGGCGGATCCCGGGCGCCCTGCTGGCCTCGGGCAGCAACGATCCCGTCCTCGACATCCTCCAGACCTGCCTGCGGAAGGCCCATCCGGAGTTCTTCATTTTCTCGGCCAACACGGGAAGCCGGGAGGGGCTGATCGCGCTGGAAAAGGGTTTTACCGACATCGCCTGGTCCCACATGCTCGATCCCGAAACGGGGGAGTACAACATCCCCTACCTGGACAGGCTGGTTCCGGGCGTCAAAGCCGTGGTCGTGAACCTGTTCTACCGGGAACTCGGTTTTGTGATCGCCCGGGGAAATCCCCGGCGCATCCGGGAATTTGATGATCTCGTCCGGGAGGGGGTCCGCTTCGTCAACCGCCAGCCGGGTTCGGGGACGCGCCTGCTGCTCGATCACCACCTGGAGAAGGCCGGGATTCCCGCCGCCCGGATCGCCGGCTATGACCGGGAGGTGTTCACCCATTTCGAAATCGGCCTCGCCGTCCTCTCCGGTGAGGCGGACGCGGGAATCGCCACGGCGGCGGTTTCGAGCCTGCTCGGCCTCGATTTTATTCCCATCACCCAAGAGCGGTTCGACATGATCTGTGACCAATCGGTCTTTTTCCAGAAGGGGGTGCAGGCCCTGATGGAGGTGCTCACCGGCGATGTCTTTAAAAAGAGGGTCGAGAGCCTGGGGAGTTACGATTTCAGCAGTGCGGGAAAGATTCTCTACGCAAAATCGTAGATTCCGGACAGCAACGGAATGAAAAACGATACAGAGCAATGGAAGCCTCCGGGAAGGCATCAAAACAAAAATTAGAATGGATCGAGTTCAAACGGCAAGTGAAAGGAGTTTGCGATGATAAGACGATGGTGGATTTTTTTATTTGTTTTGGTGTTCCTGTTTCCGGCCTGCCAGACCATGGATCGCGCGGGCGACTCGCGGGACAACCAGTTCGTTCTTCTGGCCAGTACGATCGGGCCGATTGACGCCGGCATTGTCGGGGCGCTGGAGGAGGGCTTCGAGAAGGAGACGGGAATCCGGGTGCGGCACGTGGGCACCGGAACGGGCGCGGCGCTCAAGATGGCCGAGGGTGGGCAGTTCGATCTGGTCCTGGCCCATGCCAAATCCCTGGAGGAGAAATTCGTAAAGGACGGCTTCGGGACACAGCGGATTCCCCTGATGTACAATGACTTCGTCATCGTGGGGCCAGCGGCCGATCCGGCAGGGGTTAAGGGTATGAAGACGGCGGCCGAGGCGCTCAGGGCCATTGCCGCCAAGAAGGTGACCTTTATCACCCGGGGGGACAAATCGGGGACGCATGTCGCCGAGCTGGATCTCTGGGAGAAGTCGGGAGTCAAACCGGCGGGGTCCTGGTATGTCACCTACGAGAAGGGATCGACCGGGAACGTCCCGACCCTTCTCTATACCGATGAGAAACAGGCCTACACGGTGATCGACCGGGCGACCCATCTTTCCGTCGGCAAAAAGATCAAGCTGCCCATCCTGGTGGAGAACGACGAGGCGATGCTCAATTTCATGTCGCTCATCCCCGTGAACTCAGCAAAGTTTCCCCGGGTCAACGCGGCGGCGGCGATGCAGTTTGTAGAGTGGATGACGGCCCCGGAGAAGGGGCAGGCGATCATCCGGGATTTTGGAAAGGACCAATACGGGGCGCCGATGTTCTTCCCCAATTCCGCCGCCTGGCATAAAAAAATGGGGAAGTAATGGATTTTGAATCGAAGGAGAAGAATATGAAACGAGAATTGCACAAGGTTTTGGGCGCGGCGCTTGTCGCCGCGGCATTGATGATCGCTATGGCTCTGCCTGTCTGTGCGGCGCCGGCGCAGAAGAATCTGATTTTGGCGACGACGACCAGCACCCAGGATTCGGGGCTCCTGGACGTCCTGATTCCGGTGTTTGAAAAGAGGGCCGGCTATTTCGTCAAGACGATTGCCGTCGGTTCCGGCCAGGCGATGGCCATGGGGCAGAAGGGCGAGGCGGACGTACTGCTCGTCCATTCCCCCGATGCGGAAAAAAAGTTCATGGCGGAGGGCAGCGGCGTGAACCGGCTGATCGTCATGCACAACGATTTTATCGTCATTGGCCCGGCTGCCGATCCGGCCGGGATCAAGGGGGCCGCGAGCACACCGGAGGCCTTCAAGAAGATCGCCGCGGCCGGGTCCCTCTTCCTGTCGCGGGGGGACAACTCCGGGACCCACGCCAAGGAGCAGGGGATCTGGAAGGCCGCCGGGATCAACCCCGAAGGGCAGAAGTGGTACCAGCAGACCGGCCTCGGGATGGGGCAGACCCTGAACGTTGCGGCAGAGAAGAAGGGTTACACCCTCGCTGACCGGGGGACCTGGCTTTCCCTGCAAAAGAATCTCGGCCTTCCCATCCTCAAGGAGGGGGATCCGATCCTGTTGAACGTCTATCACGTGATCCAGGCCAACCCGGCCAAGTGGACGAAGGTTAATGCCGACGGCGCAAAGGCCTTTTCCGACTTCATGGTCTCCGCGGAAACCCAGGGGATCATCAAGACATTCGGCGTGGAGAAGTACGGAGGGCCGCTCTTCTTCCCCGACGCGGGCAAGCCGGAGTACGACTGATCATGGATGTAAGAGAGTGAAAAAATGGCCATCGCGGGGGTAGAACCAGCGCTTCCGCGACGGCCGATAAAAACGAAACAGAACGAAAAAGACGGAGCAATTGATGGATCTGATTCTGGAAGGGATCCAAAAGGCCATTTATCTCATCTTCACGCTGGATGCGGAGGTCCTGGGGATCACGTTCCTGTCTCTGAGGGTATCCGGGACGGCGACGCTGATCAGCCTCTTTATCGGGATCACCGTCGGGACGGCCGTGGCCCTTTCCCGTTTCCCGGGGAGGCAGCTTGTGGTGAGTCTCATCAACACCGGGATGGGCCTCCCGCCGGTCGTCGTCGGTCTCTTCGTGACGATCTTTCTCTGGCGGAACGGGCCGCTTGGTTTCCTGGAGATCCTCTACACCCCGACGGCGATCATCCTGGCCCAGGCCGTCATCGCCACGCCGATCGTTACGGGGATCACCCTCGCGTCCATCCAGCACCTGCCCGCGAACCTCCGCCTTCAGATCCTTGCCCTGGGGGCCACGCGCGTGCAGATGGTCTGGCTCCTGGTCAAGGAGGCGCGCCTGCCGCTGCTGGCGGCCGTGATGGCCGGCTTCGGCGGCGTCATCTCGGAGGTTGGGGCTTCCATCATGGTCGGCGGTAATATCAAGGGCTACTCCCGCGTCCTGACGACGGCAACCGTCATGGAGACCGGCCGGGGGAACTTCGATATCGCTATCGCGCTTTCGGTCATCCTCATGCTCCTCTCCTTTGCCGTGAACGCCATCCTTACGCAGATCCAGCAGCGGGAGCGGCCCCGATGAATCCTGCCGGCGATCCAAATATGCTGCTCAAGGCCGAGGATCTCCTGGTTCGCCGGGGAGGCGTGACGGTCCTCGACATTCCCGCCCTCGACGTATTTTCGGGGCAGGTTCTTGCCTTGATTGGTCCGAACGGCGCGGGAAAATCAACGCTGCTGTTGACGCTGGCCGGTTTGCTGAAACCGGCGCGGGGAACGCTTCTGTTCCGGGGGGAGGGAATCGGAAACGGCGGATTCGACTACCGCCGCCACATTGCAATGGTCTTCCAGGAGCCGCTGCTGTTCGATACGACCGTGTTCGAGAACGTCGCCGCGGGACTCAAAATCCGCGGCGTGGGGCGGGCAGAGATCGAACGGACGGTTCCCGAATACCTTGATCGTTTCGGCATCAGTCATCTGGCGCAGCGCTCCGCCCGGAAGCTCTCCGGCGGAGAGGCGCAGCGGACGAGCCTTGCCCGGGCCTTTGTCACAAAACCGGAGATCGTTTTCCTCGACGAACCTTTCTCCTCGCTCGACCCGCCGACACGAGAGGCGCTGCTCGGTGACCTCGAACGGATCCTCCGCGAGACCCATACGACGGCGGTTATGGCGACCCACGATCAGACGGAAGCCCTCCGGCTGGCTGACCGGATGGCGGTGATGAATGGGGGAAAGATCGCCCAGATCGGACCGGTCGCCGAGGTGATGAACCGGCCCGCAAACGAATTTGTAGCCTCCTTCGTGGGGGTGGAGACGGTCCTGCCGGGATGCGTCCTCCGGAGTTCCGGCGGGGTGTTCACGGCTGAAGTGGAAGGCGGTGAAATCCAGGCGGTCGGCCGGCTCCGTCCTGGGGATAGGGTTCTCTGTTGTATCCGGCCGGAGCATGTGACTCTCTCCACGAACGCCCCGCCGCCCGGGACGAGCGCCCGGAACGCCTTTCCCGGAAAGATCCGGAAGATCACGCCGCTCGGCCTCTTCCACCGGGTTTGCTTGGACTGCGGCTTCGATCTGGTCGCCTACGTGACGCGCCAGTCCCTCGAAGAGCTCCTGCTTGAGGAGGGAAAAACCATAACGGCCTCGTTCAAGGCGACCGCCGTCCACGTCATCCCCCGCGGGGCGCTGCCGCCCGGGTAGCCTGTCCGGCTTCCGGGGTTAAATCAGCCACTCAATACAATTTACCCAAGGGTATCCAGTGGACTTTTGACGCCCATTCCACCCCGCTTCATCACATGGGTATAGATCATCGTTGTGGAGACATCCTTGTGGCCGAGCAGCTCCTGGACCGTCCGGATATCGTAGCCGGCTTCAAGCAGATGGGTGGCGAAGCTGTGCCGGAAGGTATGGGGGCTGACCGGTTTGGTGAAGCCGGCCGTTCGTGCCGCCCGCTGGACTGCCCGTTGAAGACCGTCCTCGCCGATATGGTGACGCCGTTTCCGGCCGCTTCGCGGATCGACCGAGATCCGATCCGCGGGAAAGACATACTGCCAGATTAGTTCCCGTGCAGCCTGAGGATATTTTCGTTCCAAGGCGTAGGGCAGATAAACCTCGCCCAAGCCGCCGCGCAGATCCTGCTCATGCAGGATGCAAACCCTCTTGATCTGCTCTGTGAGCAGCGGCTTTAACTGCTCCGGCAGCATCGTCGCCCGGTCCTTCATCCCTTTTCCATCCCTGACAATGATCTGACTCTGATCGAAATCGACATCCTTGATCCGCAGGCGGACACATTCCATCAGACGCAAGCCGCAGCCGTAAAGGATCTTGGCCATGAGCTGATGGATCCCTGTCATGGCTGCCAGGAGTTTTCCCGCCTCACCGCGCGACATGACCGTCGGCAGGCGTTCCGGCTTCCTGGCCCGTTCCGTCGGTCCCAGATCGCCGATCTCTTTTTGCAGAACCTGTCTATAAAGGAATAAAATTGCGTTCAATGCCTGATTCTGTGTGCTCGCCGCAACGTTCCTTTCGGTGGCCAGGTGGCTCAGAAACCGGGAGATCTCCTGAGCCCCCATCTCCAGGGGATGTCGTTTTTCGTGGAAGAAAATATATCGCTTGATCCAATCAACATAGACCTGTTCGGTGCGGATAGAGTAATGCCGTTTCCGGAGGACGTCCCGGACCTGATCCAAGAGTTTCATCTTCTGTCATCACTTGCGGTATTTTATTATTCAATATCGTTTTTAATTGATTTCCATTTGACAGGGATCATATCTTATGTCAATGTCTTGCGCAATCATTAAAATGGACGAGGCGGTAACAAAATGCCGCTATTCGGCAGTCTACACTATGTTAGGCAGTGACTGAATCTATTCACACCCGAAAGGAGATTTTCTGCATTGGACATTCCACGGATCTTCAACATCACCGAAAGTGCTCACCGCATCCATAACCCGTTCACACCCGAAAATCTCGCCACTCTCGGCGCGGCGCTGCGTCTGGAAACGGGAACCCGAGTGCTCGACCTCGGCAGCGGTTCGGGGGAGATGCTGTGCACCTGGGCACGCGATTACGGAGTCATCGGCACCGGCATCGACATGAGCCAGTTGTTC
>JAPLJW010000117.1 GCA_026388365.1 Deltaproteobacteria bacterium | reverse complement strand
TCTCCGAAATACTCCCCCGTCTGGACCTCGATCAAGGCCGCCTCATTCTCCCCAACATTCCGAAGGCGATGGGCTGCCCCGCAGGGGATGTCAACGGCATCCCCCGGCCGGAGGGATATCTCCCGGTCCTCGATGGTCGCGACCGCCTCCCCGCGGACGAGGTACCAGTGCTCCCCTCGGCGGCGGTGGCGCTGGAGACTCAGGCGCTTTCCCGGAAAAACGCAGATCCGCTTGACCTTGTGGTCCGGCTCATCGCATAGAACCGTGAAGTATCCCCATGGACGGTGATCCGTTTCCATGAAACGCCCCTCCCAAAATACCGCGTAAGGAATCGCAACCCTGCTCAGCAGTCTGTTGAAAAAGTCTCTTTTGCAGGCTGTTCAAAAGCTTGTCCCGTACCCGATACGGGATGCCCGGATGCAAGGCTCCCGAAATCCTGAGCCGTGAGGCGTACTTTATGGTACGTTGAACGGCGAAGGATGAGGGAAACGCAGCAGATGGGCGTTTTTCAACAGCCTGCTTAATCCTCCGATCTCAGTCAAACATCGAGTATTTGTACGCCGTCGTCCCGACACCCGTCCGGAGCGCCGCCTCGGTCACCGCCCGGGCGAGCGCCTCGGGAACTTTCCGATTGAAGACGCTGGGAACGATGTGTTGTTCCATCAACTCTTCGGGGGCGACGCAGGAGGCGATTGCATCGGCCGCCGCCACCAGCATCTCGTGGTTGATCTCGCGGGCCCGGCAGTCGAAAACCCCCCGGATGAGGCCCGGAAAGCAGAGGATGTTGCTTATCTGATTGTCGAAGTCCGGCCGGCCGGTGGCGATGACCCGGGCATAGGGTTCGACCTCCTCGGGCATGATCTCCGGAACGGGGTTGGCCATCGCAAAGATGATGGCGTCCCCGGCCATCCGCCGGATATCCTGGACGGCAACCGCCCGGGCTTCGGAGACGCCGATGAAGACATCGGCCCCCTGGAGGGCCCTGCCGACCGTCCCCTTGATCCGTTCTGGGTTGGTGAGGCCGGCGATCTCCTCCTTGACGGGATTCATGTTCTCGCGGCGCCCGCGATAGAGGACACCGGCCCGGTCGCAGCCAATGATCTGACGGGCGCCGGAGGAAGTCAGGAGCCGGATTGAGGCGACGCCGGCGGCGCCGAGACCGCAGACGACGATCCGGACATCTTCCATCCTTTTTCCCACCACCTTCAGGGCGTTGATCAGACCCGCCAGAATCACCACGGCCGTGCCGTGCTGATCGTCGTGAAAAACGGGGATATCCAGCTCCTGCTTCAGGCGGCGTTCGATCTCAAAACAGCGGGGGCCGGAGATGTCCTCCAGGCTGACGGCGCCGAAGCCGGGAGAGATCCACTTCACCGCCTGGATGATCTCTTCCGGGTTCCGGGTATCGAGACAGATGGGAAAGGCGTCCACCCCGCCGAAGGTCTTGTAGAGAAGCGCCTTTCCCTCCATGACCGGCAGCGCCGCCGCCGGCCCGATATCGCCGAGACCCAGAACGGCCGTTCCGTCCGTAACGATCGCGACGCTGTTTTTTTTCATGGTCAGCTCATAGATGCGTTCCGGCTGGTCGTAAATGGCCATCGCCACCCGGGCCACGCCCGGCGTGTAGGCCATCGCGATATCATCGCGGGTCTTCAGCGGAACCTTGCTCTTCAGCTCGATCTTCCCCCCTTGATGGATGAGAAGGGTCCGGTCCGCCACGTTGAGGACCTTGATCTCCTTGATCCGCCGGACTGCGGCGACGATCAGCTTCGCCATGTCGAGATCCGCCGCGCCGGCCTCGATATCGCGGATGATACGGCCGTTGTTGAATCCCACGATGTCGATGGCCCCCATACTGCCTCCGGCCTTGCCGATGACGGACAGAATCTTTCCGAGCATCCCCGGCCGTTTGGGGATCTCGACCCGCAGCACCACGCTGTAACCTAAACTCGCCCTGATCATAAACCTGCCTCCTCTGCGCCGATACGATGCAACCCGTGCCGGTCCTCAAAACGGGCCGAAAAACCGGCGCTCACTTTATACCCCGCATTCCGGCAAAGTCAACCGATATGAAACGGCCCGAAGCCGCCCCTGAACCACGGCTATGGATACTTATTACGAGAGCATCCCTGTCGTCATCAATTCCATAATATTTCGGGAATGGCCTGTTTCCCGTCTTTACGGGGAAAGGTTGCCTGTCGATCCTTTTTTCTGTAACATTCCGGACGATTTCATGCTAAAGAAGTTGGCATTCAGATCGATTTACTTTCACGGAACGAATGATGCTCGCGAATAAAACCTGCCGCCCCGTCACCTCCCTCGGAGAGGGTGAAGAGGGGATCATCCATGACATCGCCGGCGGCCATGCCCTGATCAGCAGACTTGCGGGGATGGGCATCGTCCTCAATACGAGGATCCGCTTCCTCCAGGCCAGCGGCGGCCTGGTGATCGTCCAGGTGGCTGATACGCGGGTCGCCCTGGGAACAGGCGAGGCTTCCAAGATCCTGGTCGACTGCATCCCCTCCCGCGGTCGGGAGGCCCCAAAGCCCGAAACCACCCCCCTCCTCGTCGCCCTGGCCGGACAGCCCAACGCGGGAAAATCGACGGTTTTCAACATCCTGACGGGGCTTTCCCAACACGTCGGCAACTGGCCGGGAAAAACCGTTGAGAAGAAAGAGGGCGCCCACACGGCGGACGGCGTGGAGATGCGGATCGTCGATCTCCCCGGCACATACAGTCTGACGGCCTTTTCAGAGGAGGAGAAGGTCGCCCGGGATTTCATCATCCACGAGAGACCCGACGTCACCGTCCTTTTGGTGAACGCCGCCGCCCTCGAGCGGAGCCTTTATCTGCTCGCGGAACTTCTCCTCCTCGGCCCGCCGTTGATCGTGGCCGTGAACATGCTGGATGTGGCGGAAAAACAGGGGATCCGGATTGACGCCGACGCGCTGGAAAAAGCCCTCGGTCTCCCGGTTGTCCCGATGATCGCCACCAAAAACCGCGGCATTCGGGAACTGGTCCAGCGGATCATCTCCGTCTCCCGCCGGGAGGCGCAGCCCCGGCCAAAACTTCCTCCGGTCCGAGAGGATCACCGCAAGCTCTTTCAGGAACTGACGGCCCTGATCCGCGATGTGACGCCCTCCCCCTACACGGTTCCCTGGGTCGCCGCCAAGCTTATGGAAGGGGACCCGGAGATCTCGGCGATGATGGAGGGGCTTGTCCCCGCGCCGGCATGGGGACAGGTCCGTTCGCTCCTGATCGCCCATGAGGATTCCCTGCACGCCGTCGTCTGCGGCCGTTACGACTGGGTCGAGGAGATCACGCGCGCCTGCGTCTCCCGGTTCCGAATGGGCCAGGTCGTCATGACCGACCGGATCGACCATGTCCTGACCCGCCCTGTTTTCGGCATCCTGGTCCTCCTCGCCGTTCTCGGCTGCGTCTTTTTCCTGACCTACAAGGTCGGCTTCCCCCTCCAGAAACTCCTGGAAGGGTTCGTCAGCGGTTTCACCGCCGGCATCGAACCGTTTCTGACGGTTGCGCCGGCCTGGTTCCGGGGACTGCTGGTCGGCGGGGTGATCGGGGGCGTGGGGTCGGTCCTGACCTTTCTCCCCATCCTGCTGATCTTCTTCGCCGCCCTGGCCTTCCTGGAGGACGTGGGCTACATGGCCCGGGCCGCCTTCGTCATGGACCGCTTCATGCATCTCGTGGGGCTGCACGGCAAGAGCT
>JAPLJW010000227.1 GCA_026388365.1 Deltaproteobacteria bacterium | reverse complement strand
GCGCTCGCGGTCGTCATCGCGGCCGTTCTTCTTCCCGCGGGACGGATCCGGACGGTCTTCGTCTTCTTCGGGCTGATCCTGATCCTGGCGCTCATCTTCGCCTTCCGTCTCATGCGGCCGGAGAGGCTGGTCAATCCGGAGAACTTTGCCACCCTACTTATCTATCTGCGGGAGATGGGGACGCCCGGCTCACCGTTTCTTCCGACGACCTGGGCCTTCGACAGTCTCAATGCGGCGCTTTCGTGTCTCCAGGGCGAGGTCCTCTTCCAGCTCTCCCTCGCCTGGAGCTGCGCGGCGGCGCTCGCCTTCGTCGCGACCTGGGTGGCGGGGGCGTTCTATTTCAAGGGCTACACGAAAGCGCAGACGACGGCGGAGAAGCTCTTTCCCCACAAGAATGGCCCGCGCGGAAAACGCTATCCATTTTTCGAGAGGATCTCCGGACCGGCATGGGCGTTCACCGTCAAGGAGTTCCGGACCTTCTTCCGGGACCAGACCCAGTGGCCGCAGCTTTTTCTGATCGCGGCGCTGATTGCGATCTACCTCTACAACTTTTCGGTTCTGCCGCTGGGACAATCGAAAATCCGGACGGTCTATCTCCAGAACATCTTTTCTTTCCTGAACATGGGGCTGGCCGCCTTCGTTCTGACGGCGATCGCCGCCCGCTTCGTCTATCCGGCGGTCAGTTTCGAGGGCGACGCCTTCTGGATCGTCCGGGCGGCGCCGATCTCGCTCAAGACTTTCCTCTGGGTGAAATTTGCGGTCTATGGCCTTCCGCTGCTGATCCTCGTGGAGATCCTGATCGTGAGTTCCAATATCCTCTTGCAGGTCACGCCGTTCATGATGGCGCTCTCCGTCGTCACGATCTTTCTGATGACCCCGGGGGTGGTGGCGCTGGGGGTGGGTCTCGGCGCGGCCTATCCCGACTTCAAGTCCGAAAACCCGGCCCAGGCGGTTACCAGCTTTGGGGGGCTGCTGTTCATGCTGCTTGCGGCCGGGTTCATTGCGGCGGTGGTCGTTCTCGAGGCGGGACCGGTCTATCAGATCTTCATGGCCGACTTCCACGGGCGGAGCCTCTCCGGCCTGCAGTGGACATGGCTGATCGCCTCCTTCGCCCTCGTCCTGCTCCTCTGCATCCTTGCCGCGCTACTCCCGATGCGCCTCGGCGAACGCCGTCTCCGGGGTTAGCCTTTTTCCCCTTCTGAACAGCCGCCTCTTCTCTCAGTGCGCCGCTGCCCGGCGGACATGCCCCGCGATCTCTTTTTACGTTCGGTTTCCTGCCGAAACGGCGGTGAAAATGAAAAGACTCACGGTGTATTAAATAATGAAATTATATTGTTGAATTGCTTTACCGTACTAAAGTGGTGTCGAGATATCCATTCTAATGGCTTCATTACGGCGATCATTGACGGACAGAAATCGAATGCAGACGCCGGCCGTTTCCGTTGCCCTTTTTTCTGTTTGCCATCCGTCATTTCCCGTCTTTGATCAGATTCACGACCACTTTGGTCAGAATGTCCTTCTGGTTCGGATTGCTTTCCGCAATCATCAGCGTGATGGCGACCAGCGCGTTGTCGGCGATGTGCCGGGAACCATCGGCGCGGTAAAGGATGCCGTTCTTCTCCATGAACCAGAGAAACAGGGCGGCGCAATGCGCTTGTTTTCGTCGACAAAGCTGTGGTTCTTGGCGAGAAAATAGAGGCGATGAGCGGCCTTTCCCTCACGGCTCAGATACAGTTCTTTGCCGTCGAAGGATTGCATCACCGCGCCCAGCGATCCGCGCAGGCTTTGATCCTTTTCCCTTCCAAAAAGATCCGATCCGCCGAATTTGCGGCGCAGCGCCCCGATGACGGCCATCGCCTCATCATAGTCAATCCCTCTGGCTTCCTCCGATTTCAGGCGGGCGACGGGAACCCGCTGGTGATCGTAATCATCCAGCAGATCGAGGGCGAAGGCATAGTCCGTCACCACGCGCAGGAGAGCCCGGGCCTGGTCCGACGTCACGTCGTACCGCTCCAGAACCTGCCCGATCAACTTCAACGACTGTTGGAACTCTTTCAGGCGTTTTGCATTGATGGAATAGCCCTTGACGAGATGATCCCGCAGCACCTGGGTTGCCCAGATGCGGAACTGCGTGCCGCGCAGGGAATTAACGCGGTAGCCGACGGAAAGGATTACGTCGAGGTTGAAATACTCGACCTGACGTTCGACGGTACGCCCGGCTTCATCCTGAACTGTTGCAAAAAATGCAACAGTTGACCCGCGGTCTTGTTCACCTTCACGGAACACATTGTTCAGGTGCCTGGAAATAACGGACTTGTCGCGCTCGAATACAGCGGCGATCTGGTTGAGGCTTAGCCAAAGGGAATCCTGTTCCAAACGCACCTCAAGGCGGCCTCCTTCATCCCCGGTTTGGTAAATGACGATCTCACCCCTGCCGCCGTCGATGGTCTGGGTCTCTCCCCTGTGTTCCTTTTCTCTTTTTGTCATTTCACAACTCCCCACTGAACGCCCGACGCAACAGGGCCGCAGGCAGGGCATTGATGGTTTCCAGTGCTTCTTGCAGTGGCGCGCGGGCCTTCTTCGACTGAAGCCATCTGCACCCGCAACACCTCCGCGATGCGTTGGCCGTCGGACGTGAAGATGAATTGGACGTTGTGCCGTCGGCATTCGGCATAGCTTTTGGCTTGATCAAGGCCGTGACCGGGCGGGAGGCTTTCCTTCTTGGCCTCGATGAGGGCCAGGGCGACGGGCTGGGTGTCGACGTTCACCTTGGCCCGCAGAGGACGTAGTCAATCTTTCCCTGCGACCGCCGACGCGCCTTGCAGTTATTGACCTGCGGTTACTCTCCTACAATCTGAACTCTGACGATTCTTTCCCGAGCGCGAACCTGATCGAAATCGGCAAAATAGATATGCCCAAACTCCCCACACGCCATTTGACCGTCGATAACGGGAATGGATTGGGATCGTCCCATGAGAAGGGATCGGAGATGCGCGTCCGTATTGAGTGACCATGATGGAAGCTCGCCCCTCCCTGCGGCAGCCTCGATATGTTTGGGACCGGGATGCAGATACTGCCCCTCTGTTCGGCAGGTGGGAATGATGTTCTCAAGTACGTTCACCAAGTCTTGCATCAACAGCTCAGTGCCCCAATAGTTGGTATCGTCAGATGCTTCCTGAATCAATACGCTGCATGTCGTGTGTTGTGAAAACACAACCAGGATTCCATTCTGAATGGCGGACTTTCTTAAGGCTTCCTGCACTTGCTCCGTCACATCATGGAAGGTCGGCCTTCTGTCCGATTGGATCTTGAATGTCTCATGATAAACCGACATCGTTGGACCTCCAGATTTAATGGGTTATATTCCATGCCTCGCGCACGGACCTTGTCATTTCTTCGACCATCCCGAACGGATCGTTTGACAGGACAATTCCGCTGGTAGAGCCGGTGCCTTGAGCCCCGTTTGCGATAACATCATAAACATCCTGACCGCAACGGATCCCCGCGCCATGAAGTACACGGATATCGGGATTAATTTTCCAGACCGCCTCATTGATTCTGTGAATGGCCAACTGGTCATTCTCGCCTCTCCTGCCGACACCGATCAATTCAGGAGACTCGGCGATGATGATATTGGGTTCCATATACGCAATTATAGCTGCATCCTGCAGGGTGTCGGCACACACCATGGTTGCAAGCCCAATTTTATCGGCCCGCTTTATGGTGCGTTCCAATTCATCCTTCAATAGTTTTTTCTCGGCGTGATTCAACAAAACCCCGACAGCGCCTGCCGCTTTAAGCGCCTCAGGCAAAACAGAACCGACCCCTCTTCCCACCTCCAGCGAATCCATGTGCTGCGCAAATACGAGAACATTCTCCATCACTCGTGCAAGTATTGGAATATCGACATATTGAGGTGTAATAATAATTTGAACATCATACCTTTTACCGACTTTGTCGGCGTGTCGGGCAAGTTCAAGAACGTTCTTGCCATATAGATAAGCCTTCGGGCCTATTTCAAAAAAAGGTGGGGTTATCTTTAATCCCCTGTACATGATGGGTTCTCCTTATCCACGATAGGATGTTGTTACGTCAGGATGACTTCCACGCCCATATCGCGAATGGATTGAACAATATCCGGCGGCGCATTCGTATCGGTGATCAGTATGTGGAATGCACTGACCGGCTGGACCGGGATAAAACCTACCCGACCGATTTTGCTGCTGTCGGCCACCAGGATGACCTGGCGGGAGCGCTCAACCATCATCCGGTCCACTTCCGCCATAAAGATATTGGCCGTGGTCGCACCACTGCCAAGGGTCAAGCCGTCAGTCCCCAGAAAAACCTTGTCCGCCATTAACTCTTGCAGTTGAGCCAACGTCTGCGGCCCAACGGTGGCCTGATAATCGGGCAAATAGAGTCCGCCCAGAATGGTTAAATTTGGCGAAGGCCAGGTCAGCACTTCCTGGGCAATGGGTTGGGAGTTGGTCACCAGCGAGATCAGATTGCTGCTGCGCAACGCAGAAGGGACATGCCGGATGACCTGCAAGGTGGTGGTGCCGGAATCCAGCAGCAGAATATCCTTTGGCTTAATCAAGCCGGCGGCCACTTTGCCGATGCGTTCCTTGGCTTTGATATGCAGTTCCTTCTTTTCAGAAAAAGAATCTGTGCGCGTACTGCCGGGAATGGGAATCGCTCCGCCATGGACGCGCTTCAGGCGACCGCTGACTTCCAGTAAGGTCAAGTCGTGACGGATGGATGTTTCGGTGACCTGAAACTGCTTGACCAATTCGGCAACGAACACTTCTCCGTTTTCCAATACTTTTTGTGCGATCTGTGATCTTCGTTCAGCAGCGCTTAGATCTTCCATATTTTTCATCTCAACCAGCAGGTTCTCATTTTGCCTATTTCAAACGATATGTCATGCGCCTTGGAGGTCCCTTGGTGTAATCGTTCAGATTTCGACGACTTCCAAACCTTGCATTTCGGCATAAGTTTTAATCTGCCCCGACAGGTGCCCGTATGCCAGCGCCATATGGTGGGGCGAACCGGCTTTGCACCAGGCATCACACCACTCCTGAATATGAAGGTTCTTCGGTTTAAACAGCATTTGCGGTGCAGCTACCGGGCGCGGCTTGATGGCCATGGATTCACCTTCGGCAACGTTCAGGCGCCAGCGTCCTCCCACATTAACCAGTGCCAGATTGGTTACCGGTCCGGGGGCATAGGCGTACTCGAAACTGGCGCCGAAACCATTCACGCCCTGATAGTAGATACTGTGCTTGATCGTGACATCCGCCGGTTTGGCCGCCAAAGCGGGATTGCCGTGTCCATCGTGCGAAAGGATCATCGCATCCTGTTTGTAATCAATGACATAATTTTCGAGGAAGGTGGCTTTGCCGCTCAGTTCCTGGAGCATCAGCATGGAGGTTACCGTGGTGATGTCCGCTTCGGTAGAGCAGGGGAGACCGATCTCACATAAACGTCCGGTGGCATAGGCGGGAATAATTCCGACGCGAGAGTCGGTCAGCCAGACCTGATCGAACGAGGCCGCCGCGTCGAACTTGCCGTCATGGATCACTTTTTCCAGGGCCAATGCCAACCGGCAGGAATGGTCAAATTGTGCGGCATCCATTTCAATTTTATAACGCCCGGTTTCGTACTTGACCAGTGCCTTGAGATCGGCCTCTGAAATTTCGCCCATTGCGACCGAGACCTTCTCCGGTTCTACCGGCCAGCATACCGGACCCACAGACTGTCGCAGGCTGAGCTGATCGATCATCAGGTCCGTCATGCCTTCAAAGGCATGGCCGAATACCGCGATGCGCGCCGTCTTCAATCGTCGCATGACACCGGCCGCGGCAATGTATTCTGCAAGCTTTTTTTGACCACCCGGATCGTCCATCATCGAAGTGACCATCCAGAACGGTCGCCTCATGCGCAAGAGCGCAGAAGTCATCTCCGGCACACCCGCCATCCCCGAGTTGAGCATGATCAGATCGAAATCGGCATCCTCAGGCAGAAACTCGATTTGCTGGGTATTCCAGACCAGTACCGGCGCCGTGGTATCCAGAAAGCAACGGGTCGGTACCAGCCCTTTGGTGTAGGCCACCTCGACGGCAACAATCAGGTCAACACCGGCCGCGTTGAACATCCTTGCCGCCGCTTCCGCCTGGTATTCTTCCTCTACCAATGGGGGACAAACCGTCTCGGCATATTTCCCGACGATGCCGCCGATCTTTTCGGCCACTTGCTGCGCCATAGGCCTGACGTGCGCCGTTTTGTTGTAATCATCTTCAAGCAATGCCATTACCAGAACTCCCACTTTAGGTTTCATAGCCATTGTAATCTTCCTTTCGATTCATGAGGTTTATGTACAGAAACACCGCTAAGTATTTTTGGAATAAGAGTGCTTAAAATAATCGGAGAGCCGCTGATCCAACTCGCAATACAGGCGATAGGGTTCTTTATAGGCAAGAGCGTCGCCATCGGGCTGAATGCTTTCTCTTACAACCACCATCGAATAGCAACCCTCTTCGATGGACTGAAATACGCCGCTTGCAACCCCTGCCAGAATGGCATCGCCCAACAAAGCCGTTTCCTCGTTTGCGAGCGTCACAATCGGCCGATTGCATACATTGGCTTTGATCTGATTCCATAAACGGCTGCGCGCACCGCCGCCGGTGGAACGAATTTCAGGGATCACCATTCCTGTGCGCTCGATATAGTCAAGGTTGCGCTTTAAAAGGAATGCCACACCTTCCAGCAGGGCGCGCACAAAATGTCCGCGTGTGTGATGCAGGGTGAAACCGGTAAAGGAACCGCGCGCCGAGAGATTCGGTTCAGGGCTGAAAGCACCCATGAGATGAGGCAACATGATCAATCCGTCTGAACCGGCCGGAACCGGTTGCGCGAGTTGGGTCAATCGGTCATAAGCGTCCATTGTTTCGTCATCAGCCTTCTTCATCTCGTCTTGAAAGAAAGAATCACGGAACCATTTGAAAGCCATGCCTGCTGTTGGACAAACGGGGACAAACAGATACTGATCGGGTACGCTGTGTTCATAGACGGGAACCACCTTGGATTGGTCAATCATCGGGTCGGTGATGGTTGCCTGAATGGCGAGCGCGGCGCCGGTCGACTCGGAAACCATTCCGGTCTTGAAATTTCCCGCGCCTATGGCGCCAACGGCCTGATCCATGCCGCCGGTGACAACGCAGGCCTTTGTTGATAAACCCAACTGTCCTGCCGCCTCCGGGGAAAGCGTTCCCACATTGGTGCCCGGCCGGACAATCTCAGGCAGTTGATCCGTTCTGATACCGATGGCATCCTGGATATCCGTCCACCAGGTTTTTTTGACAAGGTCGTAATTCAAGGTGGTGCAGGAGACGGAGCCATCGGTGACGATCCTGCCCGTCAATCGGTAAATCAGGTAATCCTGAACGAGCAGAAATTTGTGCGCCCGGGAAAAGATTTCCGGTTCGTTCTGGCGTATCCACAGTATTTTGCAGGCTGACCAGGTGGGTACAATTTCGGGGATCCCTGTCCGGGAATAAACATCTTTGCCGAATTTCTCCGCAAGGATGGCAGCCTGATCGGATGCGCGGTTATCCAGCCAGACCAGCGCCGGATAGATCACCTTGCCCTTCGCATCCAGCGTGATCGTGGTTTCGCCCTGGCTGGATACCGCCAGGGCCTTCACCTGTGCATGTGTCACGCCGGACTGTCGGATCGCTTCCCGAACGGTTTTCAGGCAAGCCTGCCAGTAAACCTCGGGGTCAATCTGGACGCGGTCGGCGGCAGGCGTCTCGAGCTGATATTCCTGCCGTCCAACCCCCAGACAGCGACCATCCGGCGCGAACAATCCGGCCTTGACCGAGGTCGTTCCGGCATCTATGGCGAGGAGCAGTTCCATCTCAGTCCAGTTTATACTTTCCGGCGACTTTGTCCGGCGCCCGGAATTCCTTGACCACTTCCTTCAATGCGTCCAGCAGGCGATCAGGATTCTTGGATTGGATTACATTCCGCCCAAAGACGATGCCACGCGCCCCGGCTTCGACCGCAACAGCCGCCAGTTTGAGCGCATCGCTTTCCTTGGCGAGTTTTTTCGCACCCAGTGCCAGCACCGGCACCGGTGTGGCCGCCACGATTTCCTTGAATCGCTTGCCCGTATAAAAAGTTTTGACCAGGTCGGCGCCCAGTTCGGCAATAATTCGGCAACCAATGAAAATCTCGTCTTGCAGATCTTCAGGCTGGTGATCGTCCCCGCCGGTGGGATAGACCTCACCGATCAGAGGAATGCCGAGTAAGCGCTTCTGTGCGACACAATCGGAAAAAACTTTCACATTCTGGGCATCTTCCGCTTCATCGGGATTCTTCAGGCTGAGACTGCCGATGACCAGTTCAGCACCCTGGGCCACGGCGTCCGCCACGGAAACCATGGGGACGCTATGCGAGTGTTTGTAGTGCCACATGGCCGCATAGTTGGAACCCCAGTTCAGCCGAACGATGCAGGCAGGCGCGCCGCGCTTCGAAAAGATCTGCTGGCAATGGGCGGGCATTCCGGGAGCCATCAAGACGGCATCCGCGCCGGCGACCTTATGGATGGCCGAAGGCAGGTCGATCATTCCCTGCAATGGACCAAAATAAAGACCGTGATCCACCGCTACGACGACGGCATTCTTGCCTTCGGAAAATAATCTTGACAATCGGATCGATTCACCTGTTACCGGCATAACATACTCCTTTATATGAATTGAAAACAGTGCGGCACATACAACAATTAAACGTCTCAGAATTCCATAAGCCGGTCATGTTTCCGGGATGGAACCGGAAGACAGGCTCCATCCCGGAAAATGCCTTTCTTTGGGGTTATTTTGAAATCAACGTCCAACCGTCTGCAATCGCACTCCCGGCTTTATCGAGCCCCACATAGTCCTTGGGGAAGTTAACGGACTTATAGGCCGCTGCCGGGGGGAATTTCGCCAACAAATCCGCGGGCAGTTTTACACTGGTACGAATGGGGTGCACAAAACCCTGGGCATACGCCAACTGGCCTTTATCGGAGTATTCATATTCCATCAGAAGTTTGGCCGCATTGGGGTGAGGAGCGCCGGCCGTGACGAATTGAATATACAACCCGGCCACGGTGCCATCCGAGGGGATAAGCACTTGCAGGTTCATCTTCGGATTTTGATCTTTGTTGCGCAATGCTTCGAAGTCCCACTGAACCGTAATCGGACACTCCCCTTTCTGGATGTTGGCGGATGAGGGCGAGACCCCGTTAAGAATACCGCGGTCGATCATCTTCTTGAAGAAATCCAAACCGGGCTGGACATTGGTTTCACTGCCGCCATGGGCAAAAGCTGAACCGAGAACGATCATCTGAGCCGTAGCGGATGAACGTGGATCTTTCATGCACATCGTGCCTTTGTACTCGGGTTTCAGGAGATCATCCCAGGTTTTCGGCACATTCTTGACTTTATCCGCATTGACCAGGAAGGCCATCACGCCATAGAATGCCGCAGACCAGCGACCTTTTGGGTCCTTGGCATAGCCGGGGAGCTCAGCCCAATAGGAATTCATGTAGGGTTTTGAAAGGTTCTTGTCTTCCACCAGCTTGGCGAACGCAAGTCCCAGGTCGGTTGTATCCGCGACGGGAGACGCGGCTTCAGCGATCAGGGTGGAAATGATCGTGCCGCTGTCCATGTCGGTATCCTTGTGGGTGATGCCGTATTCCTTGGTGAACCCCTGGAGAAGCCCGCCATAGTTTACCCAACTGTTCGGCAGACCGTAGGAAACAATCGTGCCTTCGTTTTTCGCTGCTTGAATCAACTGAGGCAGGGCTTCGGCAGCAGGTGCAGCAGCAACGAAAGTCAACGGCAATACCGCCATAACGAATGCCATCAATAATCCGGCGAATGAAGCATTTTTTATAGACATCATAATTCTCCTCCTCCTTGAAATTTTAGATCTACGATTGAATCGTTTGACTGCGCCAATGAGATCCGTAAAACACTTTTGCATTGATTGGGCGACACACCTCCTTTCTCAATCGATAAGGCAACCAAAGATGCATTTGGGTACGGTTGTTATCGTTCGTGAACAGCCATCACCTGACAGGCCTCCGGCGGAAACATGAGCCAGATTTTCTGGTTCAAGGAAATCGGGTTCGTATGGGCAATCGTGATATCCGCCACAACCCGTTGCCCATGTAAACTGACCCCCAGCCGGGTCACCGCGCCATGGAACGTTATCGTTTCAACCTCGCCGGGAATGATGTTCCATCCATTGTGTTGAGGTTGATCCGGTTCCACATGAATGGTTTCGGGGCGGACCAAGGCCACCACACGCTCCCCATCAGTGAACTCTTTCAAGTCATCCGCAAGCAGGGTGAAATGATCACAAATGACCATATCCCTACCGGATACTTTCCCGAAAAATTGATTGGCCGTACCAATGAACGTGGCAACGAAGTGAGTCTGCGGGGCGCGATAGATTTCTTCCGGTGTGCCGATCTGCTCGATAACACCTCTGTTCATTACCACGACTTTATCCGAGATGGACAGTGCCTCTTCCTGATCGTGGGTAACATAAACGGTGGTGATTGCCAATTCAGATTGAATACGGCGTATTTCTCCCCGCAGCACGACGCGCACTTCAGCATCCAACGCGGATAAAGGCTCATCAAGAAGGAGAACACGCGGTTGGACGGCCAGCGCGCGCGCCAGGGCGATTCGCTGCTGCTGCCCTCCTGAAAGCTGGTGGGGAAAACGCTCAGCCGCATCTTGCAGGCGTACCATTTCGAGCACTTGATCAACCCTTTTTTCGATCTCCTTTTTCGGCATCTTCTTCATCAGAAGACCAAAACCAATATTCCCCCGCACCGTCATATTGGGAAATAGCGCATAGGCCTGGAAAACCATTCCGATATCGCGGCGGTTTGGCGAAACGTTCGTGATGTCGTCCCCATCGAGTTGGATTGTACCTTCATCCAGCTTTGTGAACCCGGCAATCATCCGTAACGTGGTGGTTTTACCGCAGCCGGAAGGTCCCAAGAAAGAGACGAGAGATCCCTTATCGATCTCCAGATTGAAATCATGGACCACATCAACGCCGGAGTAGGATTTGTATACGTTTCTTAAATCCAAATATGCCATGCCGTTATCCTTGTTTATCGAGCTTGTATTGTTTCAGCCGTTGCATGCTGCCCCTTGCTTCCCACCCAAAGGATCAGAATGGACACCAGCCAGGCGATGGTAAAGGAAACCACTGAAAAGGCTGCCGCAATATTCCCATTGATGCGGGTATATTCCACAAGCAGCAGCGGGAACGTTTTAAATTTGGCGCCGACAATCAAGGAGGTCAGCGTGTATTCTGCAAATACAGTCGAAAAAACCAGCAGACTGCCGCTTAAGATTCCCGGCAGAATATTGGGGATGATAATCTTGGATAGAACTTGAAAAACATTGCCTCCCAGACTCTGCCCCGCTTCCGTTAACGTGAGTGCATCGATAGCCTGCATGGCATTGGAAACAGGCCGGTACATGAACGGCATGGAATAGACGACGACGGCGCCGATGAGCAATATCGGCGACCGGGCCATGGGGGGGAAATTGTACACCTGAACCAGGGCCAACGCCAGCACGACGGTTGGAATTCCAAACGGAAGAATCATCAACACGTCGAGCAAAGGCTTGAAGCCGGTTAATCGGGTATGAACCCAGTAAACCGTGGGGACGATGACAATGAGGCTGACCAGGATGGTCGCAACGGACAAGACGAGCGAGTTCCGCAACGTAATGATAAAGTAAGAGGTTTGAAATGCCCTGATGTAAAATTCGAAGGTATATCCTTCCGGCAGGATTGTACGATCCCAGCGAGTGGCTACCGAAAAAACATAGGTGGATACAATGGGCAGGAGCATGTAGAAAAGGAACAGGGCGACGGCGAGTATTTGCCAGCCGGCCGGTCGAATCTTCGTATTCGTTTCCCGTGACGGTTTTTGCAAAGTCTTCATGAGCGTCTGGTTGCCCTATTCCCCAACAATCGGGTTTACGATTTCGACCAGCGGCGCGCGCGGATAGTCGCTGCCTGATAAATTCCGATGCTCAAACCCATGATGATCAAAGACACAACCGCCATGGCCATGCCAATCGCCGGATCTTTGCGGACCTCACCGGCGATCATATATCCGATTTGAAGCGTTACCAGAGAAAGCTTGGCCTGGACCAGCGTATAAGCGGTGGCATAAGCGCCAAAGGCGTTTGCGAAAAGGAGGGTTACTCCGGCAATCAGTGACGGCATCAGCACCGGCACACCGATATGCCGCCAAAACTGGAAGGTATTGGCGCCCAGACTTTGAGCGGATTCCTGCCACTCTTTCTTTATCCCCGCAAAAGCGGGAAGGATGAGCAGAACCATGAGAGGCAATTGAAAATAAATATAAGCCAATGTCAATCCGGAGAAAGAGTAAATGCTGAATGTAGGATAAAGTTCATACTGAAAATATTCGAGAAAGAATTGAGTGATTACACCATTCATCCCCAAAATAACGACAAAGGCAAATGCCAAAGGAGCTCCCGCAAAGTTCGTGGTCACATCCGAGAGGGTAATCAAAATCTCCTGGACACGCTTGGCGGGCCAGCGGTAAATGGCATAACCAATGAATGTGCCGAATATGACACCAACAATGGCCGTTAAACCCGAAATCTCGATACTGTTCAAAAATGAATTAAGATATAAGGGATGATTTAAATCAAGATAATGTTGGATGGTGAGTTGGCTTGTGGTTTTATCAATGACACTTCCGCGTATCAGAAATAAAATCGGTACAATCTCAAATACCAGGCAAAAAAGCAGGAACGGGACTAAGCGCATCCAATCAGAATTATAACCGGTTTTTCTTTTTGAAAGCGGCATGACAGGGTTCTCGCTTTTTTTCTTACTTTACGCCGTGTATTCCGAATGTCAACCATTATTATTTCGTTTCATTTCGTTTGACGTTTTGTTTTATGGATGTTAGAATTCCGCGCCTTATGTTTTTGTGTACTTATCTTGAACGCCTTTTGCTGTATTTCGCTGAATAAAGAGGAGGTTTCAAACATGAAGGAAGCACTCAAAAGTATAGCGGGTCAATATCCCGATCTCGCCAAATTTATGCAGGGCGTTGAGAAACGGGTGGGTGAGGGATATTTCCGGAAAGGCGCCGACATCCTGATCAACCGAACCCCCGGGCGATTGGATTTGATGGGAGGCAATGACGACTACACCGGCGGTCTGGTATTCGAAACGACCATCCGGGAAGCCACCCTGGTTGCCGTCCAACCTCGCCCGGATCAAACGGTGTGTTTTTTCAATCCGGCGGTAAAGTCTCTGGGTTGGAGCGAACGAATTGATTTCTCCCTTGCCGACCTGATGGAGAGCGGCAGTGTCAAACCACTGGAAGAAGTGCGCAACTGGATCAATGCGGACCCCAAACGTTCTTGGTGCGCCTATGTCCTCGGCAATTTGTATTTTCTGATCAAACAATACCCGGGGAAGGTCAAACACGGCTTTTCTCTCTACCTTGAATCCGATGTGCCGCTGGGCAAGGGAGTCAGCTCTTCCGCCGCTCTTGAAGTAGCCCCGATGAAGGCCATCGCGGAGATGTACGGTATTCAGGTGGAAGGCGTAGAATTGGCTTCCTGGACACAATGGGTAGAGATCTCCCTGACGCAATCCGCCTGTGGCATCATGGACCAACTAACCGTCGTGATGGGAGACGAGGGCTATTTTGTACCCATGCTCTGTCAGCCCTGCCAACCCCAACCGCTTGTTAAGCTGACCGAGAATCTGCGCCTTTGGGGTATAGACTCCGGTGTACGTCATTCGGTTGCAGGTATTGAGTATGAATCTGCTCGTGCAGCAACCTTCATGGGCTATCGTTTCCTTTGTGATTGGGAAAAGCTTGAACCCAGGCTGGACGAGAGCGGAGCCGTGCCCCGCTGGGTGGAGCCTAAATGGAATGGTTATCTGGCCAATATATCGCCTTCCCAGTTCCGCATGGACTATGAAAAACGCCTTCCGGAAAATATCTCCGGAGAGGATTTCACCGGGATTTATCCCCATCATCTTGATCCTTTCACTTCCGTCCGCCCCGAAGTGATATATCGGGTGCGCGCCGCAACCCGCTATGCCGTGGAAGAGAACTGGCGCGTGCATCATTTTTTCAGCCTGCTTTCCAAACCCGCGACGATGATCGACGGCACCACGGGTTTTCTTCTCGGTGAACTCATGTATCTTGCCCACCTCGGGTACAGCGAGTGCGGATTGGGGTCCGAGGCGACAGATAAACTCGTTGAACTGGTGCGGGAAGAGAAAGCCAACGATCTCCTGGGCGCCAAGATCACCGGCGGCGGCGCCGGCGGGACGGTAGCCGTCCTTGGGTGGAATACGGCGAACGCGGAAAAGGCCTTTAACCGCGTGCGGGACAAATACGCCTCCTGGAGCAATACAGTGCCGTACGTTTTCACCGGTTCTTCTTCGGGGAGCGATAAATTTGGCGTACTGAGAGTATCTTATTCCTGACGCTGGCGCCAATTGCAAAACCGGTTTATTCCGTTACCCCGGCGAACCCTGGACCCCGTATCAGGTACGGGGCTGTCCGGGGCAGGCGCCGGGCGGGGTCCAGAACGCACTGAAAAGCCCTATCGGATTCCTGCTTTCGCCGAAATAACGCAGAAGGGCTTTTGCAATCGGCTCGCTGGAAAGAAAATGGCCTATGGTACATCCGCACAAGAGCGATTCAAATCTCTCAAGCAGATCGGTGAACGTCGACTCCGCCATCAGCCCTTCTTCGCCTTTTTCTCCATCGCCCGCTGGAGGGCCTCCTGGATTTCGCGCGTGTTCAGGAAGGCGGAATTCCAGGCGGCGACATACTTGAGGCCGTCGTCCACGCCGTGGTCTTCCATGTAGGTGAGGATCCGCTTCGCCCCCCGGACGGCAGGGGCGGCATTTTCCGCGATCTCCGCCGCGAGCGCAATGGCCCCGGCCATGAGCGTCTCCCGAGTATCGTAGACTTCATTGATGAGACCCATCCGCAGGGCTTCCTCCGCCGTGAAATCCCGACCGGTGAAGGCCATCATCCGGGCATTTCCCTGACCGATGATCCGGGGGAGGCGGTTGAGACTGCCCATGTCGGCCACGATGGCGATCCGCGTTTCCCGGAGGGAGAAGAGGGCATCGCGTGCGGCGAGGCGCAGGTCGCAGGCGGCGCTGATGTCGAGGCCGGCGCCGATGCAGTGCCGGTGGATGGCGGCGATGTAAATGTTGTTTCCGGCGGTCATCCGGTCGAAGCCCTCCTGCATCCGGAGGATGAGCCGGTAAAGTTCCTCCCGCGCTTCGGCGGTCGCCCCGGTCAGGGTGTTCTGGTGGTTCATGAAAAACTCGAAGACATCGATGCCGACGCTGAAGGATTTACCCCGACCGGCGATGATGACGACGCGCACCTCCGGATCCGCCTCCAGTTCGTCGATCACCCGGGGCAGATCCTGCCAGAAGGACCGGTTCATCGCATTAAGTTTTTCAGGACGGTTGAAATGGAGGAGGGCCGTCTTTGCTTCCGGAATCTTTTCGACCTCAAAAAAAGGATATTCGCCCATGATGCTCATCTCCTTTCATGCTGCAGTTTTATGGAAAATGGGAAAGTTATCCGGCAAAGAACACGGCCCAAACGATCGCGTAGAACAGGGCCGGGAGAAAATTTCCGATTCGGATCCGGGCCATTTCCATGAGGTTGATGCCGATGCCCAGGATCATCAAACCGCCGGTCGCGGTCACGGCGTTCAGAACGACCGGTTCCTGAAGGAAATCAAGCTGCGAGGCGAGCAGGGTGATGGCGCCCTGAACGATCAGGACGGAAATGGCCGAGAAGGCCACGCCGACGCCGAGGGTCGATGAGAGTGCGACGGAGGCCACCCCGTCGAGAAGGGATTTGACGTAGAGGGTGCTCGCGTCCCCGACCGTACCATCCTGGATCGAGCCGACGATGACCATGGCCCCCGTCAGATAGAGGATCGAGGCGGTGACGAATCCTTGAACGAAGGTCGCAGAGCCGGATCCGGAGCGTCTCTTCAGCCATCCGCCGACCCGCTCGATTCCCTGTTCGATCCGGAGGAGTTCGCCGGTCAGAGCGCCCAGCAGGAGACAGCCGATCGCCGTCATGGAATCCTGAACCGACAGAGCCATCCGCAGGCCGACCAGGATGACCGACAGCCCGAGCCCCTGCATGACGATGGTCTTGAGCCTTTCGGGGAGATGTTTCCCGGCGGTCATGCCGATCAGGCTGCCGGCGAGGATGGCGCCCGTATTGACCCATGTTCCCGTCAAGTAATTTCCCTCCGGTTTTGGGGTTTCGCGGATCAAAACTATTTCCTTTTCAGCGCCCTTTTAACGGATGCGCAGATCTGTTGTCAACGAATATTCGGAAGGAAACGGGGTAGGTTCCAGCCGTCCGTTTCTTTTCTTGAACGAAACGGATAAATCTGATAGACGCCCATTCATGGAAGAAGGCATTTATTCGGTAGGGAATCATCATGATTTGCAGAACCTTCAACAGGGGAACCCGTCATGAAAGCCATCTTTCTTTCCGACGTCCACCTGAAAAGCCTCAACGACCCCGGATTTGAAGAATGCATCTATTTTCTCGACCGTCTCCGGGGAAGAGGCATGGAGTCCGACGACTCGGGTGACTCGAAGGCTATCATGACCGATCTTCTCGTCATCGCGGGCGATTTCTTTGATTTCTGGTTCGAAAGAAGAGGTCTGATTTATCCCGAATTCCGGCCGGTGGTCGAAAGGCTCGTTCAATTGAGGCAATACGGGATCCGGGTCAGCCTCTGCGAGGGGAATCACGACTTCTTCCTCACCGACTATTTTTCAAGGAAGCTCGGGATTGAAGTCTATCCAGGGGAAGCAGAATTCGATCTGGACGGCTTGAGGACCCTCGTTTCCCACGGCGATACGGTGGACCGGGAAAACCGGCGGTATCTGGCGTTGCGGCGATTTCTGCGGAGCCCCTTTTCCTACAGGCTGCAGCGGCGGCTTCCCCTTCGGTTTCTCTGGCGGATCGCGCGGTTCGGCTCGGAGATAAGCCAGGGGATGTCCCGGGGCGCGCAGGAGAGACTGGTCGAGGTGATGCATCGTTTCGCAGTCGAAAAGTATCGTCAGGGCCTGGATGCCGTCATCCTCGGCCATTGTCATATACCGTCCTTCCGGGAAGAACAGATCGGGGGGCGGCGGAGAATTTTTGTAACCCTGGGAGACTGGATCACCCACCGAAACTACCTCCTCTTCGAAAACGGACGTTTTACACTGAACCGCTATCTACCCGGAGGGTAGCATGGATGTCCGGTTTTTGTGCGATTGCAATCTGGGAAAGCTGGCAAAATGGCTTCGAATCCTCGGCTATGACACCCTTTGGTATCCGGGGGACTCGGATCAAAGCTTTCTTCGGAAGGCGGGGCGGGAGGGGAGGATTGCCCTGACGCGGAAAAAAAATCTTGGCGGCGGCGCCGGTTGTTTCATCGTGGTGAGGGCCGATCGGGTTGAAGGACAGATCGGCGAGATCCTGGAGGCCCTGACCCTGAAGCCGGATCCAAAGAACCGGATGACCCTCTGTCTGCGCTGTAATGCGATACTGGAAGCAATAACAAGGGAAGAAGTGGAAGGATCGGTCCCTGCCTACGTGTATCAAAACAGCACCTGTTTCAGAAAATGCCCGATCTGCGGGAGGATCTACTGGCCGGGGACGCATGCGAGAAATGTCGAGGAGCTCATCAGGATGCGCATTCCGACTCATCCCCTTTGATCTTTTCAATGGCGTGCGTGAGGGCGGGGAGCAGGACGCTGAGATTTTCTCTTGCCCCCTTCGGACTGCCGGGGAGGTTGATGATCAGGGTGCGTCCCCGGATGCCCGCCAAGGCACGGGAGATCATAGCATGGGGCGTGACAGCCGCACTCTGACGGCGCATGGCTTCCGCCATTCCCGGGATCTCCCGATCGATCACCTCCCGGGTGGCGTCCGGCGTGACATCGCGG
>JAPLJW010000130.1 GCA_026388365.1 Deltaproteobacteria bacterium | reverse complement strand
TACGGGGCGAACGAATATATCCCCACGGAAAAACCGCTCGTGATCGTAACGGGTCCGGGTCCGGGGAGTGGGAAGCTTGCGACCTGCCTCTCCCAGCTCTACCACGACTACCGCTTTGGCGGAAGCTCCGGCTACGCGAAGTTCGAGACCTTTCCGATCGCCAACATCCCCCTCAAGCATCCGGTCAACGTGGCCTATGAGGCAGCGACCGCGGACATCCGCGATTTTAACCTCATCGATCCATTCCACCTGGAAGCCTATGGAAAGGCCGCCGTCAACTACAACCGGGATGTCGAGGTATTTCCGGTCCTCAAGAGGATTCTCGAGAAAATTACGGGGATGAAATCGCCCTACCTCTCCCCGACGGACATGGGGGTGAACCGGGCCGGTTATGCAATTGTCGACGATGACCAGGTGAAAAGGGCGGCGGAGGAGGAGATGATCCGCCGTTATTTCCGTTACCGCTGCGAATATGTGATGGGTTTTGCCGACGCCGAAACCGTTCAGCGGGTCGAACTCTTTCTGCGGGATTTCAATCTCAAGCCGGAGCACCGGAAGGTGGTCGAGCCGGCGCGTCAGGCCGCCCGGGAGGCGCAGGCGAGGGAGAAAGGCAACGAGGGGATTTTCTGCGGGGCGGCGATCGAATTTCCGGACGGACGGATCATCACCGGAAACAACTCCCCGCTTTTCCATGCGGCGTCGAGTCTGGTGCTCCATGCCGTCAAGACGCTGGCAGAGATTCCGGAGAAGATCAAGCTCCTCCCTCCCAGCATCACCGATTCCATTTCCGCCCTGAAGACGGAGATCCTCAATGAAAAGACGCTCAGTCTTGACGTCGAGGAGGCGCTGATTGCCCTTTCCATCAGCGCCGCGACAAACCCGGCTGCGCAGTTTGCCATGGAAAAACTGAAGGACCTCCGGGGCTGCGAAGTCCACATGACCCACATCCCCACGCCGGGTGACGAGGCGGGTCTGCGGCGGCTGGGGGTCAACGTGACGAGCGATCCCAACTTCTCCACGAAGAGTCTCTTTGTAATCTGACGTCAGGAACGTTCCGGCGCCGGTTTCTCCGGCTGAAGCGACGGATCTCGCACGAGATGGGCCTCCAGCCATGTTTCAACGTCTTTGAGGACCCGATCGTGTTCCGGTTCGTTGAACACCTCATGATAAAGGCCCTCGTAGAGGATGATCCGCTTATCGGAGGAGGTTACCCGATCGTGGAGCATCTGTGCGCCGGACGGATCGACCAGGCGGTCTGCACTGCCCTGCAGGATCAGGAGCGGCAGGGTGATCTGGGACGCCTCGGCGCCGATGCGCCGCATGGTCTTGAGTATTTCCGAACCCAGGCGCGGCGTCATCTTTCCCCGGTAGACCAGGGGATCGGTTTCATAGGCCCGGACCACCGCGGGATCTCGGCTCACGCCCGATGCCTCCGGCGGTGCGATCAAACCGAGTCTCGGCGCAAGGACTGAAAGAACCTTTCCCAAGAAAATGGTGACCGCCGGGACGGTGTCGGGGATCTTGACGGCCGGACCGGAAAGGATCGCACCGGCCAGTTCCCTTTGGTGGTCGAGCAGATACAAGGCGCCGATCAGGCCTCCCATGCTGTGGCCGACCAGAAAAACCGGCTTGTCCTTCTGCCGGTCGCGGATCATCTCCCGGAATGCCACGAGCGTATCCGTATAGTCGGTGAAACGTTCCACATACACCCGCGTGCTTTCGGACCGGCCGTGTCCGAGGTGATCGATTGCATATACGGCGTAGCCCAGCGGAAGGAAATGATGAACGAGATTCATGTATCGCCCGCCGTGTTCCGCGAGGCCGTGAACGACGAGGAGCACTGCCTTCGCTTCGCCATCCGGAAGCCATTGCTGATAATAGATCCGATGATCCCGGACACCCTTGAAAAACCCATCCTCATGTTTCATGGTCTTTCCTCCATTCTTTCCCGTCTTTCCCGCGGTAAGCCGCGCAGCCGCGCCATTCTGAACTGATGCCCTCAGCCGCCTACGGGGAAAGGCGCTGATCCAGGCTGTTCAAAAACGCCTGGATGCAAGGCCCCCGAAACCCTGAGCCGTGAGGCGTACTGTCTGGTACGTTGAACGGCGAAGGATGAGGGAAACGCAGCAGACGGGCGTTTTTCAACAGCCTGTTCAGGTTTCGACCCAGTTCCGGGAACGTTCCACCGCACGCTTCCATCCGCGGGTCAACTGTTCGACTTTTTCTCTGTCCATCCTCGGCATGAACCTCTTCGCGACGGCCGTACGGCGGTTGATCTCATCGACGTCCTTCCAGCAGCCGACGGCCAGGCCGGCCAGATAGGCGGCGCCCAGCGCTGTGGTCTCCAGGACGGGAGGTCGCGCGACGGAAACGCCCAGGATATCCGCCTGGAACTGCATCAGGGTGTCATTGGCCGTTGCGCCGCCGTCAACGCGGAGTTCCTCGATGTCGATCCGGGTATCGGCCGTCATGCAACAAAGCAGGTCCAGCGACTGGTAGGCGATGCTCTCCAGGGCTGCACGGGCGATATGCGCCGCCTTCGTGCCCCGGGTGATGCCCACCAGGGTCCCCCGGGCATACGGATCCCAATGGGGCGCCCCCAGTCCCGAAAAAGCGGGCACAAGATAGACCCCTTCCGTATCCTGGACCTGGAGGGCGAGCGCCTCCACATCGGCGGACGAGCGTATGATCCCCAAACCGTCCCGCAGCCACTGGACAATGGCGCCGCCGATGAAGACGCTCCCCTCGAGGGCGTAGTCCGTCTTCTTTCCAATCTTCCAGGCGACGGTGGTCAGCAGCTGATTTTCCGAGATGACGGGGTTCGTCCCGGTGTTCATCAGCATGAAGCAGCCGGTGCCGTAGGTGTTTTTCACCATGCCCGGCGCCGTGCACATCTGGCCGAAGAGGGCGGCCTGCTGGTCTCCGGCCGCGCCGCCGATGGAAATCGGGAAGGGAAAGGAGGGGGTGTGCGTCTCGCCGTATACCTCGCTGGAACTCCGGACTTCGGGAAGAACGGCCCGGGGAACATTCAGGATTCGCAAAAGCTCGTCATCCCAGTCGCCGGTGTGGATGTTATAGAGCATCGTCCGGGAGGCGTTGGAGCAGTCGGTGATGTGCCTCGCCCCCCCGGTCAGGTTCCAGATCAGCCAGGAATCGATCGTCCCGATCGCCAAAAGCCCCTCCTCTGCCATTTTTCGCGCATTCGATACATTATCGAGAATCCAGGCGACCTTGGTCCCGGAAAAGTAGGCGTCGAGAACGAGGCCGGTCTTATGACGGATCAGCGGTCCGAGGCCTTCCTCATGCAGACGATCGCAGACGGAGGCCGTCCGGCGATCCTGCCAGACAATGGCGTTGCAGAGGGGCCGTCCTGTCGCACGTTCCCAGGCGACGGTCGTTTCCCGCTGGTTCGTGACGCCGAGGACGGCGATTTCCGGGCCGCTCAGGCCTGCATTTTTCATGGCGATGGCGGCGACGCCCGCCTGGGTCTCCCAGATCTCGACGGGATCATGCTCTACCCAGCCCGGGTGGGGGTAGTGCTGGCGAAACTCCTGCTGCGCCGAGGCGACGATGGCGCCGGCGTCATCGAAGATGATTGCGCGGGAACTGGTCGTTCCCTGATCCAGGGCCAAAATCAGGGCCACGGGAAACTCCTTCCTCAATCCTGGGTTTTCTTAAAACCAATCACTGCGAACCGGCGTAAAAAATCGAAAAAGGAGGTGATCAGGTCTCCGGTGCGGAATAAGAGAGGATACGGCCGCGGTCGACGACTTTGACATTTACGATCTTCTTCTGCCCTTCGTCATCGAGAAAGATCACTTTGCCGATTCCTGCGTTGAAAATCATCCGCCAGCACATGAAGCAGGGCATCCCATTGCGGGGCTTCTCTTGTTGGAAACCGAAGATGTAGAGCGTGGCGTCGTCCATCAAATCGAAGTTGGCGCGGATGATCGCATTGGCTTCGGCATGGACGGAGTGGCAGATTTCGTAGTTTTCGCCGCTGGGAATATGGAGTCGGTCCCGGACGCACTCCCCCCGCTCCAGACAGCTCCTGACGCCCGAAGCGGCGCCGTTGTAACCCGTACTGATGATCGTATGGTTCTTGACAAGGACGGCCCCGAACCGGGCCCGCAGGCAGGTCGAGCGAAGGCATGCCGTTTCGGCCATCTTGAGAAAGTAATCATCCCATGAGAGTCTCATCCATCCCCTCCTTCCCGTCGAACAAAATGCAATTCGGATACGGAACGTCCGCCTGGCCGTCCGGCAGGGCTGATCGTGCCGAATGCGAACGCCGATCACGATTGAGCCGCACTATGGCGCAAGAATCCGTTTTTGTCAACCGCACGGAAAAGGAATCATGAAAAGGGATTCAATGACCCCCGGGTTTAACTGCAGGTTTAAAGGACCTCCAGCAAGGTCCGCGGCGTTCGGATCATAAACACATTTTCCTCTTCGCCGATGAGGAGCATGTCCTCCATCTTCAAAGCGAAGGCGTCCTCCTGAAGGAGTTGCATCTCCAGCGCAAGAACCGTTCCGGCAAGGATGGGGTCCTCGTTTCGTGCCGTCACCAGCGGGGGCTCGTTGATTTCCATACCCACGCCATGTCCGATATAATGGAGTTTTCCGCCGCCGACCATCCGCTGGAAAAAATGTCCAATTCCCAGCAGATCCGCCTGCTTCTCCACAGCCTGGTATCCCTGGCCCCAGGTCATACCCGGTCGCAGGATATGTGCCGCAAATGCAAAGAGCTGCTCTAATTTCCCGTGCAGCTCCCGCCTGCGCCGGTCGGCGGCGCCCGCCGTATAGGTCCGGGCCATGTCCACATGGTATCCCCCGACGAGGACGGGAATGTCGATGAGAACGGAATCTCCCGGACGGATCACCCGGTGGGACGGCCCCGCGGGTACGGCGGCGTCCAGCCCAACGCCCGACAGGGAAAAGGCGGGACCCGAGAGGCGCATCAGATTCGGTCCGGAGGCGAACAGGCCGCGGGCCATGAAATAGTCGGGATGACGCATGAAATAGATTCCCGCGTGCCCTGCCCGGCGGTGTACATCTTCTATGGCAGCAGCCACCTCAAGCTCCGTCATTCCGGCCTTCAGCGTGGCCCGGATATGGTCGTGTCCCAGATCCATGACACAACAAGCCTGCCGGATGCACTCGATTTCGTTGCCGTCCTTGATCTGACGCTGCCTGAGGATCAGCGGGGTCACATCCGCCAGGTTCCAGTCTGATAACCGGTTGCACCAATGCCGCCAGACATTGACCGGAAGGACGTCCAGTTCCATGCCGATGATGGAGCCCTTGGCTACCCCATGTTCACGCAGGTATAGGACAAGCCGCTCCGCATCCCGCCCTTTCTCCAGTTGATCGGCCCCGATGGTAACCTGCCTTATGGCCTCCGCATAACCACTGCGGATGAAAAGCCGGTAAGTGTTGGGCAGAATGACAAGCCAGGAAGGTTGGCATGTGCCGGTGTAGTAAAGGAGGTCCCGGGAATACCAGACCACGGCGGCGGACATGTCCGCTTTGACGAGCATATCCTGGAGGGCTCTGATTCGCTGGATCATGGGTGTCTTTGCTATTTTCGACCGGTGATCTCGTCAAGGATGCGCCGTTGGTCGATCACCCTTTTGGCCTTGAATTCCGTCCTTTCGAGCGTTCCCGGTTCCATCATCTGCACGACGGCCCGGAGCCCTCGCGATTTCAGCTCTCCCGCGAGCCTGGACTTCAGCTCGGGCATGATGGCCGGATCGGTCTGGGGCGAGCGCTCCGCCTGGACGATCATCTCGTCCATGGTCTTTTCCCGGGTGATGACAATCCGGAACTCGTCACCCATCCCCTGGATGCCGCGGATCACGTTTTCGACGGCGCTGGGATAGACGTTTTCGCCGCGGATCACGAACATGTCATCCGCCCGACCGTAAATTCCCTTCGGCAAGCGGGGGTAGGTGCGGCCGCAGGGACAGGGATCATTGACCCAGAGAGCAATATCCCCGGCCCAGAAGCGGATCATCGGTTGCGAGTTCCTCTCGAGATGGGTATAGACGGTGACCCCTTCCTGGCCGTAGGGAACCTGTCTGTGGGTCTCGCGGTCGATCAGCTCCGCGTAAATGATATCCTGCCAGAAATGCATCCCCTGGCGGTGGGCGCATTCGCTGTTGGCCATCCAGGGGGCCATTTCAGCAGTCGAACCGCTGTCGATGCAGATGCCACCGTAGGTCTCCTCGATCCTTTTTTTCGTCGAAGGAACCCCCGCGCCGGGTTCACCGGAAAAGAAGAGGATGCGGAAATTAAAATCCTTCCTCGGGTCCATTCCCATCGCCCGCGCCTTTTCCGCGAGATAGAGACTGTAAGAGGGGGTGCCGTAGAATACGGTCGGCTTTACCTCCTTCATCCATTCGAGGCCCCTTTCCGATTGGCCCGGAACGCCGGCACCGAAGGGAAAGGCGGTCGCGCCGAGACGCTCCGCCCCCAGCAGGGCGCCCCAGCTTCCCCAGTAGAGGCTGAAGAAGGAGCCGATGAAGACGATGTCGTCCTGCCGGACTCCGAAACCCCACATGATCCGGGCGTGCGCCTCGGCGATGCGGGCCATGTCTCCCCGGCTGATCCCGAAGGCGGTAGGCTTTCCCGTCGTCCCCGACGTTCCCTGG
>JAPLJW010000141.1 GCA_026388365.1 Deltaproteobacteria bacterium | reverse complement strand
GATCGCCTCCAGCGACAGCAGCTCGCTCATCGGCGAGGCGTTGATCGAGGTGTAGGATTCGATCGCGTGGCAGAGGGCGTCGATCCCCGTCGCCGCCGTGGGATGCGGCGGGAGGGTCAGCGTCAGTTCCGGATCAAGCAGCGCCAGTTCCGGATAGAGATAGGGGCTGTTCATCCCCTCTTTCTTTTTCAGTTTTTTCCGGATGAAGACGGCCGTGAAGGTCACCTCGCTCCCCGTTCCGGCGGTCGTCGGGACCATGATCTTGGGGAGCCCCGGGCCGGGAACTTTGTTGAGTCCGAGATAATCCTCCGCCTTCCCCCGGTTCGCCGCGAGGACGGCGATCGCCTTGGCCAGATCCATCGCACTCCCGCCGCCGATGCCGACGACGCCGTCGCACTTCTTCTTCAGGGCGAGCTTCGTCCCCTCATTCGCCAGTTCGATCGGCGGCTCCGGTACGGCCTTGTCGTAGAGAACGAAACGTATCTTCGCCTTCTCCATGAGATCGGAGACCTTCTTGCCGAAGCCCGTCCCGGCCAAGTTCCCGTCGAGGACAACGAGCGGCCGGCTCACCCTCAGCTCCGCGAGGTGCCCCGCCAGACCGGAAAAACTCCCGTTTCCGAAGACGATCTTCTTGGCGCCCGTAAAAGAAAATGTTTTCATAACCCTTGCTCCCTGATGATGTCATTCGAATCCCGTCACGTTGTCGGCAATTTTCTACGAGCATGACGTTGAAAAGTCAAGAAGATTTGCGCTCCTTGTGGTCCCCGTACCATTCGATCTGGCGGCAGATTCCCCGGAGAATCTTGACCTCCCGGGCCAGCAGGGTCGTCCGGGAAAAGAGGCGGCGGAGATGCATCATCCAGTGGTCGGGGTTGTCCGGCAGCAGGAATCCGATCGCCAGCAGGGTCTCCTTGAGCTGGGCGTACATCCCCTCCAGTTCCTTCGCACTGGCGAGTTTCGGCGCAAATCCGCCATCATTTTCCATCCGCGCGAGGAGGAGTTCGTAGCAGACGACCATAACCGCGTGGGAGAGGTTGAGCGACTTGAATCCCACGGTGGGGATCGTGACCAGGGTCTGGCAGAAACGGAGGTCGTCGTTCGTGAGCCCCTTGTCCTCCGGGCCGAAGAGGAGGGCGATCTCGTTTTCCCGCGACAGGCCGACCAGGATCTCGGCCATCCGGCGCGGGGAGACGACAGGCCCCCGACCCGACCCATGCCGTGCCGTCGTTCCGACAACCCAGGAGAAGCCCGCGAGCGCCTCATCGAGGGTGTCGCAGTGGCGGATCCCGTCGACAATCTCCTTCGCCACATGGGTCGCCATCTGCCGGACCGCCTCGTCGTCCAGGTCGCGGTTCCCGACGACGATCATCTTTCCGATCCCCATGTTCATCGCGCAGCGGGCCGAGGAACCGACATTCCCGGAAAACTTCGGCCCTTTCAGCACGATGGTCACGTTATCGAGATTCGCCTTCATCCTTTTTCCCACCGGGCCGCGACAAAGGCCCCCGTCTTCCGCCGCGAAGGGAAGGGCCGCTTTAACCGGAATCACCAAGCCCTCAGCTCCTGAACTTTGCCGCCAAGGCTTCGGAGCTTGCGCGCAACAGGCCGGCGTCGGCGCCGACCGCGACGAACAGCGCGCCAAGGTCGAGCATGCGCCGGCCATCGGCTTCGCCGACCAGGATGCCGGGCGCCTTGCCGTAGGCGAGAATGCGCTTGATCGAATCGGCGATGACCTTCTGCACCTCGGGATGGGGAATGTTGCCGCGGTGTCCCATGGCGGAGGAGAGGTCGTTCGGCCCGATAAAGACGCCGTCGACGCCGTCCACCTTGCAGATCGCTTCAAGGTTTTCCAGCGACTTCACGGTTTCGGCCTGCACCAGCAGGCAGATCTCGTCATTGGCCCTGTTGAGGTAATCCTTGATCCGGCCGTAACCCGCCGCCCGCGTCGAGCTGGCGACACCGCGCAGTCCTTCGGGCGGGTAGCGTGTGTAAGCGACCGCCTGTGACGCCTCCTCCGCGGTCTGCACGTAAGGCACGAGGATGGTCTGGGCGCCGACGTCAAGCACGCGCTTGATCACCACCATATCGTTCCATTGCACCCGGACGATGGAAGAGGCCGTCCCTCCTTGGGCTGCAATCAACTGGGCGTTCAGGCTGCCTATCTCGTTTGGCGAATGCTCCATGTCGAGCAGCAGCCAGTCGAAGCCCGAGCCGGCCACCAACTCCACCGTCTGGTAGGTAGGAAAACTGCACCAGAGGCCGATTTGAGCCTTGCCGGATTTGATCGCGCGTTTGAACTGATTGACGGGTAGATCCATGTTCTCTCCTGGGTTATGGGTTTCTTGTTTTTTTGAAATAACGACAGAGCCGCTTCTTTCCGGCCATGACTGTTTTTTTCATGGCTACCATAGGAGACGGGCCCTGATATGTCAAGGCGCTAAACCAAGGTAAGGAAATCATCGAGAAACCGAAAAACAGGAGCCGCCCCTTCTTTCCAGAGAGGGGATTGACAGGAGGAAGGGGCTCTGTCAAAAGAGAGGCATGGATGAAACCCTGATCAAAACCCTGTCCGAAGGGGCGGCGGCGATCGGCGTCCGCCTCGGACCGGCGGAACTGGATTTGTTTGCCGCCTTCCACCGGGAGATCCTCCTCTGGAACCGGCGGATCAATCTCGTCTCGGAACGCTCCGCGCAAAAGATCGTCACCCGCCACTTCCTCGATTCCCTGACGCCGGCGCCGTTTCTGGATCGTCCGGACGGCGCCCTGATCGATCTCGGGAGCGGGGGCGGCTTCCCCGGCATCCCGCTGCGGATCGCCCGGCCCGGCCTGCAAGTGTCGCTCGTCGAAGCCTCCCGGAAAAAATCCTCCTTCCTCTCCCACATCGTCCGGACCCTCCTCCTCGACGGGGTTCAAGTGGTCCGGGAGCGCGTCGAGGTCCTGACCGCCGGGGGGGCCCTGGCCGGCCGCTTCGATACGCTCATTTCCCGGGCGGCTTTCAAGCTTCCGGAACTGATCCGGACGGCCTCCTTTTTCCTCAAGCCGGGGGGGCAGCTCATCGCCATGAAAGGACCCGATTTGCAGGAAGAGATGGCCGAAACGGAGCGGATTTCGGCCGCGGCGGGGATGGTCTTTACGACCCTTAGGGACGTCCGTCCGCCTGGTGCTGATTCATCAAGAATAATAGTAATTTACAATCGCGTTTTCCGTTAAAATTTTCTTTAAAAAACCTTTCGCAAAATCCGTTTTTGTGCTACCGTCAGCGCCGGTTCGACAAAAACCATCACGCGGGGCTTGTTCTATTAAATGATGCGTAAAATCATTAGCATGGCCAACCAAAAAGGGGGGGTCGGAAAAACCACAACGGCCATTAACCTCTCGGCCTCGCTGGCGGCGGCGGAAAAGCGAACCCTTCTGATCGATTGTGATTCCCAGGGAAACGCCACCAGCGGCATGGGGATCCAAAGCGAAGCGATCCGGGAAAAGAACCTGTATCACTGTCTGATCGAGAATCGCCCGCTGCGGGAGGTGATCGTCGGAACGCAGATCCCCCATCTGGATCTGCTTCCCGCGAACCAGGACCTGGTCGGGATCGAGGTGGAATTCATCTCCCTTGAAGACCGGGAGAAAAGACTTCGGAATCTGATCCGGTCGCTGGAGACGGCCTATGAATATATCATTATCGACTGTCCGCCGTCCCTCGGGTTTCTGACGGTCAACGCCCTGGTGGCCTCGGACTACCTGATCGTGCCCCTTCAATGCGAGTACTTTGCGATGGAGGGGCTGGGCCACCTGCTCAACACGATGCGCCTGGTGAAAAACAGGCTGAACCCCACTCTGACCCTGGGAGGGATTCTACTCACCATGTACGACACGCGGAATCTGCTTTCACGCCGGGTCAGCGAGGATGTGCGCGGCCATTTCGGAGACCTGGTCTTTCGGACGGTCATCCCGCGGAACGTCCGGCTGTCGGAGAGTCCGAGCCATGGACTGCCGATCATCCTTTATGATATCCGATCGCGCGGCGCAGTCTCCTACATGGAACTGGCCAAGGAAATCCTGAGCAACGGGAGGATATGATGCCGCCAAAAAATTCCCTCGGCAGGGGTCTGGGGGCGATGTTTCCCGATCTCCTGAACCATATCGGCGATCGTCCTTCGTTCGTCCAGTGCGGGATCGAGGAACTCACCCCGAACCGGTTTCAGCCCCGGCGGGATTTCAATGACGAGGACCAGAAAGAACTCGTCGCTTCCGTGAAGCAGAGCGGGATCATCCAGCCGATTATCGTCCGGAAGGCGGTCACCGGCTATGAGATCATCGCCGGAGAGAGGCGCTGGCGGGCGGCGCAGGCGGCCGGGCTCAAAGAGGTGCCCATCATTATCCGCAAGGCGGAGGACCGGGAGCTGGCGGAGCTTTCGCTGATCGAAAACATTCAGCGCGAGGCCCTGAATCCCATCGAAGAGGCGGACGCTTATCAGACCCTGCTGACCCGCTTTTCCCTCTCCCAGGATGAGATCGCCACCCGCGTCGGGAAAGACCGCTCCACCATCGCCAATACGGTCCGGCTGCTCAAGCTTTCCGAGGCGGTCCAGAAGGCCCTGATCGGCAAGCAGATCACGGCCGGACATGCCCGGGCGCTCCTTGCGCTGGATCTTCCGGGCGAGCAGATCAGCGCGCTGAAGATCATCCGACAGAAGGAGCTGAACGTCCGGGATACGGAAAGGCTGATCCGGAATCTGAAAAAGGCGCCGGAGAAAAAGAAAACCGGACGCAAGGATCCGTACCTGACGGACCTGGAGCGTGAACTCTCCTCTCAACTGCTCGCGGCCGTTCGGATCCGCGCCGGCAAAAGGTCGGGAACCATTGAAATTCGTTACACGAAAGGGGAGGAATTGAACCGCTTGGTTCGGATGCTCCTCGAGCGGAAATAGCCGTTCAGTTTAAGGACGTTATCCACAGGTGTGGATAAAATTGTGTATAAGGTTGTGAAAATTGGACATACTCTGGGATAAAGCACTTAAAGTTATTAAAGAAAAGGTGAACCAGCAGAACTTTGAAACCTGGATCCGCCCGATTCGCATTGCCGCAATGGAGGGAGACCAGGTCCATCTCCGTGTGCCCAACCGCTTTTTTCGCGACTGGCTGGTCGAGAATTATCTTGCCCTGATCCGGGAGTCCATGAAGTCGGCGGCCGGTATTAATTTTCACGTCGAATGGATCATCGAACAGGATCATAATCAAACGGGATACTCCGGTGACGCCGCGGCCGTCGAGAAAGCGGCGCCCAAAAAGCCTTCCCGTTCCCGCGTTCACTCCACCCTGAATGTGAACTACTGCTTTGACCGTTTCGTGGTCGGGTCGTGCAACCAGTTCGCCCATGCCGCCTCCGCGGCCGTTGCCGAGCAGCCGGCGAAAAATTACAACCCCCTTTTCATCTATGGAGGCGTGGGGTTGGGAAAAACCCACCTGCTAAACGCCATCGGCCTGAAGACCCTGAAGCTTTTCCCGGATATGAACGTGGTTTATGTCTCGGCGGAGGTCTTCATGAATGAGCTGATCAATTCCATCCGCTATGACAAAATGCCGAAATTCCGCGAAAAATTCAGGAACATCGACTGCCTGCTCATCGACGACATTCAGTTTATCGCCGGAAAGGAACGAACCCAGGAGGAATTTTTTCACACCTTCAATACCCTTCACGACGCCGGAAAGCAGATCGTTGTCACAAGCGACAAATTTCCAAAGGATATCCCAAATTTAGAGGGGAGATTGCGGTCGCGTTTTGAATGGGGATTGATTGCAGATATCCAACCGCCGGAGATCGAGACCAAGATTGCCATCCTGGAGAAGAAGTCGCAGGAGAACCACATCGCCCTGCCGGGAAACGTGGCCCTCTACCTCGCCTCCCAAGCGGAGTCCAATATCCGGGAATTAGAGGGATACCTTATACGGATCGCTGCCTATTCCTCCCTGACCGGGCGGCAGATCGACCTGGATCTGGTCAAGAGTGTCCTGAAACAGCTCCTTCGGAAGGAAGAAAAAAAGGAGATCACGATTGAGGAGATCATAAAAACAGTAGGCGCAAAATTCAGCATCAAGATCTCCGACATTAAATCACAGAAAAAAAATAAAAATTTTGTTTTGGCGCGACAGGTTTCCATGTTTCTTGCGCGCGAGATGACCAGCGCCTCCTTCCCGGATATTGGGGCGAAAATCGGCGGCCGGGATCATTCAACGGTTATTTATGCACACAACAAGATGAAAAAAATCTTAGCGGTGGATAAAACCCTTCGGGATACAGCGGAGGAAATCCAGGATGTCCTTCTACACAAAGACTGAATGTTTTCTTTCGCGGCTCCGTCCACAAGACAAGGGCGAAAAAAGGTCGCAAAATGAACCCCAAAAGGGGTTATAAACACCATTCACAGGTACTATTACTACTACTGTTCTCTTAATAAGAAAGATATTTACTAAAATATAACCTATGAGCGACGGGGAAAGGATGGGGAATTTTATGGAATTTAATATCAAAAGGGATATTTTTTCAGTGGGGATTCAAAAAACACTGGGGATTGTGGAGAAGAAAACCACAATCCCGATCCTGAGCAACTTGTTGCTCCGAGCAGGATCAAACCGGGTTACCATCATGGCGACAGACCGGGAGATTGGTCTCGTGGCGGACTATGAGGCGGAGGTTCTCCGGGATGGGGAGATTACCCTCTCGGCGAGAAAACTCCATGAGATGGTCCGGGAGATTCAGGGAGAGAAAATCCATGTTATCAAAAATGAAAGGGATGTTGTCATTCTGACTTGCAACAAGGCCACATACCGGATTCCCGGTATTCCGGCGGATGACTATCCGGTGGTGGCGGAGAAGGAGGATATTCCCTTTCATAGGGTGAAGGGGGGCGTCCTGAAAGAGTTGATCCGCAAGACCGCCTTTGCGATGTCGAATGACGAAATGCGGAAGACCCTATGCGGCGTTCTGATGGAAACGGAAAAATTGGGAGAAACATTCTGGATCCGAATGGTGGCCACGGACGGTCATCGTCTCTCGATGATGAAGATGGATACGGGTGAGAAGGATTTTCTGACGCTGGAGAAGAGTGTGATCATTCCGCGGAAGGGGTTGGTGGAGATCCGGCGGCTCGTGGAGGATGAACCCGGAGATGTGTTCCTGGGGGTACGGCAGGGAATGTGCATCGTCAAGACCGATCATACCCTGCTGAAGGTCAGTCTGGTCGATGGGGAGTACCCGGATTACCGGCGGGTGATCCCGGCGGAAAAAGGGGTGATTTTGGAAATAGAGAAGGACAAGCTTCTCCATACCCTCCGACGGATGAGTGTCATATCATCTGAAAGGTATAACGGGGTGATCATGACCCTCGCTGTGGATAAAATTGTTTTGAATTCGAACAACCCCGATGTCGGAGAGGCCAATGATGAAATCGATGTCGTCTATGCGGGTGAAGGTAAGAGCGTCGGCTACAACGTCACTTATCTTGCGGATGCCATCGATGGGATTGATGAGGAGCGAATTACTTTTGAGGTTGGAGAGGGGATGAAACCCGGTATTGTCCGGGCGGTCGGTAATGAAAACTACTTCTGTATCGTCATGCCGCTGAAATTATAGAATCAAAGACAGAAAGAGGTTCAATGGAAGAGATCAAACAGGAAGAAGTGACACCGGTTCAGGAAGATTACGGCGCCGACAGCATCAAGGTGCTGGAGGGGCTGGAGGCGGTCCGGAAGCGTCCGGCCATGTATATCGGGAGCACCGGGAAGGAGGGACTCCACCACCTCGTTTATGAGGTCGTGGACAACAGCATCGACGAGGCGTCCGCCGGTTTCTGCGATACTATCCTGGTGAAGATCCGGGTGGACAACAGCATCGTCGTCGATGACAACGGCCGGGGGATCCCGGTGGACATCCACAAGACGGAAGGGGTTTCAGCCGCCGAGGTAGCCCTGACGAGGCTTCACGCCGGGGCTAAGTTTTCCAACGACAGTTACAAAATATCCGGCGGCCTTCATGGCGTCGGCGTCTCCGTGGTTAATGCCTTGTCCGTCTATCTTGATCTGGAGGTAAGACGGGACGGCTTTGTCTATGCCCAGTCCTACGTCCGCGGCGTGCCGAACGCCCCCCTGGAACAGGTCGGCAAGACCAAAAGCCGGGGAACCAAAGTCACCTTCAAGCCGGACGATACGATTTTCGAGGATACGGAGTTCAGCTACGATACCGTATCCACCCGGTTGCGGGAGCTTGCGTTTCTGAATTCCGGGGTGAAGATCACGCTGATCGACGAGCGGATCGATCGTCAGAGCGAGTATTTCTACAAGGGCGGGATTGTCTCCTTCGTTGAATACATCAACCGGAGCAAGAAGGTCCTGCACAAGAATCCGATCTTCATCACCGGCGCCAGAGAGGACTGTCTGGTCGAAGTGGCTCTTCAGTATAACGACACCTATGCGGAAAACATTTTTTCCTTCGCCAACAGCATCAACACAACGGAAGGGGGGACGCACCTGATCGGCTTCCGTTCGGCCCTGACGCGGGCGTTCAACAACTACGCCACCAGCAGCAATCTCCTGAAAAACGGGAAGGAGTCCCTGAAGGGCGAGGACCTGCGCGAAGGCCTGGCCTGCGTGATCAGCATCAAGATCCGGAACCCCCAGTTCGAGGGGCAAACCAAGACGAAACTCGGGAACAGCGAGGTCAAGGGGTTGGTCGAGGGGATTGTCTATGACAAGATCAGCAGCTATCTGGAGGAAAATCCCTCCGTTGCCAAACAGCTCCTGGGAAAGTGCCTGGATGCGGCCCGGGCGCGCGAAGCGGCCCGTCACGCCCGCGAACTGACCCGGCGCAAGACCGCCCTCGAGGTCGGCGCCCTCCCCGGCAAACTGGCCGACTGCCAGGAGCGCGACCCGGCCCGGAGCGAGATCTACCTCGTCGAGGGGGACTCGGCCGGCGGCTCCGCCAAACAGGGCCGGGACCGGAAGAACCAGGCGATCCTGCCGCTGCGCGGCAAGGTGCTCAACGTGGAAAAGGCGCGCTTCGACAAGATGCTCCAGAACGAGGAACTCAAGGTGATCATCACCGCCCTCGGCATGGGGATCGGCCAGGAGGACCAGGATATCAGCCGGCTCCGCTACCACAAGGTGATCATCATGACCGACGCCGACGTGGACGGCCTCCACATCCGGACGCTGCTGCTGACCTTCTTCTTCCGGCAGATGAGGGAGATCATCGAACGGGGCTATCTCTACATCGCCCAGCCGCCGCTCTTCAAGGTGAGCGACCGCAAGCAGGAGATCTACATCCACAACGAGGAGACGATGAAGAACCACGTCCTGGACAGCGGCGTGAACCGCGTCCGGCTGCTGGCCGTGAACGGGACGTCCCAGACGTTCACCGGCAAACGCCTCCTGGATCATATCCGCAAGGCGATGCGGATCGAGACGATCCTCGACAAGTTCGAAAAGGAGGAGAAGAACCGCGACATCATCCGGATTCTGGCCGGAGACCCCGCCCTTGCGGACGAGGACTTCCGGATCGAGGAGGCCCTGACGAAGGTGGCCCAAAGGACCGGCATGGCCCTGGGCGAAAGCCTCGACGGGGTGGATATTGAAATGGACCAGGAACACGGGCGCTGGAGGATGGTCTTCCGCATCCGGCGAAGCGGCCGGGTGTTGACCACCATCATTGACCGGGACATCCTGAAACTTCCGAAATTCGTGGAGATCCGTGTGCTTCTCAACCAGATCGCCGTCCTTGGAGAGGCCCCCTACCGGGTGAGCGCCGCGGAGGATGCGGATAACGCCCCGGAAACGAATATCGAGACCGTAGACTCCATGGCCGCCCTCATCGACTACGTGGTCGGGGCCGGGAAGAAGGGCTACACCGTCCAGCGCTACAAGGGTCTCGGCGAGATGAATCCGGAGCAGCTCTGGGAGACGACGATGAACCCGGAGAAACGGACGCTCCTCCAGGTGCGGATCGAAGACGCGGTGGCGGCGGACGAGATCTTCACCACCCTCATGGGGGACCAGGTGGAGCCAAGGCGGGATTTCATCTACAAAAACGCGCTGTATGCGTCGAATCTGGACGTATGATGATAAAGTGAGGAGTCATAAAGTGAGGGGTGAGGGGTAACGCGTGTTTTTCACCTCACACGTCACCCCTCGCTCCTCACGTTTTTAAGGAGAGTTTTATTTTGATGGAAAACCTGTTCGAAAAAACGACCGCGATCAATATCGAAGATGAGATGAAGAAGTCCTACATGGACTATGCCATGAGCGTCATCATCGGCCGGGCCATCCCCGACGTCCGGGACGGCCTGAAGCCCGTCCACCGCCGGGTCCTCTTCGCCATGAGCGAGATGGGCAACCGCTGGAACAAGCCCTACAAGAAATCGGCGAGGATCGTCGGGGATATCATCGGCAAGTACCATCCCCACGGG
>JAPLJW010000329.1 GCA_026388365.1 Deltaproteobacteria bacterium | reverse complement strand
TTTCCCCCTCTTCATGTTGATGGGGCAGATCGGTTTGAACGCGGGAATTGCGCAGAGACTTTACGGTTCGGCGAACAAGTTCATCGGCCATATCCCCGGGGGGCTGGCGATGGCGACGGTGGTCGGCGCGGCCGGCTTCAAGGCCATCTGCGGCTCATCCACGGCTACGGCGGAGACCTTTGCGAGCGTCGCGATTCCGGAGATGGACCGCTATAACTATGACAAGCGGCTCTCGACGGGGATCGTGGCGACGGTGGGAACCCTCGGCTGCATGATTCCCCCCAGCGTGGTCCTCATCCTCTACGGGATCATCACCGAACAATCCATCGGGAAGCTCTTTCTCGCCGGGATCGTCCCCGGCCTCCTCATCGCGGCGTTTTTTGTGGTCATCATCTACGCATGGGCAAAAATCGATCCGAAGGTCGCCCCCCTGTCGGAGCGGTCCACCTGGAAGGCCCGGATCCGCACGTTGCCCGAGATCTTCTGGGTCCTGCTGGTTTTTTGTCTCGTCGTCGGCGGGATCATGGCGGGTTTCTTCACCCCCTCGGAGGCGGCGGCCGTCGGCACTTTCGCCCTGCTCATCCTGGCGTTCGTCAGACGGGACATGACGATCAAGACCTATATCAAATCCGTAGGGGAAACCCTCAACATCGCCGGGATGATCCTCATGATTATCGCCGGCTCGGTCATCCTCGGCCATTTCATGGCCGTGACCAATGTCCCCCAGAAACTGGCGGACTGGGTCGTGGCGTTGCCCCTGAACCGTTATATGATCCTGATCATCATCTGCCTTATTTATGAAATAGGCGGTTCTTTCATCGACGATCTGCCCTTCATGATCCTGGCAACCCCGATTTTCTTCCCCGCCGTTCTTAAACTCGGCTTCGATCCGATCTGGTTCGGGATCCTCATCGCCATCGTTGTCGCCATCGGGGTGGTCATTCCGCCCGTGGCGGTGTGCGTGTTCGTCGTCAAGAATATTACTGGGGTGCCGATCGGCCAGATCTACAAGGGCGTCATGCCTTTCCTGATCTCTTTGGTCCTTGTCTGGGGCTTGCTGTTCTTCTTCCCGGGGCTGGCTCTCTGGCTTCCCTCGCTTTTCTATAATTAAGGAAGACACCGGTTGGCTCGGTTTGATGAACGTTATCTTGAAAAAGCAACAGGAAGAGCGAATAGTTGTGAAACCACACAAACAACAGAAGGAGGCGTGAACATGAATAAAAAAGGATTAGGAGTGATGTGTGTCGTTGCGTTTGTTTTTTTTATTTCTTCTTTCGCGAATGCCGCAGAGGTCATAAAACTGAAATTCGCCAACTACTTCCCGCCGATGCACGCGCATTCGATCATCATGGATGAGTATGTAAAGCAATTGAACAAGGAGTTGGCAGGAAAGGTGGAGATCGCCTACCATACCGGAGGAACTCTTTTGAGCGCCCCCAAGATCGCCGCCGGCCTCACCACAGGGATCGCGGATATCGGCCTTTCCCATGTGGGTTACACGCGGGAACGTTTCGCCGCCTCGGAGATCTTCGGCCTGCCCATCGGCCTGCCCAGCCCCTGGATCGGTCTCCATGTGGCCGATGAGTTCTTTGCCAAATTCCCCTTGAAAGAATGGGATGAGTTTCATCCCTTGATGTTCTCCCCCAGCGCCACGACCATTATCCACACCGTCAAGAAACCGGTCCATAAGCTTGAAGATATGAAAGGGTTGAAGATCAGGGCTACCGGCAGGCTGGCCGATCTTACCACGGCCCTCGGGGCGACACCCGTTCCCATCGGAATGCCCGATATGTATGAATCCCTCCGCAAGGGCGTGGTCGATGGCACGATGTCCAACATGGAGACCTTGAAGGGGTGGAAGACAGGGGAGGTGATCAAGTATGCGACGGCCTCCTGGAAAGTGGGTAGCTGCGATACCTTCTTTGTGGTCATGAACAAGAAGAAGTGGGAAAGCCTGCCCGCCGACGTTCAGAAGACCATCACGGCCGTCACGGATGAATACAAGGAGAAATGGGCCCTCCTCTGGAACAACATCGATATCGAAGGCTTAGATTTCTTTAAGAAACAGGGCGGGGAGGTGATCGATCTGTCTGATGCGGAAGTGGCCCGGTGGATCCAGGCCTGCGACCCGGTCGTCGCCGACTTCAAGAAGGACCTGACGGGCAAAGGATATAAACCCGCTGAAATCGACAGTTGGCTGAGCTTCATCAAAGAGCGCATCGAATACTGGAAAGGCCAGGAGAAGGCGAAGAAGATTGCGACGGTTTACAAATATTAACCACCAACATCAAGCATTCACCCCCTGCTGCCGTAAACAGGGGGTGAATGCAGACCGTACCCTGGCTTCAAGGAAAACTTGATACTTCCTGCCATTACAGTTTGAATGGATAGGGAATTCCGACACTAAGCCACCTCATCGAACCTTGTCTCTCCCTCTGCACAAGCGAATGTCCTTATCAATTAGGAAAACGGATTGGGTGGATTTTGTTCGATCTTCGGATTCATATGGAGAGTTGTATCCTGCTTAGGAAATTCAATTGGCATAATATCAATGTCACAACCGGAATGCACCGAGGAGACTGTAGGGTGAAAGAACTGCCGGCATGGTTGAATGAGCATCTACTGAGCATGTATGAGCGGAGTTCTTATGCGAAATTTCTGCAGATGGAGATCTTCGAACTACACGAGGGAGAGACCACCGTATCCATGCTCGTGCGGCCTGAGCTGACCAATCTCAGCGGGATACTCCACGGCGGCGCGGTCGGATCGTTGATCGATATGGCCATGAACCTGGCCTGCTATTCTTCAGGAAGGCGGGCGATGATACTTGGATTCAACACCAATTTTCTCGGTGGGGCCAAGAAAGGGGACACGGTTCGGGCCATTGCCAAGGTCCTCCACAGCGGGAGGAGTACGATGGTTGTCGAGGGCCGCGTCATAGACAGCCGGGGGAAGTTGCTGGCCAAAGGGAGGGGGACCTTCCTGGTCACCGGACAATTCACGCCGGACGACAACGGCGACTGATACCTGTGCGAAGCAGTGTCAGGAACGCCGAGGAGGCGAGACAGTGCCAGAAGTGCCTGTATGGCTCAAGCAGCTTTTGCTGAGCATACACGACCGCAATCTTTTTGCGAAGTATTTGGGGATGGAAATTGCGGCCGTTCACAGGGGTGACTCCATTGTGTCCATGCTTGTAACGCACAAGCACACAAACATCCGGGGAGTCAGTCACGGCGGGGCGTTGGTCTCTCTGGCCGACATGGCCATGATGCTGTCGTGCGCCTCTTTGGGCCGGCGCGTGGTTACACTGGATCTCAACGTTAATTTCGTTCGCCGCGCCAGCGAGGGTTACACGGTCATGGCCCATTCCAAGGTCATTCACCGCGGCAAGACAACCATGGTGGTCGAGGGCAGCATCACAGACGATTCGGGACAGCTTCTGGCCAAGGCACGGGGGACCTTTTTTGTGATCGGGGAATATCGGCCCGAAGAGTCCCCCACATCATCCTGAAGGCGATGTCCTTGGCCCACCAGGGACCAGAGAAGGCCTCCTCCGCTGTCTTTGCCGGCTCAAACACAGGCTTTACCTTTCGGATCGTCGGATCCGGACTAAAGCCTTTTGTGCTTCTCCTCAATTTTGATCTTGAGAACACCCTTTTATAAATTCCCCGTTATTTATTTGTCCGTTTATTTGTCTTGACAAAATAGCAGGAGTGCGATATAAACATACACAATGAAACTCTGTTTCATGGAATGGAATACAATAACTGAACTCGCTGTTTTAAAATCAGCTTCCCGCTCCACGGCACCGATAACGATTTTTGATGAAACCGTAATCTCTTTAAGTAAAAGTTTTTCCATCATTGCCATTTATCGATTTAAGATATTTTTTTAGATTTGCAAACACTCAGCTATCGAGGAGGTCACGCCCGTAAGTTTTGTGTCTATGCAGCACCATTTCAGAAGATCATTCCAGGACAGAAAAAGAAAGGAGGATAATGCAAGCGGAAAGGCAGTAAAGGGTTTCAGATGCGGGTCGCACTCGGTGCGACAGGTTCATCGTACTCAAGTCTCAACGTGTCGGGCAGAAATTCTCTTCGGGCTCTTTACGGTAGATGGGCCGATCGTTTTTAAAAAAGTGGCGAAGAGTCAAGCGGAACGTGTTCCAGATTTTTTTTAACGCAAGCAGGGGAGACCAGCGTAAGCCATAGGGGAAAGGAGGTAGGGCCGCAAGCAAGACAAGGACGAATGGACTTGAAACACAGCATGTCGTGAAGTCTTCACCAACCTTTTTGGAGGAGTTATCGCTATGAAAAAAAATCGTTTACTGAGGATGGCCCAGCTGGCTCTGTTGCTGGGCGCTATGTTGCTCTTCGTAGGTTGCGGCAGCGGCAGCGATTCCGTTGCTAAAGGCCAGTATGACGACGCTTTGGCGTTCAATCAGACGGGCTACACAACCGTGAACGTCACCGTCGACGGCGCGGCGATGCCAGTGCGTCAGTACAAAATCGTCTATGTCGCAAAACCGGTCAAGATGTCACTTTCGCAGCCGGTGTTTGCCAGGGACGGCAACGTCCCCTACACGGGCGAAACCACCATCACCGATCCATACCAATACCAGACCATGTACGTCTCGGTGCCTGAGGCATCGGTCAACGATCAGAAGAAGGCCATCTACTTATTGGTCAACAACAGTGGCTGGAAGCCGAGCGTGTGTGCGACTAAAATAATCGCAGGACAAGCGTTTGTCAGCACCACCGATACCGACAATGTCGGCGCCGCACTGAAGGCCGGCTACATCGTGGTCGAGCCCGGTACGCGCAGCCGCGAGTTGAGGGGCGCCGACGGCCTCTGGGAAGGCAAGGCGCCTGCCCCGATCGTCGACGCAAAAGCGGTTATCCGTTATCTGAGGCTCAACGACATTGTCATGCCCGGATCGGCTGAACGTATCGTGATCACCGGCACAAGCGGCGGCGGTGCCATGTCGGTTGCTATCGCGGCGAGCGGCAACAGCCCGGACTATTATCCCTTCCTCGCGGAGATCGGGGCGGCCGGTATCATTGGGAATGCGAGCACTATCCGTGACGACGTCTTCGCCACCGTGGCCTACTGCCCGATCAACAATCTGGCCAACTCCGATATCGCGTACGAGTGGCAATTCAATGCCGTGCGCAACGATACGAACACGGGGGCGATCAACGGCGTTGCTTATAGCGCAGGACCGCAGCCGGCGGCATCTCTGGCAATACACGACTCATTTGCGGCCTACGTGGCGGGCCTTGGCCTGAAGCTGGACGACGGGACCGCCCTCACGACGGCCAACCTGCCCGCGGAAATCGCCAAGCAGTTGCAAGCGGAAGTGGAGAGGCAGATTGTAAAAGATAATACCGTCGTCCCGGCGATCGGTGAAAACTTCGTCATTACGAACAGGGGCGTTACCAAGAATATCCCGAACGACTGGCTTACGACCACAGGCACAGGCACGAGCAGGACGGTCACGAACATCGACTTCGCAAACTTCGCGAAGTTCCAGGCGACCAATACTGCGCTCAAGACGGTGGTGGCCTTTGATGCCGCCGGGGTCACAGGCAGCCTGGTCTATGGCGGGGAAAGCACCCTCTACGGCGCGAAAAACACGATCTATTCCAACTTCTCGGAATGGTCCTGGAACAACAACCAAAAGATGGGCGACGGTTCGGGCTTTGACGACACAAGGTTCAGCTGGTCTGCGTATATCGCCGATCCGATAGGCAAGGAACTCAAGGACCAGATCAAGATGACCGGTCCCATTCCCTACCTGAACACGACGACGGCCGACGCCGCACCCTATTGGTATGTCCGTCATGGCATGGTGGACCGCGACACGGCGACGGCAATGCAACTCGTGCTCTACTATGCCGTCAAAAACGATCCGACCGTCAAGGACCTCAACTTTAAGGTGCCCTGGTTGGTTCCTCACAGCGGCAACTACGATGTTAAGGAAGCGTTTACATGGATCAAAGCTAAACTTGACGCCAACCCCTGATCCTCGCGCTGCAAAGCAATGATGCGGCCGCAGCGTTCAAGAAAACAGGCGCCGCATGGATTTAAGCTAAGGACGCAGGCAAGAAGGCAACCCTGATCCGCTCAGGGTTGCCTTCTCTTTTACCTGCCCCTGGTCCTCATTCATGACTCATGGTTGTAGCCTCATTTATGGATACTATTTCACGCGAATTGCTAAAAATTGAAATAAAGAAGGAGATAGACGGCAGCAATAGCGTATTCAGGACTTAATATAAGAGCTCAGCACAGGGCGACCCTGTGCGCTGCCTTGATCCACGAATGAAAAAACATGACATGGAAAGCTTGACGATTCCTCTTGCCTCAAGACGCTATCTTCCTTGGCTGCTCATTCTTTTTGTGGGAAGCGGGTGCGCGGCACTGATCTATGAAGTAGTCTGGCTTCAGCTTCTGCAACTGGTCATCGGTTCATCAGGCATATCTTTAGGCGTGCTGCTGGGCATATTCATGGGCGGCATGTGTTTAGGCAGTCTCCTCCTGCCCCGGCTGATATCGGCCGGTCATCATCCCTTGAGGGTTTATGCATTTCTGGAAATAGGGATCGGAGTCTTCGGCATGGCTATATTGTCCGGGCTGCCGTTCCTGGCAGATATATATGAAGGCTTTATGGGGCATGGCCCGGCCCATCGCGCCCTTATTGCCGCAGTGTGCCTGTTGCCGCCGACAGTGCTGATGGGGGCTACGTTGCCTGCGATAGCGCGGTGGGTGGAGGCGACGCCGGAAGGCGTTTCATGGATGGGATTATTTTATGCCGGAAACATTGGGGGCGCCGTACTGGGGACTCTGCTGGCTGGCTTTTATTTATTGCGGGTGCATGACATGCCGACAGCGACATACGTCTCGGTGTCGATCAATGCCGTGGTTGCGTTATTTGCGTTGGCAGTTGCATCGAGGACGCCGTACCAGGCGGAGACTGCCAAGGCAACGGAACTGCCGGCCGAAGGGGGAGTCGGAAAGATCGGTGTGTATGTCATAATCGGCCTGTCAGGCCTATGCGCTATGGGGGCCGAGGTGGTTTGGACGCGGCTTTTATCGCTCATGCTTGGCGCCACGGTTTACACATTTGCGATCATCCTGGCGATGTTTCTTGTCGGGCTTGGGATCGGCAGCAGCGCCGGTGCGTTTTTTGCGCGCAGGCTGGCCAGGGCGCGGGTTGCGCTTGGCGCCTGCCAGGGCTTGATTGCCGGGGCTGCGGCCTGGGGAGCGTTTATGATAACCAGGATCATTCCCTATTGGCCGATTAATCCCATTGAAACAACGAAAAAGTTTGGGCCGTGGTACACATTGCTGTGCGATCTTCTTCGGGCGGGTTGCGCCGTGCTGCCGGCAGCCGTCTTGTGGGGGGCAAGCTTTCCGTTGGCATTAGCTGCCGTGGCCGCACGCAATCAGGATTCAGGGCGAATGGTAGGAGGCGTTTATTCGGCAAACACAGTAGGGGCAATCATAGGTTCCTTGGCCTTCAGCATGCTTGTGATCCCCCAGATTGGCACTCAATGGGGGCAAAGGCTTATCATTATTCTTGCCGCAGTATCCGCGCTGGTGGCCTTTGCGCCTTTTTTTAAATCCCGCCAGGTCGCAAAGAAAAAAGGCGTCAAGGGGGTTGGTCAACCCGCGCATTTATTGAAGGGAAGGCTGGCATGGGCGTTATTCTCCGTGGCAATAGTTGCGTTGCTGGTTGTCCTTGTAGCTCCTGTGCCCTGGATAGCCGTCGCCTACGGCCGGTATTCTTCAGGCTGGATGAAAAAAGCTGCGCCGGAGATCGTTCAGTCGCAGGATGTGCCCAGGGGTGGTTCTGAGAATGATGCCGTAAACCGGTATTGCGTTTATATGGGTGAGGGGATGAATGTCTCTGTCGCGGTTACCCAATCGACCAGCGGCGTCTTTTTTTTCCATGGGGCGGGCAAGGTACAGGCCTCAAGCACAATCCAGGACATGCGTTTACAGCGGATGCTGGGGCATCTGTCGGTACTGGCCAGAACGAATCCGGATAATGTAAAGGATGTCCTGGTGGTAGCCTGCGGCGCAGGGGTGACGGCGGGGTCCTTTGTGCCGTACCCACACATCGAACGGATCACCATCTGCGATATTGAGCCGCTGGTTCCCAAGGTCGTGACCCCCATGTTCGGCAGGCTGAACTATCATATTGTTGACAATATCGATAAGGAAAATCCCCACAGGGTGGCAGGGAAGGAGGTCAAGGTTGTATATGACGACGGACGTCACTACATCCGGACCCTGCCAAAGGATAAAAAATTCGACATCATTACCTCCGATCCGATCGATCCCTGGGTTAAGGGATGCGCTGCTCTGAATACGGTGGAGTATTATCAGATGTGCAAGGAGCATCTGAAGCCGGGCGGTGTGATGAGCCTGTGGATACCGATTTACGAGAGCGATAATGAGACCATCAAGAGTGTAATAGCAACGTTTTTTCAGGTGTTTCCCAACGGGATGATCTTCAGCAACGACTACAACGGCAAGGGCTTTGATGCGGTTTTATTCGGCCAGGTTGAACCGACAAGGATTGATCTGGACCAACTGCATGAGAAGCTGAAGAGTCCGGATTACGCTTCGGTGAAAGAATCGCTCCTGGAAGTGGCTTTTGGCGCGGATAGGTGGGGCGTAGTATGGAAACCGAATATATGGGGGAACCCTGAGGTTGCGCTGCTGGCCACCTATGCAGGCCGAGGACGTGACATGGGCGAGTGGATGAGGGACGCACAGATCAATACGGACCGCAACCTGCGACTGCAATATCTTGCAGGGATGGCGTTGGACAAGCACATGGAAACAGAAATTCTGAGTGGCATCCTGAAGTATTACAGGTTTCCTGAGGATGTCTTTATCGGATCACCAGAGCGCGTCCGGGAAATGAGGCTGGCTGCCGAGCCACAATAAATAGAAATCTCCCGGAAATGAAGCTGGCGCTCCAGCGACGGTTCGGGCAAAGACGACACAGGCATGACTTGGGTTCAGTATATGCCGGCACACCCTGATCCTCGCGCTGGACAGCAATGATGCGGCTGCGGCGTGCAAGAAAACAGGCGCCGCACGGATTTAAGCCAAAGGCACAGACAAGAAGGCAACCCTGATCCGCTCAGGGTTGCCTTCTCTTTTGCCTGCCCCTGATTTTCATTCATGACTCAGGGCTGTATCCCGTCTTACCCATGGCTCCGTAAGGGTCATAACTCGTACTGCGTCCCTCACCCGGCTCCTTCCCCGGCACACCACGCTTCACCAGATCGTCAATAAGAGCGAATCAGGCGAATGACCGAGTTTTCCTTTGCATCTTGCAACGCCTCTCGCTATAATTTGGCGCAGTCGATGTCTTAAGAACATTTTATATGCTTGATTGCCGGAGGAAAAATCGAAAATGCGGACGAAAGATATCATTCATATTCCAGGAAATTCGGTTGAATCCCTCCGCAGGCTCCTCCGGGGCCTTTCAACGCCCTTTGCCTCCGGTGAGAGTGTGGGAATCAAACTCCACTGGGGTGAAAGAGGAAACAAAACATTCCTTCATCCGCGATACGCGCGCGAGATCGTCCGGTGGCTGGGAAAATCAGGCGTCCGGCCTTTCGTATTTGACACAACCGTTCTTTACTCCGGGGGAAGGAGAACCGGGGCGGACAGCCTGAAGACCGCAACGGAACACGGCTTCACGGAAGAGTACCTCGGCTGTCCCGTCCGGATTGGCGACGGCATGGACGGGCGCGATACCATCGAATTGGCCGGAGGATACCGCCATTTCCCTTCGATCCAGGCTGCGGCGATTTTACGGAAAGCGGATGGTTTTGTGGTCTTTTCCCACTTCAAGGGGCACATGGAGTCTTCCTTCGGCGGGGCCATCAAGAACATCTCCATGGGAATGGCCTCCCGCGCCCAGAAGCAGCGGATGCATGCGGACGCCCACCCCGTCCTGAACCGGAAGCGCTGTATCCGGTGCGGGCTTTGCGCCGAGGCATGTCCCACCGGCGCCGCCGTCCTGCCGCCGGATGGAGATCCGGTTTATGACCTGAAGGCCTGCATCGGCTGTTCCCAGTGCATCGCCCTCTGCCCGAAGACGGCCCTCAAGATCTTCTGGGATACGGATATCAACGTCTTTCAGGAAAAACTCGTCGAGACGGCGGCGGCGATCTGGAGGCTCATCGGTCCGAAAACGGTCATTGTCAATGCCCTCATCCGGATTGTTAAGGAGTGCGACTGCCTGCCCGGAAACCATCCGGTCATTGCAGCGGATTGTGGATTCATCGGGGGCACGCATCCGCTCGCCGTCGATGAGGCGTCCATGCGCCGGATCGGGGCGGAACCTTTTGACCGGGCCCACGCGCATGTACCCTGGCAGAGACAGTTCACCTACGCCTCCGAAATCGGTTTTACACCGTAGATCCCGATCACAAGCCCTGTCTCCGGTAATAGCCGTTTTCCGAAAGAACCATTCCCCGTTTCTGAAGGTGTTCCAGGTGTTTGATCATGTGAGCCCGCTCCCCGAAGGCGAAAACCGCCCTCGGTTCCCGAGGTCTCCCGTAAATAATGCAAGCCGCCACGATCTCTTCCAGAGTTCTGGGTTGTTCGAGGAGATCCACCAGTTTTTTCTCCCTTTCCGCGATTACCGAAACATACTGCCGCCAGAGTTCCTCGGATGGATTTTCAAAGACGCCGGTTTCATGGCCGGTCAGAACAATATGGGCCGAAATCCCCTGAAGACGGTTGAGGGAGGCCCGCGTCTCATCAATGTCGGAAAAGAGATCCCCGTACCAGGGTCCGAAACGGGTGAGGTCATAATCCCCGGCGAAGAGGACGGAGGGTTCCCGGAATAAGAAGGCAAGGTGGCCGGGGGTGTGTCCCGGGGTTGCGATTACGTCCACAGACAGATCACCGAGAAGGATGGTCTCACCATCCATAAGATAACAAGCCGGTTTTCGCGGCCGGTAATGGAACTGCTCCCGGAGGAGCGGCTCCCAGAAAATCCGTTCCTGATCATTGA
>JAPLJW010000256.1 GCA_026388365.1 Deltaproteobacteria bacterium | reverse complement strand
TGTCTCCGGCGATCTTCACCTCCACGGCCTGGGCTACATCGACCGGCCCTACAGCGCCTTCCAGTCGCTCGAGTATCTCAAGCGGTTCGGCCTGAAGCTCCCCCATTCCGCGACGGTTGCCGGGCCGGCGCGTCATGCGGAGGTCCTCCTGGCCCACATGGTCCGTTTCGGGGCCTCGCTCCAGGGACATTTCGCCGGCGTGATCGGCTGGGATGCGGTCAACCTCTCCTTTGCCCCCTATCTGGCGGGGATGGGGGAGCGGGAGATCGAGCAGTTTGCCCAGATGCTGGTGTACGAATTTTCCCAGCTCACCTCTTCCCGCGGGGGTCAGGCGATCTTCACCGACATCCACCTCTACTGGGAGGTCCCAGCTTGCCTGGCCGAGCTGCCCGCGATCGGTCCCGGCGGAAAGCCCACCGGCCGGACCTTCCGGGAGTACGGGGATAATTCCCGAAAGTTCGCCCGGGCACTCATGACGGTTTACCGGGAGGGGGACGCCACGGGCAGGCCGTTCATCTTTCCGCGGCCGATTCTCCACATCACCGATGCGTTCTTTCACATCCCCGGCCACGAAGAGTTTCTGGAGGAGGTCTGCGGCGTTGCCGCGGCGAAGGGGAATCCCTGCTTCATTTTGGATCGCAAGCAGGGCGCCCGCATCGCCCCCTGCGGTTGCCTGGATTTTGAGGGAGAAGCCGCGGGTGGCGCCGACGACCCCTGGAAAAGGAGATGTGCATCGATCCAGAACGTCACCCTCAACCTTCCCCGCCTCGGCTACCGGTCCTGGGAAAGCGACGACGGCAAACTCTTTTCTCTCCTCGACGAGGTGATGGCCCTCGCGGCGAAGGCCCACGTCCAGAAGCGCGACTTCATCGAAAAACTGCTTGCCCTGGGCGACACCGGACCGCTCGCGATGCTCGCGATGCTAAACGACGGGTCACCCTATCTCCGGATGGCCGATGCTGCCTATCTCATCGGGATGACGGGGCTCAACGAACTCGTCCAGATCCGCACGGGGAAATCCTTGCATGAGTCGGACGAGGCCCTGGCCTTCGGCCTTTCGCTTGTGGGCCACATGAAGGAAGAGGTCGATAAGCTCTGCGATATCCACGGAATGAAATTCGTCCTGGAGCAAACCCCCGCGGAGACCACCGCCTACCGTTTTGCCCGTCTCGACCTGAAGCACTTCTCCCCCCTGCCGGGCCGTTACGTTCGGGGCGACCTTGCCAAGGGGGAGATCTACTACACCAACTCATCCCACATCAACCCGGCGGCGCCGGTCGATCCGCTGACCCGGGTGAGGATGGAGGGCCTCTTCCACCCCTTCTTCCGGGCGGGGGCTGTTACCCACATCGAGTTGGGTGCCGCCGAGCCCCCTGCGGACGCCCTCGCCGGCCTTGTCATCCGGGCGTTCCGAGAAACCCAGAGCAACCAGATCGTCTTTTCCCCCGAGTTCAGCTCATGCGCACGTTGCGGCGCGACCCTGCGGGGACTCCTCGAAAGGTGCCGGCATTGCGGTTCCGAAGAGGTGGATGGCCTCGCCCGGATCACCCAGTATTACAGCCGGGTCTCCGGCTGGAACCGGGGCAAGCGCGCCGAACTCCGCGACCGCAACCGCAACCAGGACGCCTTCTCCGGCTATTCCCTTTACTGAGTCGCTTTGCAGTTCCTGAGGGGAATGTCTATTCTTGATTTGAAGAGGGATTCGATCCAGTTCCGACGGATCTCTCGCCTGCACCTGAGAAGTGCGACACTCGGCGTATCTTGTGAATGGAAGATTCCTGACTGAAAGGTTGTATAATCGTCGAACATCCACAACGGGATTATATTTGCTATAGAAAGATCTATTTACAGAATCTCAAGCACTATAAATTTGTTATCTTTCCACTCTCCCTTGTTGATTTTGCCGTCCCAGAATATCAGTGAGCCTCGTCCGGATATTCTGTTCTCCTCCCATTCCCCTTCATATCTGGAACCATCGGTAAAAAAAAGAACTCCTTTGCCGTGCATCAAACCGTCCTTCCATTCCCCTTGGTACTTTTTACCGTCCGGAGAGATCATCTCTCCGTATCCGTTCTTCATGCCGTTATTCCACTGCCCAATATATTTCCCACCGTCGGGCAGCGTTTCCGTCCCTTTCCCTTCCGCGACACCGTTTTGCCATTCGCCCACGTATCGATACCCATCGGACAAAAGGATCGTCCCGCGCTGGTGGGGCAGGTCATCGTTCCATTGGCCTCCATATCGACTTCCATCGGGCCATGTGAAGGTCCCGTTGCCTTGAAAAGAACCGGACTTGAAGAAACCGTTATAGGCAGTTCCATCCGGATAGGCGCACGTCCCTTCGCCTTCTGCCGGTTTTTCATTCCAGTGAAATTCGACAAACAGCGGTCCGTTTGAGTTCCGGGAAGATGTATACTCGAAAGACTTCTGCTTATTCACTTGGCTTTTCATTTTTCAGCCCACAAATTTCCCCTTATTAAACTCACCTTCGTATTTTCTCCCGTCGGCCAATACCATTATCCCCTTGCCGTGCGGCAGGCCATTTTCCAGTCTGCCGCTATACTTTCTGCCGTCCGTCAGGATTAAGGTTCCCCGGCCATGATACTTGTTGTCCTTGAATTCGCCTTCATACCGGTCTCCGTTGGGGAATGCCATGACGCCATATCCATTGGACAGGCCTCGCTTGAACGATCCTGTATATTTCCTGCTGTCAGGGAGTATTAAGGTTCCTTGACCGTCGTACATGTCGTTTTTCCAGTCGCCTACATATTTTCTTCCGTCTGCCATGGTCAATGTCCCATTTCCGTCTTTCTTTTCCTCACTCCATTGGCCCACGTATGTCGAACCATCAGGCATTGAAAGGATGCCGTGTCCATCACGCAGCCCGTTTCTCCATCCTCCAAGATATTTGCTTCCATCAGGGTAGCTTACGATTCCTTGGCCGTGCGGCAATCCGTCTTGCAACTCTCCTACATATGTGCTTCCATCGGATTGAATTTTCGTCACATGCCCCAGATCGGATTCCTTGGGGGACCGCTGTATTTTCTCTTTTGTTTTCTCCTGTGATTCCTCTTTTAAGATAGCATCTTCAACTTTCTTCAGCAGCTCTTCATGATCTTTGAGCCGTGCCTGCTCCTCAGCCTTTTTCCGGGCTTCTTCGTCGGTCTTGAGTCTTGCCTCCTCATCAGCCCTCCTCCGGGATTCTTCTTCGGACCTGAGTCTCGCTTCCTCGGCTTTTTCCTTGGCTTCTTCTTCGGCCTTGAGTTTCGCTTCCTTGGCCTTTTCCCGGGCTTCTTCTTCGGCCTTGAGCCGCTCCTCCTCGGCTTTTTCCCGGGCTTCTTCTTCGGCCTTGAGCCGCGCCTCCTCGGCTTTTTCCCGGGCTTCTTCTTCGGCCTTGAGTCTCGCCTCTTCGGCTTTTTCCCGGGCTTCTGCTTCGGCCTTGAGCTGTGCCTCCTCGGCTTTTTCCCGGGTTTCTGCTTCGGCCTTGAGTCTCGCCTCTTCGGCTTTTTCCCGGGCTTCTTCTTCCGCCTTGAGCCGCGCCTCCTCGGCCTTTTCCTTTGCTTTTTCGGCCTTGAGCCGCGCTTCCTCGGCTTTTTCCCGGGCTTCTTCTTCCGCCTTGAGCCGCGCTTCCTCGGCTTTTTCCCGGGCTTCTTCTTCCGCCTTGAGCCGCGCCTCCTCGGCCTTTTTCCGGGCTTCTTCTTCGGCCTTGAGTCTCGCTTCCGCGATCTTTTCCCTGGCTTCTTTTTCCGCCTTGAGTCTTGCCTCCTCGGCCTTTTTCCGGGCTTCCTCTTCGGCCTTGAGTCTTGCCTCCTCGATCTTTTCCTTGGCTTCTTCTTCGGCCTTGAGTCTTGCCTCCTCGATCTTTTCCTTGGCTTCTTCTTCGGCCTTGAGTCTTGCCTCCTCGGCCTTCCTCCGGGCTTCTTCTTCCGCCTTGAGTTTCGCCTCCTCGGCCTTCCTCCTGGCTTCCTCTTCGACCTTGAGACGGGCTTCCTCTTCGGCCTTCTTCCTAGCCTCTTCCTCCGCCTTGAGCCGGGCTTCCTCGTCGGCTTTCTTACGGGCCTCCTCCTCGGCCTTTTTTCGGGCTTCCTCCTCGGCTTTCTTCTTAGCTTCCTCCTCGGCCTTTTTCCGGGCTTCTTCCTCGGCTTTCTTCCGGGCCTCCTCCTCGGCCTTTTTCCGGGCTTCCTCCTCGGCCTTCTTCCGGGCCTCTTCCTCGGCCTTGAGCCGGGCTTCCTCGTCGGCTTTCCTCAGGACCTCCTCCTCGACCTTGAGCTGCGCTTCCTCGTCGGCCTTTAGACGCGCTTCCTCGGTCTTGGATTTCCCCGCTTCCCATTCTCCCTCGTATTGACTGCCATCCGGCCAAGTGAAGACGCCTTGACCCTGTGGATAATCATTGAGCCATTTACCCTTATAACGGCTCCCATTCGGCCATGTGAAGGTGCCCTCTCCTTGAAAGTGTCCGTTATAAAACTCGCCCTCGTAACGGCTACCGTCCGGCCAGATGAGCGTTCCTTTCCCCTGATACTCCTGTACCGCCCAGCTTAACCGATATCTGTTCTCTTCCGTGGCTCCCTTGATCAGCATAGAAAAAATGAGGTATTTATATAAGATAAGGTTTTTATGGGATCGATTGTTTATCGCTTCCGCTCGCCATCATTACGCTATCAATACCGAATTTCCTCTCCTGATGGATTTGCGACCATCCAAGTTTGGAATGTAACGCTGAGCCGCCGGCTGCGTGATTAAACGCGAGCCCCGCAGGACGGAATTACTGAATTCGGATGATTTGTGTTGTAAAAACAGGTTTTTAACCATATTTTATTGTCTTCGGTTGTGCAGAAGGGAACCTTGTCATCATGCTCGTATCGGGATCCGGCCGCCAGCAGATTGAAGAGGGGCGGTTCAGTTCTCTGCAATAACAGGGCGATTATTTCTTCCACTGTTAATGGAAAGCGGGTTTTCACTTTGAATCTTTCATCCGCTTCCGCACACGTCAGTTTTTCCGTGTTGGCCCCGTCATCTATGTCCAGTATAAAATATATGCCGTCGAAAATCTTGCCGTCATTTTGCGAAAGGCCTTTCTTTAATGCATTCATGATGCGTGACGATTCAAGAGCCGTATCACCTGTAATTCCGTTAAAATTGATCATTTCGAGCTGCGAATAGATAGTCAGATAGTGACTGGAGATAACGGGAATCAGGGAATCTCTGTTATCAGGTATATTGAGAACGCATGCCTTTGTGATCACTTCCACCTTCTTCGTTTGTAATTTTTTAAGAATAAATGCCGGACATCCGAGAGTTTTCAATCTCTCCAAACGCTCATCAAAAATATCTTCATAATAAGCCGCCCTGGCTGTCTTCGCCATTTCTTCCAGACGAACCTTTGCTTCGGCGAAAACATCGTCGGCGAAAATCATGATGTCCTTTTGCGGCGGCACATCTTCAAATACCGATACTATCTTATCGACGATGCCTTCCTTCAAATCAACCTTGTTATTGATTCCGTCTGTCATCGCTCCCCCTCCCTGCATGATTTATTGATCAAGATATTCCCTGGCATGACCACAATGACGGTTATATCTATATCACATTTATTTCCTTTGACTCTATCTAACCCGTTTGCTTAACACTTGTCAAATGTCAGATTCTCCGGGATCATCCTCCCCTGATGTTGATCTCTTCACTTGAACAGGGAGGCCAGCTTTGCCTTTGCGGAATCGACCCCCTGGCGGCCAGAAGCGGCATCTTGAAAGACGAAATAATCGCAGAAATTGCTCCGTTCCTTTTCAACTACCCGCTCGGCCTGAGGTTCCCTGCACCCATTGTAAGCCCCCGGTGCATGGAAGGTGCAATTGGAACAGCAGCGCAGATCGGATCTGCAAGAGGGACAGACATCCTTCCTGCCCACCGGAGTCTTGATTTCCAGATCCTTGAAACATTTATGGCATTTTTTCATCTTGCTTCCTGCCCATTGGAATGATGTAGATCGGCTGCTCGCTTTCGGGAACATTCAGCACCTTCCGCACATCTTCATCCCTGAATCCGCCCATCACCACGGCCCCTATTTTCCGGGAATGGGCCTGCAGAAGGATATTCTGTGCGGCGTGGCCGCCCTCCAGATAGATCCACCTCGCAGTGGGGGCGCGATCGGTCATGCCGGTTACCACGATGACCGCCGCCGCGCCCCGGATCGTGGCCTGCCCGACCGCCGCATGGAGTTCCGCCTTCTTGTCGCTCTCATGGACCTTGAGAATTTTGTGGCCCTGGGGCTGGTATCGATACAGGCCCACCGGCAGACCGTTCACCTTTCCCACCAGGAGGTAAAGATTCAGCGGATAGAGGGCGCGGGCCGAGGGCGCCGTCCTCAGGCCCCGTTTCGTTTCCGTAATTCCCTGGGCCGCCCAGAGAATCTGGGAAATATCCGCCAGGGTCAGCGGTTCATCCTTGTAAGCCCGGACCGATCTCCTCTCTTGCAGGGCCTTTTCAAGTGATATCGGCCCGTTGAAGACCGGCGGCGGCAAATCGATCGCTGCTTTCGGATTGGCTTCCTGAGCCTGGACCGATCGGAGTCCCATGACGGGTTGGAAAAACAGGGCCAGAAATGCAAACAGGAGAAGAATGTTAATTGCGGTCGTCTTTTTCATGAATGCCTCCTGATCCCGCTCAAACAACTCTTCCAAAGCGCTGACTTTTTCTCATTCTGACATACAATTCGGGATCCGTCAATGAAGGATGCGGGCCGGAATTAAGGAGAATACGCGGATGCCTGTTTGAAAAACACCTGTGGGGGAGTCATGCGGGGCTGGATCAATGGCAGGCTGATCCGGTTTTTGCATGGACGCCGAAGGCGGGGAATTAAATCGTCCGGCCTCCCTTGACAGGGTCCGGGCCGATTCTTATATTAGGCGCGATATTAAAGGATTGCTGAATAACCGGCAGGGAATAAAATTATGGAAGATTACATCATCAAGATATTCCGTGAATCGGGCCAGGTCAAGGAGGCTTTCGTCAATGAAAACCTGAACCGGATCGTTGCCGTGGTCGAGGCGGTGACGGCGGCGCTGAAGGCGGGCAACAAGATTTTGCTTTTCGGGAATGGCGGGTCCGCAGCGGACGCCCAGCACCTCGCGGCGGAATTTGTGAACCGGTTTGTCATCGAGAGGCCGCCCCTTCCCGCCATTGCTCTGACGACAGATACGTCGGTCATCACCAGCATCGGAAATGACTACGATTTTGCGGACATCTTCAGCAAACAGATCCGGGCCATCGGTCAGAAGGGCGATATCGCCTGGGGAATGAGCGCCAGCGGGACCTCCGTGAACGTGGTCAAGGGTCTGGAGACGGCCAAGAAGATCGGTATGGTCACGATCGGCCTGACCGGACGGGACGGCGGCGATGTGGCAAAGATCGCGGATCACGCCCTTAACGTCTCCTCGACCAGCACCCCCCGCATCCAGGAGGTGCACATTACGGTGGGTCACGTGATCTGCGAGATGGTGGATTTCAAACTCTTCCAAAGACCGGATATGAAATAGGACAGACATGGTCGCAAAAGTGAAAAAAGATACGGCGGAGGCCAGAGAAGGTCTTCCGAAAAAAACGGGAGAATCGCCCGCGGCGGTCGGAGAGACTGTAGCGGAAGTTTCCGGTAAGACCGATAAGGCATATAAAGCGGAAGATCTGATGGCGAAACTTCAGGACGCGGAGAAGATGGCCGCGGAAAATTACGACAAATACGTGCGCGCCGCTGCCGAACTCGACAATTACCGGAAACGGGCAGTCCGGGAGAAGGCGGACGCGATTCAATACGGCAACGAGACCCTGCTCCGGGACATATTACCGCTCGTCGACGGCATGGACCGCGCCCTGGAACATGCCTGCAATTCTGAAGACTTCGAGGCCTTTAGAACGGGACTTCAGATGCTTAAGGAGAAGTTCCTGGGTTGTCTGCAGAAACATGGTGTGGAGATGATCGATACGGCGGGGAAGGATTTCGATCCGCATATCCACGAGGCGATGATGCAGGTGGAGAGCGCCGCACATGAGGACAGCCAGGTGGTCGGCGAGTTCGAGCGGGGGTACCTGCTCAACGGAAGGCTGCTCCGGCCGGCGAAGGTATCCGTTTGTAAACGTCCTTCGACTGGCGATGACCAGCAACAGGATTGCCAATAGGCCAATTATAAAGGAGGAATAGGTGTTATGGGAAAGATTATCGGGATTGATTTAGGCACAACGAACTCGTGCGTCGCGGTGATGGAAGGCGGGGATCCCGTCGTAATCGCGAACCAGGAAGGGAATCGGACGACCCCTTCGATGGTGGCATTTACGGAGAGCGGGGAGCGGCAGGTGGGGCAGGTGGCCAAGCGTCAGGCCGTCACCAACTCGGAGAACACCGTCTATGCGATCAAGCGGCTCATCGGGAGAAAATACAATTCGAAAGAGGTGCAGTACGACAAGACGGTCAGCCCGTTCAAGATTACCGAGGCCGGAAACGGAGACGCGCAGGTGACGATTCGGGGGCGGAACTACAGCCCGGCGGAGATCTCCTCGATGATCCTGACGAAGATGAAGCAGACCGCCGATGATTATCTCGGGGAGAAGATCACCGACGCGGTTATCACGGTGCCTGCCTACTTCAACGACTCTCAGCGGCAGGCGACGAAGGACGCCGGCAAGATTGCGGGGCTGAACGTCTTGCGAATCATCAACGAGCCGACGGCGGCTGCTCTCGCCTACGGCCTGGACAAAAAAAAGGACGAGAAGATCGCGGTTTTCGATCTCGGCGGCGGGACATTCGACATCTCGATCCTCGAACTGGGCGACGGGGTTTTTGAGGTCAAGTCCACCAACGGCGACACCCACTTGGGCGGCGAGGACTTCGACCAGCGGTTGATCGAGTACCTGGCCAACGAGTTCAAGAAGGACCAGGGGATCGACATCCGCAAGGACAAGATGGCCCTCCAGCGGGTCAAGGAGGCGGCGGAGAAGGCAAAAATGGAACTTTCCAGTTCGATGGAGACGGACGTCAACCTCCCCTTCATTACGGCCGACGCCTCAGGACCCAAGCACATGAACATCAAGCTGACCCGTGCGAAATTAGAGGCCCTCGTGGAGGATCTGATCGAAAAGATGGTGTCGCCCTGCCAGACGGCCCTCCAGGACGCGAAACTCAAGACCAGCGAAATCGACGAGGTGATCCTCGTCGGCGGGATGACCCGGATGCCCCGCGTTCAGCAGAAGGTGAAGGAGATCTTCGGGAAGGAGCCCAACCGGGGGGTCAACCCGGATGAGGTGGTCGCGGTCGGCGCGGCGATCCAGGGCGGAGTCCTGACCGGCGACGTGAAGGACGTCCTGCTCCTTGACGTAACGCCCCTCTCCCTCGTCATTGAGACGCTGGGCGGGGTCATGACGCGGCTGATCGAAAAGAACACGACGATTCCGACCAAGAAGAGCCAAGTCTTTTCAACGGCGGCCGACAACCAGCCGGCGGTGAGCATTCACGTCCTCCAGGGCGAACGCTCCATGGCGGGCGACAACCGGACGCTCGGACGGTTCGAGCTCGTGGGGATTCCGGCGGCGCCACGCGGTGTGCCCCAGATCGAGGTGACCTTCGACATCGACGCGAACGGCATCGTCCATGTCTCAGCGAAAGATTTGGGAACCGGCAAGGAGCAGAGCATCAAGATCACCGCCTCCAGCGGTCTCTCCGAAGAGGAGATCCGAAAGCTGGTGAAGGATGCCGACGCCCACGCCGAAGAGGATAAGAAGAAGAAGGAGCTCATCGAGGCGAGAAACCATGCCGACGCGCTGGCCTACAGCGTGGAGAAGAACGTCAAGGAGTTCGGTGATAAGGTCGATGCCGCTGAAAAGGCAAAGATCGAAGAGGGCATCGCCAAGGTGAAAAAGGCGATCGAGGGCGACAACCTTGAGGCGATCAAGACGGCCCAGGAGGAGCTGACCAACGCCTCTCATAAGCTGGCCGAGGCGATGTACGCCAAAACCGCGCAGCAGCAGCCAGGCGCGGGCGCAGGTCCCCAGCCGGGGGCGGAAGCCGGGCCGGGCGCAGGTGCGCAGGCGGGCGGCAAGAAGGATGACGACGTGGTCGACGCCGACTTCGAGGATGTCAAAAAGTAATTTTGGTTGAAACCAACGGCCCGGACCTCCCCTGTGGATGTCCGGGCTTTTTTTTGTCGACGATGGGCTCCGGTGTGGTATAAGGATCCCGGAAACAGGGGGGAGATCTTTGAAAATCATGATCCCTCCGCGCGCTGGACCGGGGGCGCAACCCGCAATCCCCGCCTTTGCGGGGATCAGGGGCGCAATAAAATAAACAGACCATTTCCTTGCCGGGAAGCTCCGCCCGCAGGGCGAGGCTTCCCATTTTTCGACCCTGCTTCTCCTCGCTCCGCTGCAAAGACGAAACTCGCGCTAAAGCGCTCAAACAGTCGTCTTTGCGGGCGCTCCGCTGCGAGGGCAGGGTGCCCCGAAAAATCTCCAATGCGCGCTTCTGGGATCCGATTTTCAAGTTGTGAAAAATCTCAAAGTTAAGATTTCCCTGAACGGGGCGGATGGGTGTGGGAGTCCTTATGGCGGTCCATTTTTGCAGGATCATTCGCTGGATGGCGTTGACGGCGGTCTTGCTGATTCTGCTTTCAACGGCGGTGTTTTCCGCAGATGAAGGCCGGGCGGCCGGTTCTGCCCCGCAGCCGGTTTTAAAAGAAAAGACGACCGGCCCTTCCCCACAAGCGGTTGTGGAGGCGAAACTGCTCCTGGACCGGGATTACTTCACGGCGCTGCTGGAAGGCGTCGATCGCGCCCGGGCGGAGATTTTCCTTTCCGCATACCTCTTTCGGACGATCAAGGATGCGAAGGGATATCCCGAAGCGGTTCTGAAAAGCCTTCTCTTGGCAGCGAAGCGGGGCGTTCGGATTGATGTGGTCGTCGAACGGAATCAGGATGCAGACGACCTCAACCGGAACAATGCCGAGACAGCGGAGAGGCTGAAACAGGGTGGAATCCGGGTCTGCATGGACGCCCCGGACCGGGTGACGCATACGAAGCTCGTCGTGATCGACCGGCGGTACGTCCTGATCGGGAGCCACAACCTGACGCAGTCTGCCCTGAAGTACAACCACGAGGCCTCCGTCTGGATGGATTCGGTCCCGTTGGCCGAAGAGGCGCTGCGCTATATGAAGTCCCTCTGCCCCGGAGAGTGGAAGTGAAGGAACGTAAGAGGACAGATCTGTTCCCTATAGCAATTTCCTGTCTCTTCACGAGCGCCAGAGGCCGCGGGATGCGGGATATGGAGGTGAATCAGCATGGCAAAACGATTTCTTCTGACCAACGACGATGGAATCTATGCACGAGGCCTCATGGCCCTCTATCATGAGCTCTCCCGGGACGCGGAGTGCCTCATCGTGGCGCCCGAGGTTGAGCAGAGTGCCGTCGGCCATGCGATCACGATCTCCCGGCCGCTGATGGTCCGCAAGGCCAGGAAGAACGGGGGCTTTTTCGGCTATGCTGTTCTCGGGACGCCCGCCGACTGTGTGAAGATCGGCCTCGGCGAACTGGCCGGGAAACCGGTCGATCTGGTCGTCTCCGGAATCAACCGCGGGGCCAATGTCGGGATCAACGTCCTCTATTCGGGGACCGTTTCCGCGGCGACGGAGGCGGCGATCTTGGGGGTGCCTTCGCTCGCGATCTCTCTGGATACGCACGACGAGGCGGCGGACTATACGGCGGCCGCCCGTTTCGCCCGGAAGATGGCCGCCTTCATCCTGGATAAACCCCTGGCTGATGTCGCGCTGAACGTGAATGTCCCCGCGGTTCCGGAATCGGAGATCCGTGGCGTCGTGGTCGCGAGGCAGAGCCGGGCGCGCCTGATGGAGAGTTTCGACAAGAGGGTCGATCCGCGCGAAAACATCTACTACTGGCTTGCCAGCGAGACCGCGCTTCCCCTGCAGGAGCAGGACGATATCGATGCCGTCGCCCTGAAGCGGGGGATGATCACCGTCACTCCGATTCATTGCGATCTCACCCGCCGCGACCTCCTCGCTGGTCTGCGAACCCGCGTCAAGGAATACTTCTAACCATGACTTGGGGACAGATTTGAAATCTGTTCCTGCCGGATCTGTGCGGGATCTTTTGCGAAGGCAGTAACGAAAGAACAATGATACCATGAGCCAGGGAAAAACCAGCGGAAGCGAACGGATCGGCATAGCCAAAGAGGAAGGAATGTGGAGATCAAACGGATGATGTTGATCGGCGCCGGATTCATGGGACCGGCATGGGATGCAACTCGGGTTATGCCGATCAGGATGAGGGGGTCTCTCACGCGGGGGTTGATGCCCTCCTGGAGAAGTTGAAGAGGTGAGGATTTCAGGGCCAAAGAGGGCATCCGGAGGGAAAGGACGGCAGGGCATGGCAAAGAGTAAAAGCATCGAAAAACAATCCTGGAAGCCCGGGAACGTTCTGTCGCCGGCGCCGCCGGTCCTGGTGAGCTGCGGCGGGACGCAGGGATGGAAACCTAACCTGATCACCATTGCGTGGGCGGGAAACGTTTGCAGCGATCCGCCCATGCTGTCGATCTCCGTACGTCCCGAGCGGCATTCCCATGAGATCATCCGGACCACGCGTGAATTTGTGGTGAATGTTCCCTCGGCGAGGCAGGCGAGGGCGGTGGACTGGTGCGGCGTGGTTTCCGGGCGAAGCGAGGACAAATTTGCCGGTGCGGGGCTGACGCCTTCGCCGGCTCTGAAAGTGCGTCCGCCGATCGTTCTGGAGTGTCCGCTCAACATCGAATGCCGGGTGCGGGAATCCCTGGAACTGGGATCGCATACGATGTTCGTGGCGGAGGTGGTCGCCGTGCAGGTCTCCGCGGATCTGGTGGACGGCAAGGGACGTCTCCGCCTGGAGAAATGCGGCCTGCTGGCGTTCGCCCACGGGCAGTATTTCGCGCTGGGGCGCTGCATCGGACGCTTCGGTTTTTCCGTCCGGAAGCGCAGCCGCTAACGGGCCGTTGCAAAACGGCCATCTGATGCGTTTCCCTCATCCTTCCCTTCGGCAGACTCGGGGCAGGCAGCTTGCCTGTCATGGTCAGCCCGTCGAAGCATCGGGAGCCTTGCATCTGGATATCCCGTATCCTTTACGGGGCAAGCTTTTGAACAGCCTGCAAGGAGCCTTTTTCAGCAGGCTCATAGATCCGTCGCTGATCTGAGGTGTTGTCCTCTGATTACCCCCGCCGGTCGTACCTCCTGAAGAGCAATGCGAAGAAGACAATCATGGTGATCGTCACCCAACCGCAGAATTGCATGAGAAATGCGCCGCCCCCGTGTTCGATCAGCACGCTTCCCAGAATACCCCCCAGGGCGGAGGCCAGAGAAATCCGCGCCACGGTCGTGATGCTCAGGTAGGTGGCGCGCATGGCTGGATGGGCCCGCCGGTCCACGAAGTCAATGATCCCGAGTTGAGAGAGCCCGAAGCCGGGCCCATGCAGGAGCGCCGCGGCCCACTTCCAGACGAAAGGCGTTTCCAGAGTGAAGCAAGAGAAAAGAATCAGGCGGATCCCGCTCAACAACAGTCCGGATACAATCAGCCGCCGGTTTCCGAACCGGTCGATCAGTTCCCGGGAAAACATCATCACCGGGATTTCGAAGATCGTCCAGGTGCCCAGGATGAATCCGATCTCCAGCGGCGTCTTCATAACGTCGTCGAAAAAGTAGCCGGTATAGGTGAAAGAGGAGGTGGTCACCACCCCGTGGAGAAAAATGAAAAGGAGAAACCACCGGAAAAGAATGTCTTTTTTCAGGTGATTCCAGGGGATGATGATCGGGGCATCCGCCGGCTTGGCTTTAATGCCGGACCAGGAGGAAAATCCCAGAACGGCGAACGCCAGGGCCGCACCATAAAAGATCAGGGGGTCGTGACGGAAAAAGAAGAGCAGGACCCCCATCATGATCGAGGAAACACTCCATCCGTAGGTGCCCCACAACCGGTAGGCGCCGTAGAACTCCCTCCGGAAGTGTTTGTTGAGAAACAGGAGGGTCTCCGCGTCGAGCATGGGCATGATCGGAAAGAAGAGGCCGTTGAGAAAGAACAGCAGCACGAAGATATAGATGAATTTGCCGTTTGCCGTCCAGTCGTGCGCGAAATCCTCGCCGGCCAGTCCGATCAACGCCGCGAACAGGGCGACGCCGAAACAGAAGAGGGTGATCAGGTGCTTCCCCGAATGGAATTTGTCCGCCAGAATCCCCGCGGGGATGTTTGCGACAAGGCTGACCAGCGGCATCACGAAGAAGATCAGGCCGATCAGGCCTATGGCGGGGGTCCCATCCGCTTGGACGAGGACGTGTTTGTAGAAGATGCCGAAAAACGGCGAGCTGACCCCCAGGCCGATGAAGAATAGAAAGAAGAGCGTTTTCAGATAGACCGACTGTTTCCTGACGGGATCCATAGGAGGTGCTCAGCGAATCAGGAGGACCGGAATCGGGCTCTTCCGGATGACCGAGGAGGTCGTCGAGCCGACCATGAGTTCCCGGAAGCGGTTGTGTCCGTAGGCCCCCATGACCAGGAGCTCCACTGCCTCCTCCCGGATGAACTTGAGGAGTTCCTTGTCCTCCTTGCCCGGGAGGATGAGGGTGGCGCTGTCGATCTTGCGGGACGCCAGGAATTCCTCCGCCTTCTTCGAGGTCTTCTCCCCCACGGATGGATCGGAAGTGATGATGACGACAGACAGCGGCCAGGCGGCCCGCTCCGAGAGTTCGGCTGCGAGTTTCAAGGCCTTGTGGGCCGGGACGCTCCCGTCGTAGGCGACAGCCATGCTTTCGATCTCACGGAAATGTTCCGGGGTGACGAGGACCGGTTTTCCGGAGCGTCGGACGACGGACTGGGCCGTGGAACCGAGGATGGCGCCGCCGTCGATGTGGAAGTGTTCGCCCCGCTGGGCGAGGAGGATCCAGTCGCAGCACTTTTGCCCCTCCTCGATGATCGTCTCA
>JAPLJW010000037.1 GCA_026388365.1 Deltaproteobacteria bacterium | reverse complement strand
CCCTCCGCTTGACCTCATTTCTTACAGCCCTTTTTCTATTTCCGCTTCCGCTTCCTTGGTCGCTTTCAACACTTTATCAATCCACGTTCTGCCGATCTGCTTTTCAAGGTATTCGATGACCGGTTTCTGGGCCGCTGCCCTGAAGAGCTCCTTTTCCTTGGCCGTCGGGACGTAGATCTCCATCCCTTTTTCCTTCAAGAACTGGACCCCGATGGTCGAATCGATCGTATCAATACCCCTTGAACATAAGGCGGCCGCCGGCGCAACCTCCTTGATGATCGATTGGGTTTCTTTGGGCAGACTCTGAAAGAATTTCTCATTGATCAGGGTGAAACTCACACCGTAGGTATGCCCATCCATGGTCAAGTATTTGTTCACCTCGTAGATCTTGCCAAATTTGATGGACGCCACCGGGTTCTCCTGTCCGTCGACCACCTTTTGCTGAAGAGCGGTATAGGTCTCCGTCCAGGGGACCGGGGTCGGAGAGGCGCCCATCGATTTGATCAGGGCGATATAGACGGGGCTTTCCATGACCCGGATCTTCATGCCTTTTACATCCGCCGGGCTTTTGATGGGACGAATGGAGTTGGTAAAATTCCGGAAGCCCACCTGGTCATAGGACAGGATCCGCATCCCCGTCTCTTTCAAGCACGCCGCCGCCAGTTCCTTTCCGAACCAGCCGTCCATCACTTTCCAGGCCACAGCATAGTTGGGAAAGAGATAGGGGATATCGAGCACCTGGGATGGCTTGAAATAATTGGCGAGGACCGCTGACACCATGCCCACCTGAATGGTCCCGAGTTTCACCGCTTCGGCGATCTCCCTCTCTGCTCCAAGCTGACCGGCGGGAAACACCTTTACCTCGACGGCCCCGCCTGTCGCATTCTCAATCATTTGCTTGAAGATCGTGGAGCCCGCCGCCTTCTTGGAAGTAAAGAGATCCGGGGGATCCCCATGGGCCACTTTGATTTCGATGGGGGCCGCATTGAGATGAGGAACCAGACCCCAACCGGAAATCACCAGAAACAATCCGATCATGAATCCCAACAACATTGCTGACTTTTTCATCTTCCCTTCCTCCTTTTCAAGATGACTGCATTTCTAAATCCCACCGGGTCGGCGGGGACACCGCTAAAACGAACCTATCAAAGAGAATTTTCCCCCTGCGCCCGAGTTATCAGGCGCCGGGGGATGTCCTTCATCGCCTGTCAGGCCGGCCAGGCGACCGTGTAGAGGTGCCTGCCGCCCCGGTCCGGTCCCTTGAGCAGCAGGTCAATCTCCTCGTTGCTTCTCTGAGTCATGTACTTGGCATCCGGCAGAACCCCCGGAGGAAACTTCGCCAGGATGTCGTTGTTCAGCTTGACCACGTAGTTCAGGTAGTTCTCGATGGCCGCGAAGGCCTTCTCGGCCTTGGCGAGCGAGGGCTTTCCCAGCACGCCTTCCGGATACAGGGCGAACTCCACCCCGCCGCCGCCGACGTGGCTCTGGCCGGGGATGGGGTAGTTGTAGATGTCGCCACCCTTGTCGATATGCCCCTCCGGCAGGAAACCCCACGTCTTGTTGTCGACGCAGTTCTCCATCTGGACGAGTTCCGGGAACAGCGCCAGGCAGATGGAGCACTCCGCTTCGTCGCCGTGGCGGAACGGCGTCTCGAAGGGGCCGCCATGGGCCTTGTCCTTCAGCGCGTCGCCCATGATCTTCATCACATCCAGGAAGATGATCACGGCGGGGACCTGGTACTTCTTGGCCCACTCCTGGATGGCCGACGGGATGATGTACTCCTGCCCGTGGCTGCTCATCAGGATCTGCTTGCGGAAGCCCGCATTCCAGTACCCCGAGACGATCGAGCGCACCATTGCGGAAGTCAGGTCGTCGGGGATGGGCACCGTCCCCGTCTGCCCCAGGTGGGCGAAGGGGTGCGACGCGTACCAGAGCGGCGCTGCAACGGTGCAGCCGGTCTTCTGCGCGATCATCTCGCACATCCGGGTCACGATGAACCCGTCCTCGCCGTAGGGCTGCGCGTCCCCGTGGTTCTCCGTCGAAGCGAACGGGATCAGCAGGATGTCATTCACCTTCAACCGTTCCTCGACGTCCTTCTTCGTCATCGTCTGGTAGTAGATCTTCGACGGCTTCTCCATGTGTCCACCGCCCAGTTGCGGCAGGTTCCAATTTCCCATATTTGTTCTCCTTTCCATGATCTTAGGTCACCCCTTCCGGTGACCCGTCAGTTGCGGGGAATAGATCCAGACGAACCGCACAATCTCAGCCCCGGTGTTGACGATTTTGACAACCTTCAGTTACGCCATGGTCTTCTCCTTACCGTTACCGGATCAGGATTCCGCCGTTCAAGTCAAGCGTAACGCCCGTCACCCAGTCCGAACGGCGGGAGGAGAGGAAAACGGCAGTGTCGGCCACATCCTCCGGCAGGCCGTCCTTCGGGATTGCCCGGCCGGTGTTCCAGGTCGCGAAGACCTCCGGCGGGTACTGCCGGGTCTGCTCCGTCAGGATCGGACCCGGGGCGATGGCGTTGACGTAAATCCCCGCAGGCCCAAGCTCCTTGGCCAGCAGTTGCGTGATGCCGACCACTCCCGCCTTGGAGGCGGCGTAATTGACCCCCACCCCCGGACGGCCCGTCCGTCCCCCGAGAGAGGCGATGTTGACGATCTTGCCCCGTTTTTGTTCCTTCATGATGGGGGCGACCGCCTTGCAGCAGAGAAAAACCCCCTTAAGGTTCGTATCGATGACCTCGTCCCAAAGCTCGACGGTCATCTCCTCCAGCGTTTTATGCCGGGAAATCCCCGCGACATTGACCAAAACATCGATGCGATTGAATTTTTCAATAGTTTTTCGCACGGCTTCCACGGATTCCGTCTCGTCGATGACGTTCATCTGAACGGCCATCGTCCTCTCGCCGGAGGGATCGATGGAAAGGGCTGTCTTCCGGGCCAAAGCTCCGTCCATATCCCACAGAGAAACGCAAGCGCCTTCGGCGAAAAACTTCTCGGCGACCGCCTGCCCGATCCCCTGCCCGGCACCCGTCACCGCGCATACCAAATTCTGCAACTCCATCTTCATTCCCCCTTCATTCAAATTCCCCAACGCAGACCCATTGATCCCATCGTCTTGTCCTCAAAACATGTTCTCCGGGATCCTGACGTCCCAGATCCGCTGCATCTCCGCCATCGGCACGTCATAGACGGAATTCATCGGCGGCAGCGGCTCCTCCCGCATGAACTCGGGCATGTCGTTGAACTCCTCCCCCGCCCCGGAGCGCCGGTTGAACTCCCGCTCCGTCTCCAGGACATCCAGTCCCATCTTTTGCACGTCCGCATACGCGAGGTCCCACCCGTACCGGCCCTTCAACAGCGGCATGAAAAGATCGGGATTCTTCGTAAAGGGCGGCCGGGTGAAGAGGCACAGCCCCATCGTATCGAGGATCGCGGCGCGGATCTGGAGCTTCCGGGAGATCACCACCTGGTTTTCGATCCCGAGCGGGTTGACCGTCTTTACCGTCTCCAACGCGTTGCCCGCCGTGTGATCCGCCCCCATCGGGGAGGTCACATAGGTTACGCCGTTTCCCTTCAATGCGCGGGGATCGTAGGCGGCAATCGCCTGCCCCTTGATCGCCGGGACGCGCCGGACGCCCAGGACCTTCCCGGTCACGACGACACCGTTTCCGAGGATACGGCCGAGCCAGGTTCCCCGGCCGATCTGCCGGACAAGATCTTTGGCGCCTTCCGCATCCCCGAAGGCGATCACGCCCGCCTCCATGGCGACGCCGATGGCCGCACCGGTTTCGATCGCATCCACGCCGACCTGGTTGCAGAGATCGTCCAGTTCAGCGATGTCATCGAGGTTGCCGATCCCGCAGTTCGACCCCAGCAGGGCGATATTCTCGTACTGGATCGAGGCGACGGTTTTCTTCCCCGCGGCGTCGGGGAACACATTCGAGCAGGCAATCACGCAGCCACGGACGCAGGGCGTCCCCGAACGCCCTGCGCCGCCCCTCTCCATGATCATCTCCGCCACCTTGTCCCCGCAGATCTCTCCCGCCTTTTCGAATTGGCCGGCGCTGAAGTTCCGCGTCGGCAGAATGCCGATCGCATTGCACAGCGAAAGCACCGCCGGGGTTCCGTATTTGTGCCGGTTCTCTGTCTTGGGGTCCGCCATGATCCCCTGTACGAGGGCCTTTCCCGCCTCGCGGAGCAGGGCCTCATCGAAGACCGGTTCGGGCGGCGCGCCGGTATCGTCCACGACGATCGCCTTGACCCCCTTAGAACCCATGACCGCTCCGAGGCCGCCCCGGGCGGCGTACCGGACCTGGATATCCTGCGGACCCGACACGGCCACACCGGCGCCGCCCATCTTCATCTCGCCCGCGGGGCCGATGCAGATGATTCCGGCCTGTGTGCCAAACCGTTCCCGGAGAATCCCGATCGTCTCGGAGACCAGCCTGCCCTTCAATTCCGGCATCTCGACCAGTTCGATCCGGTCCAGGGCCACCTTCAACACGGCCGTCATCGGTTTGTTGGGCAATTCCTCCAGAACGAGGGCCTTGATCCCGAGAGCGGCGATCTTTCTCCCCGCCTCTCCTCCGACGTCGCTCTCCTTGACACCGCGGGTCAGCGGGCTTTTCCCCCCGACGGAAAATTTGCCCGTCGTGGTCACCGAGCTGTCCCCCAATAGTCCCGGGGCAACGATCAGTTTGTTGTAACGGCCGAGAGGATCGCAGGTCGGGGGAACCTCACGGAGGAGGAATTTGGCAATCAGAAGCCGGCCGCCCCAGCGCATCTCCTCCTGCGAGGCCTTTTCTTTCAAGATCTTGCCGGTTTTCGTGTTGACTCGGACAATCCATTCCATATTGCCGCCTCCTTAGGCCAGACGAAGGGGACTCCCAAACTTCTCCAGGAGGGCATTCAGTTTCCCGGCCGTCGCCGGACTGACCTCGATCCCCTCGTTGAGACTCTGCTGTTCTTTTTCATATTCAATCTCGCCCGGCAGGTAGATCCGGGAAACGCCCTTCGCCTTTCGGGAAGCCTTGATCGACGCCAGGTAGGTCCGGAAGAGCGCCGTAAATTGCCCGAGGGGCATGAACCTTTCAATTTCGACGGCCAGCGTGAAGACGCCGACGCCCGTGGGCCCCTCGAGCTGGTGGAAGGTGCGGATCTCCGGCCCATACTGAGAACCGGAAAGCATGCCGGCCAGCACATCGATCATCAGCGCGAGCCCGTACCCCTTGGGTCCCCCGATCGGCATCAGCGTCCCCTTGAGCGCCGCCGCCGGATCCGTGGTCGGCGTTCCCGTCGCATCGAAGGCCCACCCTTCGGGGATGCTTTCCTTCAGACGATCCGCGCGCCGGATCTTGCCCCGGGCCACCATGGTGGACGACATGTCCAGAACCACCGGAGGGGCGCCCGCCTCCCCGGGAACGGAGATGGAGAGCGGATTGGTGCCGAAAAAGGGCTCCGTCCCCCCCCAGGGGGACATCGCCGCGGCGGCATTGGCCATGACGATCCCGACCGTTTTCTGCTGAGCCGCAGCGAGGGTGTAAAAGGAGAGGATGCCGATGTTGTTGGTGTTCCGTACCAGGCAGCACCCGATGCCGAATTCCTTCGCCTTGCGGATGCTGATCTCCATCGCCTGGTGGGCGGCCGCCTGCCCCAGACCGTTTCCACCGTCGAGAAGCGCCGTCGCGCCGCTGTCCTTCAGCACGCTCAGCTTCGTCGGGATCTGAAGCATTCCTGCCTCCACGCGCTCCGGCAGCAGCGTCAGAAGATGGACGCCGTGGGTATCGATCCCCCTCAGCTCCGCCTTGATGAGGGCGTCGGCCACAACGGCGGCCTCCTCCTCGGCGGCATGGAGCCCTTTCAGGATCCGGATTGCGATCTCCTTCAGTCGGTCCGCCTGCACCTTCATCGCCTTATTCCTCTTTCAACCCCAGGAATTCAAAAACCTTGCCCAGCTTGTTGAACTCCACGCTGGATACCCCCGCCCGGAGATGAACCGCCTTCTTCTCTTCCGCTTCCGTCCGCGCGAGCGATTTTGCCAGGACCTCTTCGCATTCCACGCGCTCCACGATGACCATGCCGTCGTCATCGCCGAGGATGAGGTCGCCGGGATTCACCATGGCCCCGCCGAAGAGCGTCGGGTGGTTGATCAGCCCCAGCGTCGATTTCGCCGTCCCGCGGATGCAGCATCCCCGGCAGAAGAGGGGGAATCCCATGCGGATCATCTCCTCCGAGTCGCGCACGGCGCCATCGATGGCCAGCCCGCCAAGTTTCCTTCCGACGGCGGATGTCGCCATCAGGCCTCCCCAGTAACCCGCTTCGTAATACCCCCCCACCGTCGCAACCAGAATGTCCCCCGGCTGCGCCCGTTCCAGGGCCTTGTGGAGCATCAGATTGTCTTTGGGGTGGCATTGGACGGTAAAGGCGGGGCCGCAGATGCGGACGCCCTTTGCAAT
>JAPLJW010000050.1 GCA_026388365.1 Deltaproteobacteria bacterium | reverse complement strand
CCGTGATGGCCCCGCCCGCCCTGCCGCCGGAATTCTTGTAATCCGCGGCATCTCCCTTGATCAGTTCATGATACTCCTCCCAGAGCGGCAGCTCCCACACTTTTTCCCCGGTGAGTTCGGCGGCCTCGCGGATCTCCCGCTTGAGATCGTCGTCCGTCCCCATCATGCCGATCACGTGATCGCCCAGGGCCACGATACAGGCCCCCGTCAGGGTCGCCAGGTCGATGATCGCGGCGGGCTTGAACCTGCCGGCGTAGGTCAGCGCGTCTGCGAGGATCAGGCGTCCTTCGGCGTCGGTCGTCACGACCTCAATCGTCCGGCCCGAGAGGGAACTGAGAATATCACCTGGCTTGTACGCCTTCCCGCCCGGCAGGTTTTCCGTCGCCGGTACGATCCCGACCAGGTTCACCGGCAGGCCGAGCTCCGCCGTCGCCCGGACAGCCGCAATCACCGCCGCCCCGCCCGCCATGTCCGTCTTCATCTGATCCATCTTCTCGGACGGCTTGATGGAGATCCCGCCGCTGTCGAAGGTGATCCCCTTGCCGACCAGGGCGATGACCGGACTCGACTTCTTCCCCCCGCGGTATTCGAGGATGATCAACTGAGGCGGTTCGTCGCTTCCCCGGGCCACGCCCAGGAGGGCATTCATCCCGAGTTCTCTCATCTGGCCGGCATCGAGCACCGTACAGCGGATGTTCTTCCCCTTGGCGCTTTCCCGGGCCTCGTTCGCAAGATCGGACGGGGTCATCTCATTCGCCGGCGTGGAAACGATATCCCGCGCAAAATTGGCCGCGGCGGAGATGATTTCGGCTGTTTTTGCTGCAACCCGGATGACCTTGTAAGCCCCCTCGTCTTTCTCCAGGATCGTAAATTTCGTGACCTCGCGGTTCTGTTCCCGATCGACGGTCTTGAACGGCAGGAATTGGTAAAGACCGAGGATAACCCCTTCTACGGCGGCCTCCGCCATCCGTTCGAGCGGAAAATCCATATTCCGGATGTTCAGCGATGTAGAAAACCCGCTGATGTTCAGGGAGCGGATCTGCTGCGCGGCCCTGGCGAACGCCCCCCGCAGACGGTCCGGCGAGAAATCCGGTCTCTTTCCGACCCCCACGACGACGATCCGCCTGACCGGAAGGTCCCCCCGGGTGTAGAGCACGGCGATCTCATTCGTCCGGCCCGTAAAATCACCCCGGCGGAGGATCTCTCCAATCAGACCGCCACTCCTTTCATCCAGCAGTGCGGCAACGCCCGTAAGCCCGGTTTCGCCCTCGAAGAGGGCCACGACCGCCGCTTCGGTCGCATGCTCCGCAAGACTGCCTTTTCTGACTTGAATCTTCATCTCCTCCTCCACGCTTTTGATAGGCATGGGCGCCCTTAAACCGGGATTGCCCTGCGGTGGCCAAAAAGACGTCTGCCCCCGGCGCGTAAAAAAAGGGGGCAAGCCGAAAACCGCTGCCCCCTTTACCGTCTGGAGGCGGCACCCGGATTTGAACCGGGGAATAACGGTTTTGCAGACCGCTGCCTTAGCCACTTGGCTATGCCGCCGTTCGGAGAAAAAATGGAGCGGGCGAACGGACTTGAACCGTCGACGTCCACCTTGGCAAGGTGGCACTCTACCACTGAGTTACGCCCGCTCAGTTTGTGATGGCGCGTGACTATAACAAATAAAATCCGTTTGTCAATAAAATAATTGGCCCTTTCCGCACCTCAAGTCCGTCGGCGGGTCTCGATCATTTCAATAATATTTTTAATGGCTTTCGATGCTCGGCCCTCCCCTGGCATAAGATGCCGTTGTGGAGGTTTCAGCCCTTTTTCCGGACGCCGGTCCGGTAAAATTTGAGAAAGTAATCGATCCCGGACGTGACCGTAAGAATCAGGGCGATGAAGAGGATCACCATGCCGACCGCATGGGCGTCGGCGCCGATGAACGGGTAATGGATCATCAGCGCGGAGACGGCAAAGATCTGGCAGAGCGTCTTCCGCTTCCCCAGTGGGCTTGCCTGGATGACCATCCCGTCGGAGGAGGCGATGTGGCGGATGCCGTCCACGGCGAAATCCCGGATAATGATGACGGCAACGATCCAGGCGGGGATCCGGCCGATCGGGATCATCAGGATCAT
>JAPLJW010000263.1 GCA_026388365.1 Deltaproteobacteria bacterium | reverse complement strand
GCAGTAAAGCAGGTAGTATTTCCATAAGCGGTAGAACCGCTCGCCGTATTTCGCTTTCAATCGATCCCAGCCCGAGTCGAAGTTTTCAAACCAGGCCATCAGCGTCCTGTCGTAATCGGGGCCGATCAGGTGCCAGTCCTCCATGACAAAGCTCTTTTCAACGGCGGCGCCGATCTGCGCAATGGACGGCATATTGCCTCCCGGAAAAAGATATTTTGTCATGAAGGGGTCCGCCGTTGTCGTTGTCGAGAGCTCCTTGCCGATGGTATGCAGAAGAAAAAGGCCGTCATCGGCCAGGCAGCGCCGGGCAACCTGCATGAAATTCCGGTAATTCTTGTAGCCCACATGTTCGAGTACGCCCACAGCGACGATGCGATCGAATGTCCCGCTTAGATCTCGATAGTCCTGGAGCTTGATTTCAATCGGGCACCCCGCGCATATCTTCCTGCCCAGGTCCGCCTGCTCCCTGGAAACGGTGACTCCGGTCGCCGTGACGCCATATTTTTCCACGGCGTATTTCATGAAACCGCCATAGCCGCAGCCGATATCCAGGACCGTCATCCCAGCACGCAGTCCCAGCTTCCTGCAGATCAAATCGAATTTGGCCTCCTGCGCCGCGTCCAGGTCCGTGGCTCTCAGCCAGTAACCGCACGTGTAGGCCATGGATTTGCCCAGCATCGCTTCGAACAGATCGTTGCCGATATCGTAATGCCTGTCGGCGATCACAAATGCCCTGCGCCGAGATTGTTGATTGAATGTGCGCGATACCGCCGCCCTCAAAAGGAGCGGCAAGCTTGGTTTGATTTTTTGCTCCAATTGCGCGAGCAATATGCGGCAGATGAATTCATCGATCCGGGCGCAGTCCCACCAGCCCTCTATATAGGATTCCCCAAGCCCGAGGCTTCCATCTTTCAGCACGCGGCCATAAAATCCCTCATCTCGTACCTGTATGTCCCAGGGATCGGGGCCGTCGATCCGGACGCCGGCAGTGGAAAGCAACGGCTCGATGATCTTTCGGTGGTTTTTCATATCTTGCCTCTTCCGAGAAACCTCAAAAGCTACTCCTGATACACCGCCCCGCGTGGCAGGGGTCGCTGATCTCATCCCCCGCCGACCTCCCGCCGCTTTCAGCCGCCTGGTTTCCGCCACTACCCATAAATCCCATGCTATGCCTGATCTCCTCCTTGAATGGGTCGGAGTCGTATTACGTTTCTTCAAGCACTGTCCTTTGGATGGTCAACGTATTTCCCTCCGTCGCTTGGCCCCACTTGACCAGCCGCAGACACGGGCCGTTCTCGAAGGTGATCTCGATCCCGGTGATGCAGAGCGGATGGACGCAGGACCCGGTGTTGTAATAGCTCTCATCGGGCTGATGATTGATCTTGACGCCGTCGGTCCTGACCTTTGACTCCAGGTAGCGCTGCTCCGTCAACGACAGGTTCTCGAACACCGCCCGGTGGGTGTGCCCGGCGATAATCGCGGCGATCCCCTGATCGTTACGGTTCGCCCATTCGTGGAGGCGCTTGTCCACCTCGTTGCACAGGCCGGGATTGAGGGCGGCGCGGGTCGGGTCCTTGACGCCGCATCGTTGCAGGTCCGGCCAGAAGTGGTGCACGAAGAACTTGCTCACGGCCGCGATCTCCCCGCAGCACTTCGGGTCCGCCTGGTGTCCGTGGATCAGCAGGATAGCGCCGCTCACCTCACCGCCACCCTCCTGCAGCCCCGTCTCCAGGACAATCCCCTCATGGATCTCGATACCGGGGAACAACGTCCGATAAACGGCCTCGTTGTCCTTCCAGTACAGGTCGTGGTTCCCCCACACCTTGAGGTAGCGGGTCTTCTCCGGATCCGGTTCGTGAAATTTTGCAAGCAGCTCATAGACCATCGTATGGGTGATGTAGATCTGATCGAAATTATCGTTCTCCCAAAGCTCCTCGGCGTCGCCCAGCTCGACATAGGTGAAGCCGTTTTCAAGGTAGTGTCCCAGGGCGCAGCGGTAGATCAGGGAGTTCTGGGCAAAGTCGTCGGCCCCGGACCCGTCTCCCCGGTGCATGTCGGACATGCAGACGAGTTTCATGCCGGGAGTCATGGTCAGCCGCCGGATGCGTTCCAGTGTAGGAAGGGTTTCCATTTTCTACCTCCTCCATTTCCTCCGGGGACTTCTCCCGGACCTTCCATCACACAACCCATTCCGAGTCTCACAGATACCGCCTTCAGAAGAGCCATCTTGCGCGAGCGCCTCGCCGAAGCAATCGACCTTTTGGAAGGCATCCTCGGCGGACCAGGTCACAGGCCCATGACCGGGGAAAATGATCCGGACGCGGATCGTCTCCGCCAGCGCCGCGAAGGTCCTCCGAATCTGTCCCTCATCCCAGCAGAACCGGTTCACGTATCCCCGGCCGTCTTTCCGGCCCAGGATCAGGTCGCCGGAGATGAGTTCCCCCGAGGCCTCGCTGAAGAAGACCACAGACTCCTCCGTATGCCCCGGTGCGGCAATCACTTCCCAATCACCGAAACCGACACGGGACCGAGGGAGGAGATTCCCTTCGAGATACCTGATCCGGTCCTCATAGGAAACGCTCTGAAGATCCCGGAAGAAAGGCAGGGGCATACCAGCCGGGCCGTCAAAGACTAGATCGGACCATTTCCGGACGCCGAAGAAACCGCCGGCAATGAGTGTGGGAACCAGGCCGGTGACCCAGTGCTTCATCGGGGAGATCGGCCGACCCGCTTTCAGGTAAGCCTTCACGAGGGGATGGAACAGGACCGTCGTCTTCGGGGAACATTTTTCCAGCAAGGCAGCGATGCCGCCGATATGGTCGATATGAAAGTGGGTGGCGGCGATGAACCGGATCGCCCG
>JAPLJW010000023.1 GCA_026388365.1 Deltaproteobacteria bacterium | reverse complement strand
TGAGTGTTCGTCCTCATCAGCTCGTGGATGATCTTGAGCTTGTTGGCCCGGATGGTGCTTCCCGTCTCCGTCACCTCGACGATCGCATCCACCAGCCCTTCGACCACCTTGGCCTCCGTCGCCCCCCAGGAAAATTCGATCTGAACCCGGATGTTCCTCTCCGAAAAGTAGCGCTTCGTGAAGTTGACCAGCTCCGTTGACACCCGCTTGCCTTCCATATCCTCAATCGAACGGATGGGAGAGTCCTCCCGGACGACGAGCACCCACCGCGCCTGCCTCATCGAGGTCTTGGAGTAGATCAGGTCCTGAACGGCCACGACATCCGATTCGTTTTCAATGATCCAGTCCTGGCCGGTTAGCCCCAGATCGATCGTGCCGTCCGCTATGTAGCGGGACATCTCCTGGGCGCGGACCAGGATGCAGGAAAGCTCGTCGTCGTCGATGTCGGGGAAATAGCTCCGGCTGTCGTAGGTGATACGCCAGCCCGCCCGCTTGAACAGATCCACCGTATTGGCTTCCAGGCTCCCCTTGGGGATCCCCAATTTCAATTTCTTCATCGATACACTTCCTTAGGATCAAAGAGCCGTTCCCCGACGGCAACAAAGTCTCCGTCGGCCCATTTTCGATAGAAACACGACCGGTGACCGGTGTGGCAGGCCGCCCCGCCCAACTGTTCCACCTTCAGCAGGATGGTGTCCTCGTCACAGTCCAGCCGGATCTCCCGGACGAGCTGCACATGGCCGGATGTCTCCCCCTTCAGCCAGAGGCTCTGGCGGGAGCGGCTCCAGAAGTGGGCCTTCCCCGTTTCGAGGGTTTTCCGCCAGGACGCCTGATTCATATAGGCCAGCATCAGGATCTCGCCCGTCTGATGGTCCTGGACCACGGCCGGCAACAGGCCCTCCCCTTTCTTGAAATCCGGCTCTGTCATGACCTTCCCCGTTGATGATTTATTTTAACAGACATCCCTTTCGTTCCCGAAAGACAGAGGGGGATCATAGTTTGAGAAATACCATTAATCAAGCATTTTTTATGGAATGCCTCCGGCGCGCAGACAAGCCTGCCACCGGAAGCGGAGAGGGACTCGTTCGCACAACGAGACCTTTGAAAATCGTGATTTCCTGGTTGCGCAAATATCTCACAACGTCATCCCATGGACGGTTGTCGGTCGGCAGACTTTCATCTTGCCAATCATCCCTTTTCTATGATAAGGAACCATCCGGATGGTTTGTCCTGTGCGGCCGGATGCTTTTAAGTTCCGTTTTGCTTTTTCCCCGGGGAGGCCTGCGGAGCACCCCGGAAGATCAGGAGGTTATGGCGATGTCCTTGCTAATCAGCGGTATCGTAGCGGTTATCCTGGGCGTGATCGGTTTATCCCATTGGTCGAACGACTTTCTGATCATCCTGAAAGGCGGCGTTCCGATCATGCTGATCCTGGGCGGCATCCTTGCGGTCTATGTCGGCCTCGACGCCATGCAGGACCGGATGAGGGAGGAAAGGCAGAAGCAGGAAGAGAAACTGGACAAGACCCGGGAGGAGATCGAACAGGTCAAGGCCCAGGCGGAGCAATACCGGGAAGAAATCGAAAAGCTCAAAGAGCAGACGAAAAAAAATATCCCTTGACAGGAACATCAAAATCAAATAGGGGTAGCCGCCTGTTGATATTTTTTCACGGAAAGATTGAAAAATGCATTCATTTTTATTGGAAACCGACCTTCCCCACGCCTGCTTCGATACCTATATGTATTGATGCCTGCTGTCCGTCCTGATTTAGACGGGCCAGCAGGCCTTCCCGAACCATCATCAGCGTATCTCAACCCTTTTATCGCAATACGAGCCGCCCCAGGCGGTTGATTTCCCCGGAAGGGGGACCTGCAACATGTATGGAAAAGAGCCTTCGCACCGCGAAGCCTCTTCCGAATCAAATCGCAACACAAGAAAAAAGGAGAACCTATGAAAAAGAGATGGTTTACAATGATCACGGCGACCCTTCTAACGGCCGTCGTCTTCTTTCCGGCGGGCGGTTTCGCGGCCCAGGCCGGCACGACGCAACTCACTTACAGCGTCTTCTTCCCGCCAACCCACGGCCAGACCAAGGCAGGCGAAGCCTGGGCGCGGGAGATCGAAAAAAGGACCAACGGTCAGGTCAAGATCAACGTCCTGGCCGGCGGGACGCTGACCCAGGCGGACCAGTGCTTTGACGGGGCGCTCAAGGGGATCTCCGATATCGGCATGTCCTGCTTCGCCTACACGCGGGGGCGTTTCCCCGTGATGGAGGTCCTCGATCTGCCGATGGGCTACCCGAACGGCCGGGTGGCGACCCGGGTCGCCAACGAGTTCTTCCAGAAATTCATGCCAAAGGAGCTGGAAGGGGTCAAGCTGCTCTACATTCATGCCCACGGCCCCGGGCTGCTCCATACGAAACAGCCGGTCACGACGCTGGAACAGATCAAAGGAATGAAGATCCGCTCCACCGGATTGAGCGCAAAGGTGGCGGAGGCCCTGGGCGCCGTGCCGGTGGCGATGCCCCAGGGACAGACCTACGAGTCGCTCCAGAAGGGGGTTGTCGAGGGGACCTTCGCCCCGATGGAGACCCTGAAGGGCTGGAAGCAGGGAGAGGTGATCAAATCGACAACGGATTGCTCCGACATCGGCTACACGACGGCGATGTTCGTCGTCATGAACCTCAAGAAATGGAACAGTCTGCCCGCCGACGTCCGGAAGGTCATGGAAGAGGTCAGCGCCCAGTGGATCGATATCCACGGCAAGGCCTGGGACCAGCTCGACCAGGAGGGTCGCGATTACACCCTCGGCCTCGGGAACAAGATCGTCCCCCTGTCCGCGGAAGAAAACGGCCGGTGGAAGAAGGCGGTCCGGCCGATCATTGATGAATATGTCAAGGATGTTTCAGCCAAGGGGCTTCCCGCCGAAAAAGCGGTGAAGGAAGTCGAGGACCTGATTCAGAAATACAGCAAGGTTTACAAGTAATTTATCGTGAGGCGGATCGGACTTCACGGGGGTTTGGGAGCGGACTGCTTCCGGAAAGGGCAGGCCTCCCGAACCCCGGTGATGTCTCAAAAGAAAAATCACTGCGGAAAGCATTTCATGTCACGGATACCCAAAGCAATCGCCCGGATCAGCGCCGGTTTCAACACCCTGTCCGGCGCCGCGGTCATCATCATGATGCTGCTGACCTGCGCCGATGTCCTCCTGCGCCTGGTGCGCCACCCCATTCCGGGGACCTATGAACTCGTCGGCTTCCTGGGAACGGTCATCATCTCCTTTTCCCTCGCCTTGACCTCGCTTTCAAAGGGGCACATCGCCGTGGAGATTCTCGTGGAAAAGCTCCCCCGGCGCGTGCAGGTCGGGATCGAGGCCGTCACCTCACTGATCGGCGCCGCCCTCTTTGCCCTCGTCACCTGGCAGAGCCTGGTCTATGCCGCGGACATGCGGCAAAGCGGAGAGGTCTCCGTGACACTGACCATGCCGATCTACCCGTTCATATACGGGATCGCGGCCGGCAGCGCGCTGCTGGTTCTGGTCCTTCTGCTCGACAGCCTGCGTTCCGCAATTCGGACGGTGAAGCCATGACGCCGATCGCCGCCGGCCTCTGGGGATTTGTCATCCTCGTCATTCTGATGTTCGCCCGGATTCCGGTCGGATTCGTCATGGCCATCGTCGGCTTGGTCGGGTTCGGCGTTTTGACCTCCTGGGACGCCTCCCTGAACCTGCTGGCAAGGGATTTCTTCGCGACTTTCGGTTCCTACAACCTGACGGTCATCCCCCTCTTTGTTCTGATGGGACAGATCGCCCACTATACGGGGATCAGCGGCCGCCTCTTCAACGCGGCCCACAAGTTCCTGGGACATCTTCCGGGGGGGCTCGCCATCGCCACCATCGGGGCCTGCGCCGGATTTTCCGCGATCTGCGGCTCGACCAGCGCGACGGCAGCGACGATGGCCTCCGTCGCGCTGCCGGAGATGAAAAAATACCGGTATGATCCCGCCCTGGCCACGGGGGTTGTGGCCGCCGGCGGCAGTCTCGGGATCCTCATCCCGCCGAGCACGATCTTCATCATCTACGGGATCATGACGGAGCAGTCCGTCGGCAAGCTTTTCATGGCCGGCGTCCTGCCGGGGATTCTCCTGACCCTTCTTTTCATCGTCACCATCGTGGTCTGGATCCACCTGCGGCCCGGTCTCTGCGTTCCCGCACCGAAGGCCTCCCTCCGGGAGCGGATCGCCTCGCTGACCGGCGTGATCGAAACCTTTATCCTTTTCGTCCTCGTCATGGGGGGGCTCTTCGTCGGCTTCTTCACGCCGACCGAGGCCGCCGGCGTCGGGGCCTGCGGCACGATCGTCATCGCGCTGATCGGCGGGCACCTCTCCTGGCAGGGCTTCGCCCGCTCCCTGAACGAGACCACCCGGATCTCCTGCATGATCCTCGTCATCGTCGCCGGGGCGACCGTCTTCGGCCACTTCCTCGCCGTGACAACCATCCCGGCGGGGATCGGCGCCTGGGTGGCGGGATTGAAATGGCCGCCCTTTCTCATCATCGGCCTG
>JAPLJW010000133.1 GCA_026388365.1 Deltaproteobacteria bacterium | reverse complement strand
GGAGTTCCCCGGCCATTCCGATTCCGCTTTCAGGAGATTCTCTTTCAATGTTTCAAAACGGCGCCGCGTGTATTGGAAGAATTGCCGGTATGCTTCGCAGAAATAATTCTCCCCCGCAGGCAAACGGTAATGCGGGCAGCCGAAATGACAGATGAAATTCCATTCACAGGATTTACAGACGGGCGATCCCTCCTTCTTTCGGCTGCTGAATTCCCGGCTCTTCCGCTTTTTCAGCAGATCGCCGATGGACGTCTGCCGCAGATTCCCCAACAGCCAGGGCGCCTCCACGAAAAAATCGCAGGGATAGACATCGCCGTTGTATTCGACGACCCGATAACTGCCGCACCGGTCCTTGAAGGCGCAGATCTCCGGGTCCCGGCCCAGATAAACGGCCAGGATGTTTTCAAAAAGCCTGATCGAGGCCGCCGGTCGGCCGCGGTTGTACCAGAGATCGAATAACGTGCAGAGAAAATCCCGGTAATCCCGCACCGCAACCGAGTAGTCCTGTACCTTCCCGGTTTCGCCGTGGATCTCAAGGCAGGGGATGAACTGCAGCCGGTCGAGCCCGTTACGGATAAAGAAATCATAGAGTTCCGCCGGCCTCTTCGCCGTCACATCGTTGACGACGGAAAGGATGCTGAATTCCACCCGGTGATCCCGGAGGGTCCGGATTCCCTCCAGGGTCCGCTGAAAACCGTCATTTCCGCTGGCGGAGTGACGGTAGCGGTTGTGAACTTCCTCCGGGCCGTCCAGGCTCACGCCGATGAAAAAGTTGTACCGCCGGAAGAATTTTGCCCACGCCTCATCGATCAGCAGGCCGTTGGTCTGCAGGTTATTGCCGACCCGTTGCCCCGAAAGGCCGTAGGCCTGCTGATAGGCAACAACCCTCTCAAAAAAATCGATGCCGGCCAGAAGGGGTTCCCCGCCCTGCCAGCCGAACGAGGCGCACCTTCCGGCCGATTTCATATACCCGGAGATCATCGTTTTGAGTGTCGCATCGTCCATGATGTGACGCTCTTCGGAACGATAGGGATCCGTCGGCCGCCGGTAGAAGCAGTACCGGCAACGCATGTTGCAATCCGCGGAGACAGGTTTGATCAACAGGCTGAGGGCGTCCTCCACGGATGAACCTATCCTTTCGGGGTTGGCGGCTTCAGGTATTTGGCCAGCCAATTTACGGATCGTTTCCAGGCGTCCTTTGCCGCTTCCGCATGGTAATTCGGGCCCTCCCGATGAAACGCGTGTTTTGCCTCCGGGTATATCTTGATATCGAAGGTCTTGTTGTTTTTCTTCAGCGCTTCCTCGAGCTTCCGGACATCTTCGACCGGGATGCCCGCGTCCGCCGCCCCGTAACTTCCGAGCAGCGGCGCCGTCATCTCCGGCGCCAGATCGATCGGCGACCGGGATTGCAGAGGGGTGATCTTGTTGATCGTGCGTCCGTAAAAAACCACCGCTGCCTGCAGGTCTTTTCTGTGCCCGGCGAAGAGGAGGGAGAATCTGCCCCCCATGCAAAATCCCATGCAGCCGATGGAGTTGGTGAAAACGACCGGCTGCTTTTGAAGGTACTCCATGCCGGCATCCAGATCCGCCATCGCATCGTCGTCCGACAATTGGCCGAGGGCCTTCATGGCTTCATCCGAACCGCCGGGATAATCCGGCCCCAGGCTTCGGGAAACCAGGTTCACCGAAAGGCCGACATACCCCTCTTTCGCAAGATTTTGGGTCACGTCCTGAATATAATCCGTGACACCCCTGTTTTCATGGATCACGATGACCCCCGGGAAGGGTCCCTGCCCGGCAGGCCGGGAAAGATACCCGCCGACCATTCCCCCCTTGCCCGGAAACCGGACATTCTCGGAAATCACCTCCGGCTTTTCCTGGGCCAGGGCGATTCCCGGTATTCTCAAAATACCCGCCGCCATGATCAACCACCCGCCCATCTTCAGAAACATTCGCCTGGTGAGACTTCTCTCCTCGTTCGGATTCCGATCCCTGATATCCATCATGCTGCTTTCCCCCTTTCTCTAAAAATGCCAGTTCAATCCGTACTTGAACCTCTCCGCGGCAGACTCCGGCGAATCCGCCCCGGAGAGATTAAAAATCATCACGCGATTTTTTTATGCACCTCTCGACCTTTGACGACCTCGTAAAAAGTCGATTTCCACCTGTTTTGTCATTCCGTGCTTGACCAAGCCTGCCCCGGACTTGATCCGGGGGAATCCAGTTTTTTCGGCAGGTTCTGGACCCCGGCTTTCGCCGGGGTGACAACAATAGGTAGATTTCCAAAGGTCTCACTCCGCGGCGTCCGTCCCGCCGATGCCCCGCCGGTACGCCGCGACGACCGTTCGGTCCGCTTCGACCCAGTCGAGGGCCGGCAACTCCTCCGGTTTGAGCCAGGCAACGGCATGGTGTTCGTTCAGGGTCATCTCCCCGGAGAGGATCCCGCAGACAAAGGAATGCAGGGTGACCGTGAAGGCCGGGTATTCGTGCGTCGAGGGCGGCATCTCCCGCTTCACGGCAACGCAAAGCTCCATCTCCTCCATCAGCTCCCGGTGGAGGCACGCCTCCGGGCTCTCTCCCGGTTCGATCTTTCCACCGGGGAATTCCCATTTGAGGGGCATGCGCATGGATCGGCTCCGCCGGGCGGCCAGGACGAGACCGTCCTGCTCGATGATCGCGCAGGCCACATGGATATGCATCCGTTGCTCATGGCATGGCATGGTTATATCGTTCTCTCAGGGTCTTCTTCCTTTGGAAAGACCGAATCCATCATGGCCTTAACCTCTTTGAGCCACCGCCTTCGTTGTGCATCCGTGCTGGTCATAACCACGCCGAACATCCGGCGGCTTTAAAGAACGTATAACAGAATATTCCGTCTCCTGTATATCATATCCGTGAATGTATGCTTGGGTCATCTCTTCATCCTTCATTCAGCTTGTTGAAAAAGTCTCTTTTGCAGGCTGTTCAAAAACGGCCAGATGCAAGGCCCCCGAAATCCTGAGCCGTGAGGCGTACTGTATGGTACGTTGAACGGCGAAGGATGAGGGAAACGCCGCAGATGGGCGTTTTTCAACAGCCTGTATTTGCCGAATGCCGCCCGCGCGCGGTTACAAGCCGTCGCGGGGTACAGCTTCTTTTCCAATCCGTATGGACACCCCGCCGGAAACTGATTGCCAACTGAGCAGGGACCCGGCAACGAGCAGCCCACAGCCCAGCCACAGAATCGGTCCCGGCACGATGGCGAGGTAGAGGCAACTCGCCATGGTGGAAAACAACGGCGTCAAGTAGGAACCTGCTGCGACCAGCACCAGGTTGCCGGTTCGCATGGCGGTGTCCCAAAGCCCGTATGCCGCGTACGTCGCCATCCCGAGGAAGACCGCCTCCGCGATGGAACGTACGCTCCACGCGCGCGGTTCATCTACGCCGAGGCCTATCAAGAGCAGTACGGCAGCCGTGACGGACAGGAACAGTTCCACGCCACCGGTTGTGCTGCCGCCGGCCCACTTGCATGTCAGAACGGAATAGAGGGCCCAGGCTACTGCGGCGGCGAGTCCCAGCGAGTAGGCTGCGGGGTTGGTTTCGACATTGTGGACAAATGACCGCCATGACACGTCCGCTCCATGCGTCAGGACAAGCATAACGCCCAGGAGAGCGAGCACCGTGCCCGGGAAAAGAAGCAGCGTAGCCGTTTTGCGGAGAAGCGCCACGGATAGGAGGAGCGTCAGTGCAGGCCAGAGATAGTTCAGGAGCCCGATCTCGAGGACCTGCTGCCGGTCCGCGGCAAGTCCGATTGCAAGATACAGAAAAAGCATATAGGCGACAAAAAGCGTGCCGCAGCCGATCAGATAGTTGCGCGGGAGGTGTCCAATTTGCCGCCGTTTCGCGTCAGAGCCTGCAAGGCGGGCCAGGGACACGGTGCCGGCGACGCCGTAGACTGCCGCCGCGGCGGTCACAGGGCCAAGCTGCTCGGAGAGGCTTCGGGCGACGGCGATCGTCGTACTCCATAACAGGATTGCACCGACGCCTCCGGCCGTGGCAAAGGTCCGCACGCGACCGGTTTTCTCAGCATGTGGCTCTGCAACAGGTTCCATTTCTCTTGGTTCGTTCATCATGGCCGGGGTGGCACCTATTTGCCCATTTCCGTTATTACTCCGGCAATTAAACATATCAAATGTCATGCCGGACTTGATCCGGCATCCAGTCCAATTCTGGATTCCCGCCTGCGCGGGAATGACGACTTGGACATATATTGTTGCTGGAGCAATAAATGTCAGCTCCTCTCTTGTTCGATCAATCGGGCGATTTCTCCCGCATTGGGAAATCGCTGTCCTTTAATATTCTGTTTGGAGTAAATCAACTTGCCGTTACACTTTACATCGAAGATGCCGCCTCCGCCTTCGATCCATTCAATATTTGAATCGGGATAATTTGCCTTCAATTCCGCTTCCACACGGGAAGCTTGAGGAAGAAAGTTTCAAGCAACACAATATTCAATAGAAATTTTCATAACACCTCCTTGGTTTTTAAATGGCTCATCCAGTTCATCTAAAGACCAAGCGAATGGGCGCGGCGGCTTTTTGCCGCGCCCCTCTTGAGCGCCCGGTCGGGCGCGTGAACGCCCCAGTATGCGACCGCCATGCGTTTCACAGCCTGGAGCCGCGGGGAAACCGCCACGGGAAAAGCATCGGGACGGTCTTCTGGTAATGGCGGTACGGGTCGCCGAACTCGGCAACCAGATCTTTCTCCTCCAGGTACGTGCCGAGAACCGTCCAGAGGGTCCAAAGCACATTGAAAAGCAGGCGGTCCAAACTGACGTCGGGGAACGACCAGATGAGAACGAGCATAAAAAAATAGAGGGGATGGCGGACCCAGAGATAGGGACCGCGGATGACGACGTTTGGCGCCCGGAGCTGCCTGCCGCGCAGATACGCCTTGATCGGCCTTAGACCAAATGTGTCGAAGTTTCCGAGGGCCCGCACCCCCCACGAAAAGCACACGATGGCCAATACAGTGATGGCACGTGCCAGCCAGCGAAGCGGGCCCTCAGCCTGATAGAGAACCGTTTGGGACGGTTGCCACAGGAGTACCGCGGCTGCCAGCGCTATGCCGGATGCGATGGCATAGGTTGCCGGGTGGTAATGGCTGGGGATAATGGAAGAGAGCCTGGACCGAAACGACGTCCGTATCATTCCGCTGTGCTGAATGAAGAACAGGACGGACAGCAACCCGTCCCACAGGAGTGCCTGGTGTTCCGAGGCGCCAAAACGGACCATGGTGATGGGTCCGATGACCAGAAATACTCCGAAAAAAAGGAGCGATCCCCCGCCTATGAGCATGGCCATAGACATCATTGCGTATGCGGCAAAACGGTTCACAGGCGACACACCCTTCGGGATTTTCGGGTCCTGACAAGTTATTCTATCGTTTCCGGATATCTCTACCACCCGGACGCATATTCAGGATTCTAAACCATAACCGTGCAATCGTATCCTTGCACTTATGGAATACCGGCTCTTCTTATCCCATTCTAAATACGGTGGAATATCTATAAAGCTCTTGGCCGGCATAATGCAACCATTTTTCCTTTTCCGCAGATCATGTCAATATTAGTTACGGATCATCAGACGCCTTTGCGCCAAAAGGCCCTATCAGCCTGTTGAAAAAGTCGCTGATTCAGGCTGTTCGAAAAACGTCCGGATGCAAGGCCCCCGAAATCCTGAGCCTTGGCGTTGTTCCGGCAAAGGATGAGGGAAACGCCGCAGACGGGAGTTTTGCAATAGCCTGGCTATAGGGCCAGTCTCTTCCCTGCCTCATACGCGTCCTGGAGCGCGATGGGATGTTTTTCGATATCGCCCCGGCCGTCCACGCCGCCATAGGAGAGCGTTTCATGTTCCGGTACGCTGATGGTTCGGAAGAACGCCTTTGCCGTAACCTCCGCACAGTGGGAGGCGTTCTCCTTTTTCATGCCTCTCGCCAGCAGAAGCAACCCCTTTCTGCCATGGAGACCTGCGGGAATGGGCTTTTTCAGGAGATACCTTTCGCACCAGAAGGACTGGCAGCGGTCCACCATGGCCTTGGCCTGGGCGCTCAGGCTGTAAAAAAAGACCGGGGAGGCCAGGATGATCCTGTCTGCCGCACGGATCGCGGCAAAGATCCCGGTCATGCCATCGCTGAAAACGCAGACACCGGTCTTGATGCAGCCACCGCAATCCTGGCAGGGCCTGATATTCAGGGTATTGAGCGGATAGACCGTGATGTCGTGGCCTGCCTCTGCAAGAGGCCTGAGCGCCTCGTTCATCAGGATCTCGGTGTTGCCGCCCGGACGGGGGCTTCCACAAAATGCGACGATTTTCAACATTGATTCCGCCTTTGTCAATGGATGCCTCCCGGGTTTAGGCTATTAAAACCGCTCATCTGTTCACGTTTCCCTCATCCTTCGCCGTTTTTATTCCGGGGACACGTTCCGATCCCTTTGGGCTTCGGAACAAGCCCCCTTTCCCGACGCCCGGGTTCAGGTACGATCAGAACGCCCTGCATCAGAGTATACGACGGGCGGCCCCGCGAGTCAATGAACCATGACACCCGCCAGTTTCGCTTGACATTCTTTCTTTTTTGAGGTTAGTTGACCATGATCAGATTTGAGGTGTTTTTCGGCATATCTCCATTCCCCGGCAACGATGAAAGCCCCGTGATCCCGGCGGGGAAAGTGATGCTCAAGGCAGCAACCATCAATAAGGAGGTAGATATCATGAAACGTTTTGCATTGGTCATTGCCCTAACGGTCATGGGTTTCTTCTGTTTGACAGGGATCAGCTTCGCCCAGGCGATCGAGAATGAGTTTTATCTCATTACCCCGGTCTCCAAGGACGTCCATGATCCGGCCCTGAAGGAGTTCGCGGCCTATGTGAAGAAGAAGTACAACGTGGATCTCAAGACCAGCGCCATGCCTCAGGGTACGCCGGTCGCCTATGGTCAGATCGTCGAGTGGAAAGGGAAGCCCCAAGCGGACGTTTTCTGGGGCGGAGAGGGAACGCTGTTCGACCTGCTGGCCGAACAGGGCCTTCTGGACAAGGTGACCATCCCCAAGGCGATGTGGGATGAGATCCCGGCCACCATCGGCAAGCCCGTCGGGCTTCCGCTGAAGGATTCCAAAGGGTTCTGGGTGGGAACCACGCTCGAACCGTACGGCTTGATTTATAATCCGACGCTGCTCAAGCGCCTGGGCGTCCAGATTAAGGACTGGGACGATCTGCTCAATCCCAAACTGAAAGGTCATATTGCCCAGTGCACGCCGGACCGGTCGAGCTCGAGCCATGCAAGCTACGAAGTCATCCTGGCCATGTACGGCTGGGAAAAGGGATGGGACTGGCTGACCAGACTGGCGGCCAACACGGGAATCTTCACAGCCCGTTCCCGCGACGTGCCGAGCGTGGTGGCCAAAGGCGAGTTCGCCGTCGGCGTGGCGGTCCCCAGCTACATGGCCTTCGCCGAAGTGCTCGGCGGCTATGACGTGATGTTTGTTTACCCCAAGAACGCCTACGTGACCCCCGAACCGATGGCGGTGCTCAAGGGCGCCCCCCATCCCAAGGCGGCCCACGCCTTCATCGAGTTCCTGCTGACCGAGGAGGGTCAAAAGATCTTCATGAGTCGCGGTCTCTACCCCATTACGTCCAAGTACAAGGTGCAGGGGGCGCCCGGCTCCGACGCGGAAAAGGCGGTCCAGTTCACGGCCGGAATCCGCTCCTTCTATGACATCCAGGTCGGCAATGTCTACGACCCCAAGATCGCCGGCGAGAAGAAGCGGAACGAGGAGGTCAACGCCTACTTCCGGAAGGAGATCGCCGAGAAGCACAAGGAAATCATCAAGAAATAGCATTCAGGTCGCGGACAAGGCCAGGAAGCTCCCGATCATCTTGGGGGAGTTTCCCGGGGTCCGTTTTTCATACAAACCTCATGCTGCCGCCCACCCCGGAGGGCCCTCAGCCTTCCGGGGCGGGTGGACGGCTGCGGCGGGAATTAGCAGTTTGCAGAAAAGCTCGTTCTTGTTCAGGCTGCTCAAAAAGGTCCAGATACAAGGCGGCGTGCGAGGCGTACCTGGCGCGTACGTCGCAGCGGCGCGCGAGCGCGCCAACGCCGTAGATGGGCCTTTTTCAGCGGCCTGCTGGATTGCATCCGGCGGACAAGGCGATGGGGATGAGTATTCATGGCTTCCCGTGCCTGTCCCGGACCCAGATCCGGGATTCGCGGAAATGACCATAAGAGCGGCCATAACCATCAGGTCGGATTTATAAAGGTCGAACGATGAATATCCAATTGAAAGACATGGTGAAAAGGTTCGGAACCCTGGAGGCGGTGAGCCACGTGTCCCTGGATATCCGGGACGGCGAGCTTTTCACACTCCTGGGACCTTCGGGGTGCGGCAAGACGACGATCCTGCGTCTCATCGGCGGCTTTCACAGGCCCGATCACGGGGAGATCTACTTCGGCGACCGGGAGGTGTCGGCGATCCCCCCCTATGAACGGAACATCGGCATGGTGTTCCAGAACTACGCCCTCTGGCCGCACATGACCATCTTCGACAACGTCGCCTACGGTCTCAGGATCAAGAAAACGACCCATGCGGAAATGGGAAAGAAGGTCAACCGTGCCCTCTCCCTGGTCAACCTGACGGGCCTCGAAAAGCGGTATCCCGGCCAGCTCTCGGGAGGTCAGCAGCAGCGCGTGGCCCTGGCGCGCGCCCTGGTCCTCAATCCGGACGTGCTTCTGCTCGACGAGCCCCTCTCCAACCTGGATGCCAAGATCCGCCAGCAGGTACGCGCCGAAATCCGGAAGCTCCAGAAGGATCTGGCCATCACCTCCATCTATGTGACCCATGACCAGGAAGAGGCGCTGACCCTCTCGGACCGCATCGCGGTCCTCGATCACGGAAAGCTTCAGCAGCTCGGCTCCCCCCGGGACCTCTATCAAAGGCCGGAGAATCCCTTCGTGGCCGATTTCATCGGCATCAATAACCTGATCGCAGGCGAAGTGAAGGAGATCCAGGAGACGAAGGGGTGGATGGCCGTGCAGACCCGCTTCGGTCTGCTCAAATGCGTCTTTGAGGGCCGGTTCAAGACCGGAGAGGCCTGCAAGGTCACCGTCCGCCCCGAGGTCGCCTCCATCTGCAACTCCGACGAAACGAGCGACAACATGAACCTGCTCTCCGGGAAGGTCAGCTTCGCCTCCTATATCGGCAACACCATCCGCTATGACATCGAACTGGATCCGGAGACCCTCTTCAAGGTTGATGTGCAGAATCCCTGGAACCAGCAGCCGTTCCCCATTGCCGAGAAGGTGCATGTGCGTTTTCCCATCCAGATCACCCTGGGGATCCCCGCCTGAGAAGAGAGGATGCCGACCGTGGAAATGAAAAACACCGTTGCCCTGCCCAAGCCCAGCGTCTGGTCGGAGATGAAGGTCAGCGGCCTTCTTAGCTATGCCGCCATCTGGGCCTTTTTCATCATCTTCCTGATCTATCCGCTGATCCGGCTCTTCTACGACAGCTTGACGACCGAGGCCGGGATCTTCACCCTGGCCAATTTCCAGGATTTCTTCACCGACGCCTTCTACCTGAAATCCCTGTTGAACTCCCTGATCCTGGGCGTGGCCACCGTCATCACGACCTCCATCATCGGCATCGCCATCGCGTTTCTGCTCTTACGATACGATTTTCCAGGCCGGGGGCTCTTCTCCTATCTGACGATCATCCCGATGATCATGCCCCCCCTGGTCGGCGTCATGGGTTTCGTCTTCATCCTGGGCCGCGCCGGGACCGTCAACATCATCCTTCAGGACTATTTCGGCCTTCAGCATCCGATCAACTTCATGTACGGCCTCCACGGGGTGCTCCTCGTCGAAACATTACATCTCTTCCCCCTGATGACGCTCTCCATCGTCGACGCGATGGGGAAGATATCGCCCTCCCTGGACGAGGCGGCCGAGAGCGTCGGCTCCCGGGGAATCCGCAAGTTCTGGGACATCACCTTCCCGCTGACCACCCCCGGCTACGTTTCCGGGGCGCTTCTGGTCTTCATCTGGACCTTCGCCGATTTCGCCACGCCGCTGGTGGTGGGCATCTCCGACCTCTTGGCCTCCCAGGCCTACCTGAACATCGTCCAGTTCGTCGACCGGCGTCTCTTCAAGATGGGAATCGTCATTTCAGCCATCATGGTGATCCTGGCCATCCTGTTTCTGATCATCGCCAAGAAATACGTGTCGATCAAGGATTACAGCTCCCTCTCCTATTCGGTGATCGAGCGGAAGAAGCTGTCGCGCCCGGCGCAGGCGGGGGCAGTCGCCTTCCTGATCTCCATCCTGATTTTGGCCTTCATTCCCTATTTGGGGCTCGCGCTCGATTCCTTCGGCAAGGGGTGGGCTCTGACCCCCTTCCCGGTGAAGTACACGCTCCAGTATTTCGAGCGGGTGGCGATCGAAACGCCCAAGTTCATCATCAACAGCCTGCTCTTTTCGGGGATATCGGTCGTGATCTGTATTGCCGTGGGGGTGCCGGTGGCCTGGGTGATGTCCCGGACCAAACTTCCGGGGCGGGGGGTCCTCGATTCGCTGACCACGCTGATCCTGGCCCTGCCGGGGACCGGCATCGGCATCGCCTACATGCGCGCCTTCCGGGATCCCTTTCCCTTCATGGCCACGGCCTTGATCGGCATCTGGATCATTATTCCCATCGTGCTGGCGGTCCGGCGGCTCCCCTACACGGTGCGGGGGACCTTCGCCTCGCTGCTCATCGTGCACCGCTCCTTCGAGGAGGCGGCCGAGAGCGTCGGCGCCACCAAGACCCGAACCTTCAAGGACGTCACTCTCCCCCTCATCTGGAAGGGGGTCCTGGTGGGGTCCCTCTACTCCTTCATCCTGGCCCTTCAGGAGG
>JAPLJW010000109.1 GCA_026388365.1 Deltaproteobacteria bacterium | reverse complement strand
TCCCTGGCGCCGATCGGTTCCCCCAGCATGGTGATCTCCTTCGCCTTGGACATACCGATGATCTGCCGGAGCGGATTGAAAAGAGGATTGATTCCAAATCTCAGTTCAGGATGGCCGAAAATGGCGCTCTCCGAGGCAATGATCAAATCGCAGACGGTCGCAAGATTGAAACCGCCGCCAAGGGCAATTCCGCCAACAACCGCAATGACAGGTTTTCTACAGCCATAAATTTTCTTTAGATACCGGGTGATGGAAAAGAAATAATCCCTGATTTCCGCGTCGGGAATGCCGGACATCTCCTTAAGATCCATCCCCGCCGAGAATACGTAATCGCCTCCGGTCAGGAGAATAACGCGAACCTCATGATCCCCTTCCAGGCGGGTAAAGCAATCTTCCAACTCCATCCGCATTTCACAGGAAAGGGCGTTCATCTCGCCTGGGCGGTGCAGAGTCACGATGGCATAGCCGGTTTTATTTTCGACAAGAATTGTTCGAAACATCATGACTGAACCGTGTAAACCTGATTGAGAAACTCCCCCTGGATCATGACTGCCGGACCGGGTCCATACTGCTACTGCAGAAGATACTGCGCACCCTGTAACTCAACCGAGTTTCTTCTGATTTCCTCCGATACGGCGGACGTCATATTCTCCATCAAATACCTCCAGAGGGTTGTCTTTTTCTTCATTCCGTGGACAATTTCGGGTTTTTCCTTCATACCCGACAACCGGCCTGCCAAAAGAACGGCATCCTGAAGGCCTCCGAGGTCATCAATCAAACCCAACTCCTTCGCTTGTCTGCCGGTGAAAACCTTTCCATCCGCGAGTCGGGCGATTTTCGGCAACGGAATTTTACGGTTTTCAGAAACGGTTCTGACAAATTGATCGCAGATGTCATCCACGATCCCCTGAATCAGGGATCGCTCTTCCGCCGTCATTTCACGGACAGGAGAGCCGATATCTTTGAACTTTCCGCTCTTGATGACGGATGACCGGACGCCTACCTTCTTCAGAAGCTCTTCAACATTGGCATAATGCATGACGGCCGATATGCTGCCGGTAATGGTTCCGGGGTTAGCAACAATTCGGTCTGCGGCAACGGCAATCAGGTACCCGCCGGACGCCGCGACCGATCCCATCGAGACCACGACCTTCTTTTTTTTACGAAGCTCCCGGACGGCCTGGTAAATCTCCTGAGACGCCGCTACGCTCCCGCCCGGCGTATCGATCCTCAGGACAACCGCCCGGATGCCATTGCTGTCCGCGAATTCGTTGATCTGATCAACAATCTCTCCGGCATCGCCGATAATCCCTTCTATCGGGATGACTCCGATCTTCTCACCGAGGTTCAATGGATTCTTTCCCCGGAACAGGCCCAAGCCGTAAATGGCTGCAAAGAAGACCATCCCGATCAACGTTAGAAGGCAGATGCCCAAAATCACCGGGTGTCTTCTCATGTGGCTATCTCAGGGGAAATATCTTTGACGACTTCGTCATTTTTCCGTATCCACAATCTTCACATCGGCCAGGGCTTTACTCAGGCTTGACCCAATATTCTCCTGATTGTTGATATATTGAGTGACGGAATGCCCTTCCGTACCTGCCTCAAAATCCTTGATGCTCAGGCGGATCTTCCGACTCTTCGGATCGACGTTTTTGACGACGGCGGATACGGAATCGCCCACGGCAAACAATTCAGAGGAAGACTTGACGCGCCGCGAACTCAATTCGGAGATATGAACAAGCCCCTCTATCCCCTCTTCTATTTCAACAAAGATCCCGAAATCGGTTATATTGGTAACCTTCCCCGAAACGATCGATCCGGCCGGATATCGCACACTCAATTCTTCCCACGGGTTCTTTTCGATCTGCTTGAGCCCCAGGGAAAACTTTTCATGTTCAACGTCGATGTTCAGGACCATCACCTCAATTTCTTGACCCTTCTTGAATATCTCTGAAGGATGTTTCACCCGCTGCTTCCAGGAAATGTCCGACATGTGGATGAGGCCGTCAATCCCCTCTTCCACACCCACGAAAATTCCGAAATTGGTGATGTTTCTGATGATTCCCTTGATAACGCTTCCCTCCGGATACTTTATCTTCAGCGTCTCCCAGGGGTTGGCGGTGGTCTGCTTCAGCCCTAGCGATATGCGCTTTGTTTCGATATTGATATCCAAAATCATGACCTTAACGGGCTGACCAATCGACAGCACCTTGGAAGGGTGCTTTATTTCCCGCGTCCAGAACATCTCCGACACATGGATCAGTCCTTCCACACCGGTCTCCAGTTCCACAAAGACGCCGTAGTCGGTGAGATTCACGACACGACCTTCGACGACGGAATGGATGGGGTACTTGTCTTTGATCGTTTCCCAGGGATTCATCGCCAATTGTTTGAGACCCAAAGCGACCCGTTCCTTCTCCCGGTCGAATGAAAGCACCTTGACCCGGATCTTTTCTCCCTTGGAGAAATGGTCGGAAGGTCGTGTGATCCTTCCCCAGGAAATATCGGTCACATGAAGCAATCCGTCAATTCCGCCCAGATCGATAAAAAGACCGTAATCGGTGATATTCTTGATCACGCCCTCGACAATCTTTCCCTCTTCGATATTCTGCAGCGTATCGAGTTTTTCGGC
>JAPLJW010000052.1 GCA_026388365.1 Deltaproteobacteria bacterium | reverse complement strand
ATGAACAATATAAGGTAAACAGATTATCCCCTGCGATGTGCGTGATTAACATTCGTTTTTTGAGCCAACACCTGGGAACCGGGGACCTTTCCTTGTCCGCCGTGTGCATGTCCACCAGAATTCCGCAGAAGCGGACGGTGGAAAGCCTGAAGCGGCAACATTAGGCGCCCACTTTTCAACTGGTTCAAAAAGGTGGTTGACACGGCATCGGCGGGGGTTTTTTTGAACCCATCCGCCACCGCTTTGAGCGCGTCCCTTTCCTCTAACTTCCCGGATTGATCCATTGCTGGCAGTCGATTTGCGTTCGTAATATATCAAGGAGGTGAAAACTTTGTTATATGACGGTATGTTAATCCTGGCCCTGCTGGTGGCGCTGGCCGTCGGCGGGGTACTGGGATTCATGGTCAAGCAGCAGATTTCCCGGAAAAAACTGGAATCCTGTGAGAACCTCTCGGCGAGGATCATCGACGAGGCGAAGAAGGAGGCCGAGAACATCAAAAAAGAGGCCATCCTTCAGGCGAAGGAGAACCTGCTCAAGGTCAAGACCGAGTTCGAGAAGGATACGCGGGACCGAAAAAGTGAACTCGACACCCTGGAACGAAGACTCCGGTCCAAGGAAGAAAATCTCGAACGGAGGACCGATCTTCTGTCTCAAAAGGAAACCGCCATCGAAAACCGGGAAAAGGCAATCCTGCACAGGGAATCCCAGCTCAACGAAAAGCACGAACGTGCCGACCGGATGCTGGAAGAGCAGAAGGGCAAGCTGGAACAGATCGCCGGCATTACCTCGGAGGAGGCGAAGAACTTTCTGGTCCAATCGATGGAAGCGGCGGCGAAGCGGGATGCCGCCCTGATGATCCGGAAGATCGAGGAGGAGGCCCGGCGGACGGCCGACAATACGGCGCGGGAGGTCATCGCCTATGCGATTCAGCGCTACGCGGGTGATTATGTGGCCGAAAACACGGTCTCGGTGGTCAACCTTCCCAATGATGAGATGAAGGGGAGGATCATCGGCAGGGAGGGGAGGAACATCCGGGCGATCGAGGCGGCGACGGGGATCGACCTGATCGTCGATGATACGCCGGAAGCGGTCGTCCTCTCCAGCTTCGATCCGGTGCGGCGCGAGGTGGCGCGCCTCTCCTTAGAGAGACTGATCACCGATGGCCGGATCCATCCGGGCCGGATCGAGGAGATCGTCAAGAAGGTCCGGTCGGAGGTAGAAACGGTCATCAAGGAAACGGGGGAGAGGATATCTTTCGACGTCGGCGTTCACGACCTTCATCCCGAACTGATCACCATGCTCGGCAGCCTCAAGTTTCGGACGAGCTATTCCCAGAACGTCCTCCAGCATTCCATCGAGGTTGCCCATCTGACGGGGATGATGGCGGCCGAACTGAAGATGAACATTAAGGAAGCGAAAAGGGCTGGGCTCCTGCACGATATTGGAAAGGCCGTCGATCACAAGGTAGAAGGAACCCATGCCGGAATTGGCGCCGATTATGCGAAGCGGTTCGGCGAGGTCCCGCGCATCGTCCAGGCGATCGCCACCCACCATGACGACGGCAGGACCAACACCCTACTCGGTGTTCTGGTCCAGGCGGCGGACACCCTGTCGGCGGCAAGACCGGGGGCGCGGCGGGAGATGCTGGAGAGCTACGTCAAACGGCTGGAAGAACTCGAAAATATTGCGAAATCATTCAGCGGCGTCGACAAGTGCTTTGCGATCCAGGCCGGGAGGGAAATCCGGATT
>JAPLJW010000282.1 GCA_026388365.1 Deltaproteobacteria bacterium | reverse complement strand
TCCTCCAGGAGAACCTCCTCGGTCCGGTTCTCGGCATCCGTGATCTGCGGACGGATGCGCGGATCGATTTTATCGGAGGCATCCGGGGGATGGCGGAGTTGGCGAGGCTCGTCGACCAGGCCGGTTTCGCCGTTGCCTTTTCGCTTTATCCCACATCAGTGGGGCAGATGATGGCCGTGGCGGACCAGGGGAAGGTCATGCCGCCGAAATCCACCTGGTTCGAACCGAAACTCCGGAGCGGCCTGTTTATCCATCTCCTGGAGTGATCATGGATAGAGAGCTGAACCTGAGGGACGGGGAGACGGTCGATGAGATCCTCGGTGGCCGCCTCCGGATCATCCAGAAGAAGCGGGGCTACCGTTTTTCGCTCGATGCTCTCCTCCTCGCCCATTTTGCCGCCCTCCAGGAGGGAGATGACCTGATCGATCTGGGAACGGGGGGCGGGATCATCGCCCTGATCCTGGCGCAACGATTCCGTTGCGGACGGGTCCTGGGGATCGACATCCAGGATGAACTCGTCGCAATCGCAAAGCGGAATGTCGTTTGCAACGGACTTGCCGGACAAATCGAGATCCGCCGGGGGGATGTCCGCTGCCCGGAGTTTTTCTGCGAGCCACAATCCTTTTCGGCGGCCGTCTTCAACCCCCCCTATCGGCGACGCGGGTCGGGACGGATGAATCCCGATCCCGAGAAGGCCGTCGCCCGGCATGAGATTGCGGCGACGGCGGCGGATTTTCTCGCCGCCGCGGTTTATGCCCTCCGGCCGGAGGGGCGGGTGTTTGCAATCTATCCCGCGACCCGGATCGTCCTGCTGCTCGCGCGGATGCGGGACTTCCGGATCGAACCCAAACGGCTGCGGCTGGTCCATTCCCGCCCCAGCGGTTCAGGGGCCTTTGTTCTCGTGGAGGGAGTGAAGGCGGGACGGGAGGGGCTGAAGGTTCTGCCGACGCTTTTCATCCATGAGGATCAGGGCGGGTACACCTCGGAGATGACGGCGGTTTTCAGAGCTCTTTCCGTTTTTCCCGCTCGCGGCGGCGGCTGATCTCCCTGAACATGACCCGCTTCAGGATCTCCCGGAGCTCGGGATCCCGAACGGCATCGAGGCTCTCACGCATCATTTCCCGGTCGCGCTTCCGGAGCGGCGCCGGGATGGGAAGGGCCGGCGGCGGATCGGCCGCTCCCGGAGGGGGGGACGGGATCTCGCCGATGGAGAAGAAAAGGCTGCGAATCTCTTCTTTTCCGGAGAGTTCATTGAACTTGCGGAGGATCTCCTCCTTCAGGAACTGGAGCTGATACAGCCAGACCGGAGCGGAGACCCGTACGTAGAGTGTGCCCCGTTTCACCGTTTCGGGCAGGGTCCGGGCGGCGATCTGGGGACCGACGGACCGCATCCAGAGGTCGAGGAGGCGCCGGTCCGTCGCGGTGTGGGGGATATTTCTCTTCTTGAGAACCTTCCTCAGGATCTCCCCAATCGTTTCTGGTTTCGATTGTGATGCCCTCTTTCGCATGGGTGTTTCTCTCACAGTTCCCCAATCGGGTCAAGAGGACCGTTGTGGGCTTTTTTATGGAGGTGCAAGGAATGGGTTTGATAGATCTGATCGGCAGGGTCAAGGCGCACCCTGATTATGAAAGGGTGGGGATGATCCTTTGCCACAACGGCGTGGTTCGCGGGACGGCTCGGGACGGCAGACCCGTGACGGAACTGACCGTGAAGGTGGATCGTGCGCGCCTAACTGAGGTTATCGCGGAGATGAAAGGGCGGCCGGGAATTGTTGAAGTCCTGGCGCAGGTCCGCGAGGGAAAACTTTATGTGGGGGAAGACCTCATGTATGTCGTCGTGGCCGGCGATCTCCGGGAGAACTGCTTTCCCGTCCTGGAGGATGCGGTGAACGCAATCAAACGGGAAGTAACGAAGAAGACGGAGGTTTGAGGGTGAAAGAACCGTCGAACTTCTTGCACCGCGGGAGGAGCTTGGTGCTTGAAAAAGCGGAAGTTCAATGGTATAAAAATCGACCATGACAGACCGATTTCAGAAACAGAGAATGAAAATGGTCGATGCCCAGATCCGGGCGAGAGGCATTACAGATCAGCGGGTTTTGAAAGCCATGGAGAAAATTCCCCGCCATCTTTTCGTGGATGAAGGCCTGATCGGTCAGGCCTATAACGACAATCCCCTTCCGATCGAACGGCAGCAGACCATCTCGCAGCCGTATATCGTTGCACTGATGTCCGAGGCGATGGCGCTGACGGGCCGGGAAAAGGTGCTCGAGATCGGGACAGGTTCGGGATATCAGACGGCCCTCCTCGCCGAGCTGGCCGAAGGGGTATTTTCCATCGATCGCATCGCCGTGCTTGCCACCGGGGCGAGGCGGGTCCTCGATGCGCTGAGCTATTACAATGTGGCCATCCGGGTCGGCGATGGAACCTACGGGTGGCGCGAGGAATCTCCCTTTGCGGCGATTGTGGTGACGGCCGGCGCCCCGCGGATTCCCCAGATTTTGATCGAACAGCTTGAGATCGGCGGCCGCCTCGTTATCCCTGTGGGAAGCCGTAACTCCCAGGCCCTCTTGAAGCTGACCCGTCTTTCTGAGGATCCGAACGACCTGAAACGGGAGGACCTCGGCGGGTGCCGTTTCGTGGATCTGATCGGGGAGCACGGATGGGGAAACTAACCGGCGCAACAACCCTCTCCAAGGTTTTCTCATGCTGCCCGCCCTGCCGGAAATTCATCGGATTTCTTCTGGCCGGGCTGATGATTCTCTCCTGCTCGGGTTATCCCGTCCGAGGCGACCGGCCCCACGGGGTCTATCATCGCGTAAAGAGCGGGGAGACCCTTTCGATGATCGCCCGGGCCTATCACGTCGACCTTCAGGAGCTTGCGGAGATCAACAACATCAGCAACCCCGACCAGATTGAGGGGGACGGTGTGATCTTCATCCCCGATGCGAACCAGATCCTGGACGACGTGATGACTGCGGCACGGCCGCAGTCTTCCCCCTCCGAGCCCGGCGCGGTTCAGGAGCCCGCAAAAACCCCCAAGGTCGTTTTGAAAGTGGAAACCCCCAAAAAAGAAGCGGCGGTAGAGCCGAAAATGCGACAGGAGCGGCCGCCGGCTGACGTAATCGTGAAAGATCATGCGGCGCTTTCCAGGGTGGCGGAGAGGGATACGGTCTCCCGCAGGACAACCGGGAAGCCGGAAACGGAGAAAACCGCCGATCAGCCGGTCATGCCGAAGGAAAACGGAGGAAGGACGCCGCAGATCCAGTTTGACAAGAAGCGTTTTGCCTGGCCGGTCAAGGGGAAAATCGTCTCGCACTTCGGCATTCAGCCCAACCGGATGTATTACAACGGCATCCGGATTGCGGCGGGCGAAGGAACAACCGTGCAGACGGCGGCGGACGGACTTGTAATCTTCTCTGCCCCCCTCAAGGATTACGGTGAGACGATCATCATCCAGCATGAGGATCAGTATGCAACCGTCTATTCCAACCTGGGAATCAGAGCAGTCCGGGGGGATGCCCGGGTCAAGAAGGGAGACCGGATTGCGTTTCTCGGCAAGGGCGAGGATCAGAAGGAGCCCTATCTCCATTTCGAGATCCGATACAAAAACAAGGCGCGCAACCCCCTCTTCTTTCTTCCCTGAGGGGGGAGAGATCGGCGTCTTTCGGGTAACGAGGACCGAAAGGACAAATATACAACACCCCCAATCGTAAATCGTGTTGACTATTCCTTCAAAATCTGATAGCCTTCCAAGTTCAAAATAAATTCATTGGGTGTGAGAATGTTCAAGATAGGAGATTTGGCGGTATATCCGGCACAGGGAGTCGGGGTGATCGAGGCTATCGAAAACCGGGAGGTCGGGGGAAGCAAACAACTGTTCTATATCATGAAGATCATGGGCAACGGCATGAAGATCATGATTCCCATGGATAGCGCGAAAGCGGTCGGGTTGCGCGAAGTGATCTTGGAAACTGAAATCCCCAAGGTCTATGCGATCCTCCGGAACAAGGATATCACGATCGATAAACAGACCTGGAATAAGCGGTACCGGGAGTACCTGGAGAAGATCAAGACGGGATCGGTCTTTGAAATTGCCCGGGTCCTGCGGGACCTCTTCATTCTGAAAAGCGACAAGAACCTCTCCTTCGGGGAGCGAAAAATGATGGACACGGCGAAGAGCCTCCTCATTAAAGAGATCTCCGTGGCGAGCAACGCCGAGGAGACCAAGATCGAAGAGGATCTGAGGGTGATCTTTACCGTGCAATGATGCCCGCCTGTCCCTTTGTTTCAAAGATTTTTTTTTGAAAAGGGAATAGCACCGAGACCAATTTGAAATTCATAAGAATATGCGGGCACGCTTTTTCGGCTTTGCCGGGGTACGGAAATCGCGGGCTTTATAGAATCGATCGGAAAGGAGGTGATCGGATATGATCGTGAAAATGCTCTTGATCCTGGCATGTTCCTTGAGCGGTTATTCGATTGCCTACCACACTTATAGCCAATGGTGGCAATGGGCGGTCGGACTATTCTTGGGTTTGCTGATAGCCATATTCGTCATCCAGGTCGAACGGGCCATCCGGAAGGTTTCCCTCCGGGTGATCCTGGGCGGCGTGGTGGGGATGCTCATCGGTCTCCTGATTGCTTTCTTATTTGCCTATGGCTTGAGTTTTGTTAGCAATATCATGGAAAAAAGGCAGGTCGTGCCCTGGATCTACGCCTTGCTCACCGGCACCATGGGTTATCTGGGGCTTGTCCTCGGATCGAAGAAGGTGGAGGAGGTCAGCCTGTTCGGATGGGGGCCGGCCAGGGAGATCAGCGATTACCGGATGCTGGATACCAGCGTCATCATCGACGGCCGGATTGCCGATATCTGCGACACTGGTTTTATGGAGGGCAACCTGATGGTTCCCCGTTTTGTCCTCGACGAGCTTCAATACATCGCAGACTCCTCGGATTCGATGAAGAGGGCCCGCGGCCGGCGCGGGCTGGACATCCTCAACCGGATGCAGCGGAGCAGCGGCATCTACATCGACGTGGTCGACCACGATTTTCCCAAGATCAAAGGGGTGGATGCCAAGCTGGTGGCCCTGGCGAAAAAGACAAACGGAAAGATCATTACGAATGATTTCAACCTGAACAAAGTAGCCGAGTTGCAAGGGATCAAGATTCTCAACGTCAATGAACTGGCCAATGCCCTGAAACCGGTGGTTCTTCCGGGGGAACAGATGACTGTTAAGATCATCAAGGACGGCAAGGAACCGGGGCAGGGGGTGGCTTATCTGGACGACGGTACGATGATCATCGTAGACAATGCCCAGAAATTCCAGGGGATGACGGTGGAGGCGCTGGTGACGAGCGTGCTGCAGACTACCGCCGGACGGATGATCTTTTCGGAACTGAAATCGGTCATTTCGGACAAGAAAAACAGCGGGGTCAACGCGAAGCAGTAACGGCATTCAGGCCCGGTGATTGCACATCACCGGGCCTTTCTTTTCTTAGGACGCCGCCATGAAGACGGTTGTGATCATTCCGGCCGGAGGAACGGGAAGGCGCATGGGAGGGGAGATCCCCAAACAGTACCTGTCGCTCGCCGGAATACCTATCCTCGTCCATACCCTCAGAGAATTTCAACACTCCCCACTCGCCGATGAAATTGTTCTCGTCGTTCCGGGAGAGGATGTCGCGGAAGTCCGGCGGGACATGGTCGAACGGTACGACTTTTCCAAGGTCAGCTTGGTTATTGAAGGCGGCAGGGAGCGACAGGATTCCGTGAGGAACGCTCTCGTGCATGTGCGCGACGAACATGAGATTGTTCTGGTCCATGATGGTGTCCGGCCCTTCGTGACCGGGACGCTGATCGAACGGGCCGTCTCCGGGGCGAAGGCGTTTTGCGCCGTAGCCATCGGCGTCCCGGTCCGGGATACGGTCAAGGCGGTGGATGCGGCAGGACGGGTGGTGAAGACGGTTCCGCGGGAAGGTCTCTGGCTCACGCAGACCCCGCAGGCTTTCCGCAGAGACGTGATCCTCGCCGCATACAAAAGGGCTGCGGCGGACGCGTTTTACGGCACGGACGACGCTTCTCTGGTCGAGAGAATGGGGATCCCCGTCCGGATGATCCCCGGCGACGCGGATAATATCAAGGTGACGACGCCGGAGGATCTGGCGCGGGCCGAGAGGATGATCCGCCGCTTTGAGGGTGGAACGGCGGATTGATGTTTCCATGCGAACGTAGCGAGTCGCGGGGGCCGGCGAAGATAGACCCGGCCGGAAGAGAATTCATTTTTTAGGGAATCTGCGGGAAAACGTAATGAGAATCGGTTTCGGATATGACAGCCACCGTCTCACGGCGGGGAGAAGGCTGGTTCTGGGTGGGAAGGAGATTCCGCATAAAAAGGGGCTTCTGGGCCATTCGGATGCCGATGTCCTGATTCATGCTGTCTGCGACGCGATCCTGGGGGCCGTCAGCCTGGGCGACATCGGCCAGCATTTTCCGGACACGGATTCCGCCTATGGGGGCATTTCAAGCCTGGTCCTCCTGGAACGGGTGCGGGGGCTTGCCGCCGAAAGGGGTTATCGGGTCTGTAATGTGGATTCAACGATTGTTCTGGAAAAGCCGAAACTGGCGCCCCATCTTCCGGCAATGGCGGAAAACATTGCCGGAATTTTGCGGATTCCCTCCGGACGGGTGAGTATCAAGGCCAAGACGAACGAGGGGATGGGGCTCGTGGGCGCCGGAGAGGGCGCCGCCGCTTTTGCCGTTGTTCTGGTCGAAGGAGAGAACGCCCCATAGAAACCTGTTTCATCTAACTCAAATTTCGCAGGAGCGAAATAAGGACTGCCGCCCTTTAAAATCATCCGCTCTGAGCGGATGCCGTTCATCCCACAAGCAAACCCCTGTGTTTTTCGGCATGAAATTATACATGAAATTATAAAGGAGAAAAAATGCTTCTCATCTCATTCCTGATCCTTACGGCCGTGTGTTCCTTGATCAGCCTCATCAAAAACAGAAAAGAATTGTCGCCGCTGAAAGTGGTCGAAATCCTTCTCTTCTATATTCTCTTTATCAATGTCGGCCTTTCTGGCTTGTTGGCTTTTTACGGACATGCGTTCCTGGCCGACAAGGTGGCCGCCTCCATCGGATGGGCGACGGGCAGCCCTTTCCAGTTCGAAGTGGCGGTGGCGAACCTCGCCTTCGGAGTGCTGGGTGTTCTCTGCATCCGTTTCCGGGATGGTTTTTGGCTGGCCACAGGCATCGGGTATGCCACCTTTCTTTTCGGGGCGGCATACGGCCACATCAGAGAGATGATTACGGCGGGCAATTATGCGGTGAACAATGCCGGGCTGATACTTTATATCGGCGACATTGCAATGCCGGCGCTGATACTCATTCTTTTGCTGATGAAGACAAGGTGGTCTCACCCCACATCATGGATTTCACGAAAGGCCATTCCGATAGATCGATGAAGGAGAACAATCTTTTTTACAGCGGAATGTTGTTGTGTTTCTTGGGGAGCCGGACCTCCGTTTTGTCCCGGAGCGCTTCCAGAAGGGTGACAACCCGTCGGCGCGTCTCCCGGGGACGGATGATCTCCTCAATCATCCCGAGACCGGCGGCGAAGTAAGGGTTGTTGAACTGCTCCTCGTAGGACCGGACCAGTTCCATCCTTTTGCCTGCCGGATCGGAAGCCGCGGCGATCTCCTTCCGGTAGATGATGTTGCAGGCCCCTTCCGCCCCCATCACGGCGATCTCGGCCGACGGCCAGGCCATGACGTAGTCGGCCCCGAGATGCTTGCTGCACATGGCGATGTAGGCCCCGCCGTAGTCTTTTCTCGTGACGACCGTGATCTTCGGGACCGTCGCCTCGGAATAGGCGTGGAGGAGCTTCGCCCCGTGGTTGATGATTCCCGACCACTCCTGATGCGTGCCGGGCATGTAACCCGGGACGTCCGAAAAGGTCAGAAGCGGGATATTGAAGGCGTCGCAGAACCGGATAAACCGGGAGGCCTTGTCAGAGGCCTGGACGTCAAGAACGCCTGCGTTGAACTTGGGGTTGTTGGCGATCACGCCGACCGGACGGCCCTGGATCCGGATGAAGGCGACGACCATGTTTTTCGCATAGAGTTCATGGGGCTCGAACATCACGCCCCCGTCCGCGACGGCCGCGATCACCTTCTTCATGTCGTACGCCCGGTTGGCCCGGTCCGGGATGATCGCGTCCAGTTCGGGACATTCCCGGTCCGGGCTGTCCGTGCCGGGCGCGATCGGCAGCGGGCAGTGGCAACTGTCGGGCAGGTAAGAGAGCAGCGTTCGGATCTTGGCGAGGCAGTCCTGGTCGCTTTCGGTGGCAAAGTGGCAGACGCCGCTCTTCGTCGCATGGGTGTTGGCGCCGCCCAGGTCGTCATGGGTCACCTCCTCGCCGATGACCGCCTTGATCACCTCGGGGCCCGTGATGTACATGAAGCTGCTCTTTTTAACCATGAAGACCCAGTCCGTCAGGGCCGGGGAATAGACCGCACCGCCCGCCGTGGGACCCATGATCGCCGTAATCTGGGGGATATAGCCGGAGGCGATGGTGTTGCGGTAGAAGATGCCGCCGTAGCCCTCCAGGGAGGGGACCCCCTCCTGGATCCGCGCGCCGCCGGAGTCGTTCAGGGAAATAAAAGGCTTCCGGGCGCTCTGGGCCATGTCCATCACCTTCCAGATCTTTTTTGCATGCATCTCCCCGAGGCTCCCGCCGGAGCTGGTAAAGTCCTGGGCGGCTGCAAAGACTGTCCGGCCGTTGATCAGGCCGAAGCCGGTGATCACGCCGTCGGCCGGGATCTCCTTCCCCTCGAGACCGAACAGGGTCGAACGGTGCTTCACGAAAAGCTGAACCTCCTGAAAGCTCCCCGGGTCGAAGAGGCAATCGACTCTCTCTCGGGCAGTGAGTTTTCCCTGTTCGTGTTGTTTGAGAACCATCTTCTCGCCGCCCATCTTCAGCAGGTCCGCTTTTTTCTCTTCAAGCATTCCGATTTTTTCTTCCGTCGAATCCTTTGGATCGTTTCCCATCGTTCCTCCTTCGCGTGTTTGATTATCCCCGGAAGGGCTTTCCGGACACTTTCCAGCTTGACCGGAACCGCCCTGTTGGGATATGCGATCTATACCAGTCTTGTCCGGACTTTTTCAACAAAATTCATCGCTGCCGGTTTTTTTCAGCCGGCGCAAGCGGAACGATCCGTTTCAGTAAGTCTCCGGACAAGCCGTCGCAAAGGCTTGGGATCGGGTCGGCGGAAGGGTGAAACTCAAAGACATGAGAAATATACGACTGATCGTCGAATATGACGGCACCGCCTATTGCGGCTGGCAGCGCCAGGAAAACGGGCTTTCCATCCAGCAGGTCCTCGAGGAATCCATCAACCGGATGACCGGTGAGGAGAGTCGGGTCATCGGTTCGGGTCGGACGGATGCGGGGGTGCATGCCCTGGGCCAGGTTGCCCATTTCCACACCGCCTCCCGCCTCGGCGAGAGGAATTTTCTGATGGGGGTCAACAGCCTTCTCCCGGCGGATATCGCCGTCCGGGAGGTCCGGGAGGTCGATCCCTCTTTTCACGCCCGCTTCGATGTGAAAAGCAAGGTTTACATTTACCGGATCTGCAACCGTCCGGTCCGGCCGGCCCTGGAGCGACGGTACGCCTGGTTCGTCTGGGCGCCCCTCGATCTGGAGAAGATCGAAGGGGCGCTGGACCTCTTCCGCGGGACGCATGATTTTACGTCGTTCTGTTCCACGCACACGGACAGTCCGGATCGCGTCCGGACCATTCTGGATATCGGCATGGAAAAAGATGACAAAGGGATGGTCCAATTTTCGTTGGAAGCGGACGGTTTTCTGAGGTATATGGCGAGAACCATCGTCGGCGCTCTGGTCGACGTCGGCCGGGGAAGACGCTCCCGGGAGGATGTCGCCGGAATTCTGGCGGCGAAGGATCGTAGAAAGGCCGGCCTCACGGCGCCGCCTCAGGGGCTGTTTCTCAAGGAAGTGAGATACGGATGAAGATACTCATTCTGGGACACCAGGGGATGCTGGGAAGCGATCTGATGCTCCGCATGACGGCCGCTCACGACGTAACGGGAAAGGATGTGGATGATTTCGACATCACGGTGGAGGACGACTGCGGGCGTGTGATCGCGGAATGTTTGCCGGATGTCGTCATTAACGCGGCCGCCTATACGAATGTGGACGGCTGCGAGACGGATCGCGAGCGTTGTTTCGCCGTCAATGCCGTCGGCGTGAAGAACATCGCCCTGGCCTGCCGGGGGAAGGGCATCCGGATCGTCCATTTCAGCACCGATTACATCTTCGACGGACGGAAGGGGACCCCGTATGGGGAGGAGGACCCGCCGGTGCCGCTGAATGTTTATGGGGCATCTAAACTGGAAGGAGAGCGGTTTCTTCAGGCATTTTCCGACCGCTGGCTTCTGATCCGGACCGCTTGGCTCTATGGCAAAAATGGTAAGAATTTTGTGAAGACTATTCTGGAGAAGGCCGACGCGGTCAAGACCCTGGATGTCGTGGACGATCAAATCGGCTCCCCGACCTATTCCTGGGATCTCGCCGCCGCCGTTCAGTTGCTCATTGAGGGGGGGCATGAGGGGATTTTTCATGTGACCAACCGCGGCCGGTGCAGTTGGCATGAATTTGCGTGCAAAATATTGCAGTACGCGAGAAAGAACGATGTGATCGTTCGACCGATCCCATCGGCAGGCATGGCGAGGCCCGCGGTCAGACCGGCCTGGAGCGTTCTAAGCTCCCGGAAGTTTTCGGAGGCGACCGGCAAGGCCATGAGATTCTGGCAGATCGCACTTCAGGATTACCTGGAGAGGCTGGGCTGCCGCAAATAGCAGGCTGTTGAAAAGCGCCCGTCTGCGGCGTTTCCCTCATCCTTCGCCGTTCAACGTACCAGACCGTACGCCTCACGGTTCAGGGTGTCGGGGGCCTTGCATCCGGGCATCCCGTATTCTGTACGGGACAAGCTTTTGAACGGTCTGCAAATGAGACTTTTTCAACAGGCTGACCGGGCCGGCCGGAAGGTTTGTCGGGGTCTTTTTGCATGGGGAATCGAGGGGGAAAGGTGCCGGGAAAAATCATTGTTCTGCCGGAGACGCTGACCCATCAGATCGCCGCGGGCGAGGTGGTCGAAAGACCGGCGTCCATCGTCAAGGAGCTGTTGGAGAACGCGCTCGATGCGGGGGCCACGGAAATTTCCGTGGAACTGGAGAAGGGCGGCTGCCAGGCCATCCGTGTGACCGACAACGGGGAAGGGATCGCGCCGGAGGATGTGCCTCTGGCCTTTGCCCGCCACGCGACGAGCAAGATCGCGGTGTTCGAGGACCTTTACCGCGTCCGGTCCTTCGGCTTCCGGGGCGAGGCCCTGCCCAGCATCGCCTCCATCTCCCGCGTGGAGATGGTGACCCGCCGGGCCGCGTCGCCCGTCGGCACCCGGGTGATCATCGAGGGAGGGGCGATTCAGGAGCAAACCGATGCGGGCTGTCCGGCCGGCACATCCATTCGGGTCAGCCGCATATTTGAACCGGTTCCCGTCCGTCGGAAGTTTCTCAAGGCTGACATGACCGAACAGGGGTACTGCCTCGACTGGATCACGCGACTTGCGCTCGCCCAGCCGGGAATTCGACTTCAGGTCTCCGCAGGCGGCCGGACGCTCCTGAATGTCCCGGCTGCAAAGGATCTTGCAGAGAGGATTGCTCTCACCCTGGGTCGGGATATCCGGGACCAGCTCGTTCCGGCAGCGGGGGAGAGGGATGGTGCGGCGCTCAAGGGGTTCGTTTCCCGTCCGGAATTCACCCGCTCCAGCACCGCCCAGATGTACCTCTATGTGAACGGCCGGTTCGTCAAGGATTATCTGCTGAACCACGCGGTCATGACGGCCTGCCGACGGATCATCGAGCCCCGGCGTTATCCGGCGGTCATCCTTTTTTTAAGTGTGCCGCCGGGGGATGTGGACGTGAACGTCCATCCCACGAAGATGGAGGTCCGCTTCCGGAATCCGCGGGGGATCTACGCCTTGATCGTGGAGGCCCTGAGCGGCGCGATCGGCGCGGGGAACGGGGACACGATGCGGCATCATATCCCCGTGGCGAAAGAGGAAACCGGGTCGTCCGATACGGGGCGCAGCGCCTATGCCGCGCGCGTCGAGGAGGCCCTGAAACGATACCGGATCTCCTCGGGCCCGGAAAAACTCTTCTTCGGTCACACGGCCGGTCTCAAAAAGGAAACACCGATCGAACCGCCGCATCCCGTTTTCCGGGAATCTCAGCCGGAATCGGAACAGCCGAAGGAGGGATCTCGTTTTATTGATCTGGATTATCTCGGCCAGGTGGCTGGGACCTATCTCGTCTTCGCGGGGAACGGGGGGATGGTGCTCGTCGACCAGCATGCCGCCCATGAGAGGATCCTGTTTGAGAGGCTCAAAAAGCGGTCGGCAGAGGCGCAGGGGGGCGCGCCCGGGCAGCGTCTCCTGCTGCCCGAGGTGGTCAGTCTTCCCCCGCGCGATCTCTCCTTTCTGACGGAATCCATCCCGATTCTCGAGGAGGCGGGGATGGAGGTGGAGGCCTTCGGCGGGGATTCCGTTGTCGTCAAGGCCGTTCCCGCCTTTCTTTCCAATGCGGATGCGCGGACGCTGATCGGCGATCTCCTGGCGGAATGTATGGAAGGGGATCGCAATCTGCCGCTGATGGAGAGGCGGGAGAAAATCTTTACCGCCCTCGCCTGCCGGGCGGCCGTCAAGGCAAACCGGCCGCTGAGCGGTGCGGAGGTCGAAAGCCTCTGCCGCGATCTCGATGCGCTGCCCCGCGCCGCCACCTGCCCGCACGGGAGACCCCTGACGGTTGCCGTCTCCAAAGGAGAGCTGGAAAAGCTGTTCAAGAGGAGATAGTACAGGCATGAAGGGTCTTGACAATTCCAAACCCAGGCTGATCTGCATCGTCGGACCGACCGGCGTCGGAAAAACGGAGATGGCTCTGGAGCTGGCCGGCCGGTGGGGCGGCGAAATTGTCGGCGCCGATTCTATGCAGGTTTACCGGCGCATGGATATCGGCACGGCCAAGCCGACGCCGGAGGAGCGCAAGCGCATTCCCCACCACCTCCTCGACGTGGCCGATCCGGATGAACCCTTCGACGCCTCGCGGTATATCGGGCTGGCCCACGGGGTCATTGCCCGTCTGCAGCAGGAGAAGAAACCGGTTTTCGTCGTCGGGGGGACGGGCCTCTATATTCGGGCCCTCCTGGGGGGATTGATCGACGGACCAGGTGCGGACGAGGTCTTGCGGCGGGAACTCAAGAAGGAGATGAAAAACTTCGGGAAGGAACATCTCTATGAACTGCTGCGGGCAAGGGATGGCCGGGCCGCCGCTCAGATCCATCCCCATGACGGCGTCCGGATCATCCGCGCCCTGGAGGTTCTGGAGCTGACGGGCCGGTCCATTGTGGAGCACCAGGAGGAACATGGTTTCCGGGAGGCGCCTTACGAGGCCCTCCGGATCGGTCTACGGTTGGATCGGGAACGGCTGAACGACCGGATCGACCTTCGGACGGACCGGATGATTGCGGAAGGCTTTGTGGAAGAAGTTCGGCAGCTTCTCGATAGCGGCTATGGGGAATCTCTCAAGACAATGCAATCATTAGGATATCGGCAGATGGTATCCTTTCTCGCGGGACGGCAGAGCCTGGAGGAGGCGGTCCGTCTGATCAAGCGGGATACCCGGCGCTACGCGAAAAGACAGATGACCTGGTTTGACGCCGACCGGGATGTCGTCTGGATCGATCCGGGGGATGTCGAGGGGGCGGCGACGCGGATCGGCCTCTTTCTGAATCCTGAGGGCCTGTAACGGAATCACTGTTGCGTTACAGGCCCCAAGTGAAAATGCCGATGGACGGGGAACAGGAGCGGTGAAAATTTTCCATTTCTGAGGCGTTATCAGGGATTCACTTTCGATAACACGGGGAATTTTCTTGACTTCAACAGGGTATGAAGATAAAAAATACACAGCGATAGACGGAAAATGGCAGACATTGAGCGGAGCCCCCCACCCAAGGAATTGGCGATGAACAGCCGAATTAAACGCATGAACCTCTTCCGGTTCGTGGTGTTTGCAGCCGCAGGCGTCCTCATGATCTCCTGCGTGCCGAAGGCGCAAAGGCCCCTGTACCGGCTCGATACGCCTGAGCATCATACTTTTACAGGCATTCGGTTGCTGGATCAGGAGAAATTCGCCGAGGCGGGCCGTGAATTCGAACTTGCCCTGAGGCTGGATCCGCGATATGCGAAGGCCCACGCCGGGACCGGACTCGTTAAGGCCTATCAGGGGGACTTCACGGGCGGACTGGAGTTCCTCAAGCAGGCGGAGAAGCATGCACAAAGCGATGAGGAAAAGATTTTCGTCCGGGTGGGTTATATCCGGGTGAATACCCTGAGCCATGCGGCGTGTTTGCGCATCGGAAGCGAATGCAAGTCCGATGATGCCTGGCTTCAACATTCGAAAGAGGCCTTCGATCAGGCGGTGCTGATCGATCCCAAGGCTGACGCTGCCTATTATTTTATGGGAGAGTGCTACCTGACGGCGCTCGATCTTGACCAGTCCGGCAGGATGTTCGACCGGGCTCTGAATCTGAACGGGGAATACGCCAAAGAGGCGGAAAGCAGGCTGAATCTGGTGCAGAAGATCCGGCGGGCGATACCGGGGCGGGGACCGTGACGGGGGAAAAGATCGTCCCGATTGAACGGATCACCCGGGCGGACGCCCTGCTCGTGATCCGCAAGATGAGGGAAGAATTGCGCTAATCAATGGAGATGGAGAGAATGAATGGGGAACGTTGCGCTACCCAAGATTTATGAGCCCCGCGAGGCGGAGCCAAAATGGTATCAGTATTGGCTGGATCACGGTTTCTTCCATGCGGCGGACAGGGATTCGAAGAAGCCGTTTTCCATCGTCATTCCGCCGCCGAATGTTACGGGGATGCTCCACATGGGGCATGCCCTGAACAACGTCCTCCAGGACATCTGCTGCCGTTATAGGAGAATGCAGGGCATGAACGTCCTCTGGATGCCGGGGATGGACCATGCCGGGATTGCCACGCAGAACGTCGTCGAACAGGAACTGGCGAAGGAGGGACTGACGCGCCACGACCTCGGCCGGGAGAAGTTCGTCGAGCGGGTATGGGAGTGGAAGGCCCGATACGGCGGGGTCATTATCCATCAACTGAAGCGCCTCGGCTGTTCCTGCGACTGGTCGCGTGAGCGCTTTACGATGGACGAGGGGCTTTCGAGGGCCGTCCGGGAGGTTTTCGTCCGCCTCTACAACGACGGCCTCATCTATCAGGGGGATTACATTGTCAACTGGTGCCCCCGCTGCCGGACCGCCATCTCCGATTTGGAGGTCGAGTACCACCCGGAGGGGGGGCATCTCTGGAGCATCCGGTATCCCTTCGCGGAGGGTGAAGGGGGGATCGTGGTCGCCACGACGCGGCCGGAAACGATGCTCGGCGATACGGCGGTGGCCGTCAATCCCAACGACGAACGCTACCGGGGGATGGTCGGCAAAGAGGTGATCCTCCCCCTGGTCAACCGGCGGATTCCCGTCATCGCCGACGACTACGTCACGATGGAGTTCGGCTCCGGCGCCGTCAAGATCACGCCCGCATCCGATCCGAACGACTTCGCCATGGCGGGCCGCCATGGCCTGGAAATCATCCGAATCATGGACGACAACGCGGTCATCAACGAAAACGGCGGCGTTTATCGGGGTCAGGACCGCTACGAATGCCGGAAGAATGTCCTCCATGATCTGGCGCAGGGAAACTTCCTTGTCGGGACGGAGCCCTACACGCACAATATCGGCCAATGTTATCGCTGCAAGACCGACATCGAACCCGCCGTCTCCCGGCAGTGGTTCATCCGGATCGCGCCCCTGGCCAAGGAGGCGGTCGCCGCGGTGGTGACGGGGAAGACCCGCATCGTGCCGCCCACATGGGAGGCCACCTATTTCGAGTGGATGAACAACATCCGCGACTGGTGCATCTCCCGGCAGATCTGGTGGGGCCACCGGATCCCCGTCTGGACCTGCGAGAGGTGCCGGAAGATGATCGTCGCCGCGGAGGACCCCGACTGCTGCCCCGATTGCGGCGGCGCGAAGCTGCGTCAGGAGGAGGACGTCCTCGACACCTGGTTCAGCTCCGGGTTGTGGCCCTTTTCGACATTGGGGTGGCCCGAGAACACCGAAGCGCTTAAGACTTTTTATCCCACGTCGCTTCTCGTGACCGGTTTCGACATCCTCTTCTTCTGGGTCGCCCGGATGATGATGCTGGGGCTCTATGTGATGAAGGACATCCCCTTCCGTGATGTGTACCTCCATGCCCTTGTCCGGGACGAAAACGGCGAGAAGATGAGCAAATCGAAGGGGAACAGCATCGATCCCCTCGAGATGATGGACAAGTTCGGGACGGACGCCTTCCGCTTCACGCTGGCCGCCTTCACCGCCCAGGGGCGGGACGTCCGGATGTCGGAGGAGCGGATCGAGGGGAACAAGTTTTTCGTGAACAAGATCTGGAACGCGACGCGGTTCTCCATGATGAATCTGGAGGATTACGATGCTGCGGTTCCCGTCCGCGAGGGGGATGAGTCCGTTGCAGACCGCTGGATCCGGGCGAGGCTGAACCGCACCATCGCCGAGGTGGCCCAGGGGCTGGACGAATACCGATTTAACGATGCCGCGGCAGCCGTCTACCAGTTCGTCTGGCATGAGTTCTGCGACTGGTACCTGGAACTGACCAAACCCGTCCTCTACGGCAAGGGGAATCCGGAGGCAAGGCGGACGGCCCAGAAAACCCTGCTGGCGGTCCTGACGACATCACTCAAGCTGCTCCACCCCTTCATGCCTTTTTTGACCGAGGAGATCTGGCAAACCTTGGTTGCGGACGGGACCTCCATCATGGTCAGTAAATTTCCCGCGGCGGACGATGCCTTCCTGGATTCCGAGGCGGAAAGGGAGATGGCGCAGATCATGGAGGTGATCACCCGCATCCGGAACATCCGCGGAGAGATGAACGTGGCGCCGTCGCTGAAGCTGAAGGCGACCCTGACGGCCCCCTCCGAAGATCTGAGGGAAACGCTGGAGAAGGGACGGGTCTGCATCACGAATCTGGCCAATCTGGAGAGGCTGGACATCACCGGAGCGATGGCGGAACCGAAGGGGGCCGCCACGGCGGTGGCGGGTCCCGTGCAGGTCTACGTATTTCTCGCGGGTGTGATCGACGTCGAGGGAGAGAAGGGCCGTCTCGGGAAGGAGATTGCCAAGGTGGATAAGGAACTGGCCGTCGTTTTAAAGAAACTGGCCAACCCGGAGTTTTTGGCGAAGGCGGCTGAGGCGGTCGTGAAGAAGGAGCAGGAGAAGTCCCGGGGGCTCGGAGAGAAGAAGATTGCCCTGGATGCGGCCCTGCGGCGACTGGCGGCGCTTTAGATGAAAAGTATGTGGCCTCCTCATGTGTTGGACGAACTGATCCGGAAGGCCCTTGCAGAGGATATCGGGGCGGGGGACGTCACGACCGGGGCAGCGCTCCGGGGGGATGAGACGGGCCTGGCCCGGGCGACGGCCAAGGCGGAGCTGGTTGTGGCCGGGATCGCGGTCTTCGGAGAGGTGTTCCAGAAGCTGGACCCCGCCCTGACCTTCATGCCCCGGAAACGGGACGGGGAAAAGGCGGTCAAGGGGGAGATTCTTGCAGAGATCTGCGGCAATCTTGCATCGATTCTGACTGCGGAGCGGGTCGCCCTGAATCTCCTGCAACGGATGTGCGGGATTGCCACTTTGACCCGGCGATATGTCGATAAAATCTCGGAAACGCATGCAAAAATCCTTGATACCCGGAAGACCGCGCCCGGCCTCCGGATTCTCGACAAGTACGCCGTTCGCGCGGGAGGGGGGTACAACCACCGTTTCGCCCTCTATGACGGGGTGCTGATCAAGGACAACCACATCACGGCGGCGGGCGGCATCGGACCGGCCGTGCGGCGGATCCGCGAGCGGGTTCCCCACACCTTGAAAATCGAGGTGGAAGTCAGGAATCCGGGGGAATTGGAGGAGGCCCTGGCCGCGGGTGCAGACTCGGCCCTTCTCGACAACATGGGCCTTCCGGAGATGGCCGCAGCGGTGAAAAGGGTCGCGGGGAGGATCCCGCTCGAGGCCTCTGGGAACATGACGCTGGAACGGGTCCGCGAGGTGGCCGCAACGGGTGTGGACCTCATCTCGGTGGGCGCCTTGACCCATTCCGCGGCGGCGGCGGATATCTCTCTCAATGTGGTCCAGGTGGAACGCGTGGCCGGGCAGATTACGTAGATGCAATGCGATGCAAACGCCCTCCGGTCGAGACTGGCCGGACGAAAGATCGGCGGCCTGCTCCATTATCAGGAGACGGTCGATTCGACAAACCGTGTCGCCATGGGGCTTGCACGCGAGGGAGCGCCCGAAGGAACGGTGGTCCTCGCCGACTGTCAGACCGCCGGAATGGGCCGTCTGCAGAGGGCTTGGCAGTCACCTCCCGGTTGCAATCTCTACCTTTCCGTCATTCTTCGCCCTGCGGTAGTTCCACAAGAGGCCTCACGGATCACCCTTCTAACGGGGGTGGCGGTCGCGGAGACGGTTGCTTCGATCTGTCCAGCGGGGGTGGGGATCAAATGGCCGAATGATGTCCTGATCCGGGGCAGGAAGGTCTGCGGTATTCTGGCGGAAATGGCAACGGCCGGGGGATCGCGCGCGGTGATCGTCGGGATCGGCCTGAACGTGAACATCAAGAGGGAAAATTTCGATCCGGGGCATCGCGACACCGCCACATCGCTTTGGGAGGAGACAGGCCGGGAGCATTCCCGGGAGGATGTGGCTTTTTTACTGTGTGAGCGGCTGGAACGGTGGTATGAGACCTTCCTGGTTGTGGGATTTGCGCCGGTCAGGGAGGAATGGCTTGCCCGGTCGGATATGGCGGGGAAGCGCGTCCGGGTTCTTTTCCGGGATGAGGTACAGGAGGGGTTGGTTGCGGGCATCGACCGGGACGGGGCGCTTCTTCTTGCCGACGGGCGGGGAAACGTCCGGCGGATCACGGCGGGCGACGCCACGATCATGAAGGGGTAAGATCGGCAAATCGTGATCCCTCCGCGCGCTGGATATTTTTCGACCCTGCGCCTCCTCGCTTCGCTGCAAAGACGAAAATTAGCTTCGCTTCGCTCCGCTGATTCTTCGAATTCCGCGCTTCGCGCTCAAACAGTCGTCTTTGCAGGCGCTACGCTGCGGGGGTAGGGGGCCCCGAAAAATCTCCAATGCGCGCTTCCGGGATGCGATTTGCATGTTGAGTAAAGATCGGAAGGGGGTCAAAATGCTTCTCGTCATCGATGTGGGGAATACGAATACGGTCCTTGGTCTTTACGACGGGGAGGAGCTGGTTCACGACTGGCGGATCCGGACGGTCATCGATCATACCGTTGACGAATATGGAATGCTTATCCTTAACCTATACAAAAATAGCCGGATCAGTTCAAAGGCCATCAAGAGCATCATCATCTCCTGCGTCGTACCGCCGATGCTCAACATCCTCGAACCCCTCTGCCAGAAGTATTTCGGCATCCGGCCCCTCATCGTCGGACCCGGTGTGAAGACGGGCATGCCCATCTTCTACGACAATCCCAAGGAGGTGGGGGCGGACCGGATCGTGAACGCCGTTGCCGCTTATGAAAAGTACAAGCGTGATCTGATCATCGTTGATTTCGGCACGGCGACGACCTTCGACTATATCTCGCCGAAAGGGGAGTACATGGGGGGATGCATCGCGCCGGGGATTATGATTTCCAGTGAGGCCCTCTTCGAACGGGCGGCGAAGCTTCCCCGAGTGGAACTCACCAAGCCCGGCGTCGTGATCACGAAGGACACGGTCAGCGGCATGCAGGCGGGGATCATGTACGGGTATGCGGGTCTGGTTGACGGGATCGTCGAGCGGATGAAGGCCGAGGTTGAATCCGAGCCGCTGGTCGTCGCGACCGGGGGGCTTGCGAACCTGATTGCGCGGGAGACAAGGCATATCAACGTGGTTGACGAAATGCTGACCATCGAGGGGCTACGGATCATCTTCAAGAGGAACCAAAAAAAATGTGAGGCGTGAGGCGTGAGGCGTAAAAACCACCCCTTTGTCCGGGGGAAAAGATGCTGAATGTGGGCCTGACAGGCGGGATTGCCTGCGGTAAATCGACCATCGCCCGGATGCTGATAGAGAAAGGGGCCATCCTCATCGACTTAGACGACTTGGCCCATACCGTCGAAGAGCCAGAGGGGCCGGTGTGGCGGGAGATTGTCAACCATTTTGGAGAGGGGATCCTCCTTCCGGATCGGCAGATCGACCGCCGCAAATTGGGCGCCATCATCTTCGCGGATCGGGAGAAACGGGAGATCCTCAACCGTATTGTCCACCCGGCGGTTTTTGCCGAGTGGCGCAAGCGGCTCGGAGAGATTGAAAAAACCAGGAAGGACGCCATCGTCCTGTCCGACGTCCCGCTCCTCATCGAGGCCGGCCTTGGGACCTTGGTGGATGTGGTCCTGCTCATTTACATCCCCCGGGAGGAACAGATCCGCCGTCTGACGGCGCGCAACGGGTTCAGCCGGGAAGAGGCGGAAGGAAGGGTTGCCGCGCAGATGCCGATCGGGGAGAAGGTCGTCCATGCGGACATTGTGATTCGTAATGAGGGGTCCGTTGAAGAGACCCGCCGCGCGGTCAACCGGGTTTGGGAGGAACTGTGCAGGCGCAGAGGTCGCACCGCGTGACGGACGCCCGACTTGAAGATGAAACATCCCGCCGTCCGGGCGGATATGGAAACCGGGAGGTTTAAACCATGATCGGAAAGAATGTGGCAGCGGATTTTTCGGCAAAGGTAACGGAGCCGGCTATCGACCCTTCGACCTATGTGCATCCCCTGGCGTCGGTGATCGGGAATGTGCATCTGGGGAAGAATATCATGGTTTCGCCTACGGCCTCGATCCGCGGGGATGAGGGACAACCGCTCTTTGTCGGCGACGACTCGAACGTCCAGGACGGTGTCGTCATCCACGCCCTGGAGACGGAGATGAACGGTAAGCCCGTGGCGAAAAACCTCCGCGAAGTCGATGGTCAAATGTATGCCGTCTATGTGGGGCACAGGGTTTCCCTGGCACACCAGGCCCAGATTCACGGGCCGGCCGTTGTGCTCGATGACACCTTCGTCGGGATGAAAAGCCTGATTTTCAAATCCGCCGTGGGGCGGCATTGCGTGCTGGAACCCGGAGTGATCCTGATGGGGGTCCGGGTGGCTGATCACCGGTATGTCCCGGCGGGATCGGTGGTGAAGACACAGGCCGAGGCGGACGCCCTTCCCGAAATCACCGCGGAATATCCCATGAAGGAGATGAATCACGGGGTCGTTCATGTCAACAAGGCCCTCGCCAAGGGCTATCTTGCGGCGACCCGGTAGGCCTTTGCCGTCCATAAAGAAGCAGATTTTGCGCAACGAATGGTCGGCGCCCTCGTGAGGATCAAGGATATAAAAAGCATGGTTTTTTTATCCATCAACGACCTTACCGGACGGATTCACCATACCGTAACGGTGATGAACCGCGCGGAGCATAAAAAAGGCGCCCTGGAGAAGGGCGCCTTTTTCGTAGGTTTACAAACCCGTATTAGAGTTTTTCACTGCTGATCCGCATTCCAAAGAAGGAGCGATAAACGAAGAAGAGCGCGATCAGGAAGAACAGCGACGCGAGACCGAGCCTGAGACCGGCGTTCTGCATCGTCACGGCGATTTCCACGGACAGCAGACCGAAGAGCGTCGTGAACTTGATGACCGGATTCAGGGAGACCGAGGAGGTATCCTTGAACGGGTCGCCAACGGTATCGCCGACGACGGAGGCCTCATGCAGCGGGGTGTTCTTCTGCTTGAGATCCACTTCGACGATCTTTTTGGCATTGTCCCAGCAGCCGCCGGCATTGGCCATGAAGATTGCCTGGAAGAGGCCGAAGAAGGCGATGCCGACCAGATAGCCGATGAAGAAGTAGGCGTTGAAGAAGGCCAGCGCCAGGGCCATGAAGAAGATGACGACGAAGATATTGATCATCCCCTTCTGGGCGTAGATCGTGCAGATCTTGACGACCTCCTTGCTGTCGGCGAGGGAGGCTTCTTTCTTATCCAATTTGATATGGTCCTTGATGTAGACGACGGCCTGGTAGGATCCCGTCACCACGGCCTGTATGGAGGCGCCGGTGAACCAGTAGATGACGCACCCGCCCATCAGCAGGCCCAGGATGATCTCGGGCTGGACGAGGCTGAGCTTGGCGACGACGTTCCCAAAGAGGCCTTCCAGCAGAATGATGATCCCGAAGACCATCGTGGTGGCGCCGACGACGGCGGTGCCGATGAGGACCGGTTTGGCGGTGGCCTTGAAGGTGTTCCCTGCGCCGTCCGCCGATTCGAGATAGTGTTTCGCCTTTTCGAAATCCGTTTCGCAACCAAAGTGCTTCCTGACGACTTCCTTCGCGTCCTTGCGGCTTTCAATCATGGAGAGCTCATAGATGGACTGGGCGTTATCCGAGACGGGACCGAAGCTGTCCACGGCGATCGTGACCGGCCCCATTCCCAGAAAACCGAAGGCGACGAGACCAAAGGCGAAGACCGGGGCGGCGAACTTGAAGGCATCCGGCATCAGGGACATGACCGAACCGCTCTGGGAGACCAGATAGGCGATGAGCATCAAAACCAGGATCGTCAAGCCTTCCCAGAAAGCGGAGAAGTTCCCGGCGACCAGGCCGGAAAGGATGTTCAGCGACGCTCCCCCCTGGCGGGAGGCGTTCACGACCTCTTCGCAGTGGCGGGAGTTTGTGCTGGTGAAGACCTTGGTGAATTCGGGAATCAGCGCACCGGCGATGGTGCCGCAACTGATGATGATCGAGAGTGCCAGCCAGGCGGAGATTGAACCTCCCACGGGGGGCAGGTCGTTCAACAGGAGATAGCTTGCGATGAAGGTGATGATGATGGAGACGCAGGAAGTGATCCAGACCAGGTTGGTCAGGGGTTGCTCAAAGTCAAACTCCTTCTTTCCGGTGTAGAGGGATTTGCTGGCGGCGTCGTTGAGGAAGTAGGAGGCGAGCGAGGTCAGGATCATGAGGATACGCATCGCGAAGATCCAGACGATCAGCTTGCCGCCCATGGCCGGATTTGTAGCCAGCGCCAGGGCCAGAAAGGCGATCAGGGCGACACCGGTAACGCCATAGGTCTCGAAGCCGTCCGCTGTGGGACCGACGCTGTCGCCCGCGTTGTCGCCTGTGCAGTCGGCGATAACACCGGGGTTTTTCGGATCGTCTTCCGGCAGGTGGAAGATGATCTTCATCAGATCGGAACCGATGTCGGCGATCTTGGTGAAGATGCCGCCGCAGATACGGAGTGCGCTGGCGCCGAGGGATTCACCGATGGCAAACCCGATGAAACAGGCGCCGGACATCTCCTTGGGGATATAGGCCAGAATCAGGATCATGAAGAACAGTTCAATGCTGACCAGAAGCAGGCCGACACTCATGCCGGAGCGCAGGCAGATATTCACCATGCTGAGGGGATTGCCGCTCAGGGAGGCGAAGGCCGCCCGGGAGTTGGCCACGGTGTTGATCCGGATGCCGAACCAGGCCACGCCATAGGAGCCGAGGATCCCCATGATGGAGCAAAAAAGGATCATCAGAACGGCGCCGATCGTGTTGCCCTGCAGACCCATGAAGTAATAAACAATGCAGATGGCGATCAGGATCCAGAGGCCGGCGAGGAACTTCCCCTGCTGGAACAGATAGGTCTTGCAGGTTTCCCAGATCGTGTCGGAGACGTCCAGCATGGCCTGATGCGACGGCAGGTTCTTGGTCTGGTTGTACTGAAACCAGCCGAAGATCATACCGATCGCGCAGATGAGGAGACCGAAGTTCAGAATGGTCAACCCGCCGAGCGAGCCGCCCATGAAGCTGATCTGGGTCAGATCGGGGAGCTTGATGTCCGCTTCACCGGCAAAGGCCATGGGGGTCATTAAAAAAAGGAAGATGCCGAGTGAATAAAAAAGAGACCAGAGACCGCGTTTTCCGATACACATGATTCAATCCTCCTTGATTAAGATAGGCTTTTCTTCTCCATGATGTTTTTCCATAGCGGCTTGAATCCCGGAGGTCAGGATGTCCGTCACGGCCTCCGCAGCCTTGATGGTCAGTTGCGGGAGACAAGCCATCTCTTCTTTAGAGAAAGGTTCCAGGACATACCCCTCGACCATGGTCTTGCGGGCCGGTCTTCCGATGCCGAGCCTGACTCTCAAGAATTCCCTCCCGCCAAGATGATCCATGATGGAGATTAGACCCTTATGTCCTCCGTGACCTCCGCCCGCCTTCAAACGGATCGTCCGAAAAGACAGATCCAGATCATCATGAACAACGATGAGATCTCCAATGTCTATCCGGAAATAGTCCGCCAGTTCCCGGATCGCGATGCCGCTCAGATTCATGAATGTCTGCGGCTGGACAAGCAGGACGCGGCTGCCGGCTATCTTTCCCTTTCCGATATGGGCATTAAAAAGGTTCTGATCAAGGGATATGTTCTGTTGCAGCGCCAACTGGTCCAAGACCAGGGAACCCGCGTTGTGCCGGCTCATTCGATATCGGATCCCCGGATTTCCCAGTCCTGCGATTAACTTCACACCACCCCCCGAAGTTGCGTGTGCAGTGCCCCTCGATCATTCTGCACAGGGACGATCAGAGGTGTCGTCAGCTTTTCTCGTCCCCCTTGGGAGAGGTTTCTCCCTCAGCCGCAGGCTCCCCTTCCGCGGTGGCTTCTCCTTCCGCTGCTTCGACCTCAGGCTGCGGTACGGAAATCTTAATCACGGCCACCATCGCCACGCCCACATCTCCCGGATCAAGAACTGTAATGCCTTCCGGTACCCGGATGTCCTGTACCCTGATCGAGTCGCCGATTTCCAGACCGGTGACGTCGATTTCGATGAATTCGGGCAGAACGGATGGAAGACAGGAGACCTTCAGGTCACGCTTCAGATGCTGGAGCTCGCCGCCGCTCTGAACGCCGACGGGAATGCCGGCGAAACGGAGGGGAACATCCAGCGTCAACTTGTGATCCATGCGGACTTCATAAAAATCGACATGATAAAACCGCCTGCTGACCGGTTCGATCTGGAGTTCCTTCATCAGGGAAAGCTTTTCCAGGTGTTTTTCTCCTTCGATCAGAAGCTTGATGAAAATGTTGTCCTTTTTCGCCTTGACCACCTTCAGCAGTTCGGCCGCATTGACCGAAAGGTGAATGGCCTCCTCGCCGCGGCCGTAAAACACGGCCGGAATCGATCCTTCTTTTCTGAAACGCCTCGCCGGACCCTTGCCGGTTTCCTTGCGGGTAAAGGCCTTTAATTCAGTCGCCTCCATGGAAATTCCTCCTAAATAAATAATGAACTCACTGAGTCGTTGTAATAGATCCTTCGGACAGCTTCGCTGAGGAGGCCCGAAACGGAGAGGACCTTGATGCGGCTGCAGGCCTTCGCCTTCTCATGCAGGGGAACGGTGTCCGTCACGATAACCTCTTTC
>JAPLJW010000029.1 GCA_026388365.1 Deltaproteobacteria bacterium | reverse complement strand
GAGGCGATCTTCCGGCAGGACATGGGCCCGCTGCTGCCCGGCACGGAGCATGTGCCGCCTCCCGACGAATACCGCTGCATCTACGAGTGCCGCGGCCGCGGCGGCTGCGACATGATGTGCGCCCGTTACGTGGAATACGTTCTGGAGAAGGAGGGGGATATCGCTGCGGTGATCGCCGAACCGATCCGGAGCACCCCTTACATCCCGAAGCCCGAATACTGGCAGATCATTCGGAAGGCCTGCGACCGCCACGGCGCGCTGCTCATCTTCGACGAGATCCCCCACGCCCTCGGCCGGACGGGCCGGATGTTCACCTGTGAGAATTTTGACGTGATCCCCGACATGCTGGTCATCGGCAAGGGGCTGGGCGGCGGCGTCCTGCCCCTTGCGGCCCTGATTGCCCGGGAGGGTCTCGACGTCGCGGGTAACCGCGCCCTGGGCCACTACACCCACGAAAAGAACCCCGTCGCCTGCGCCGCGGCCCTGGCCACCATCCGATTCATCGAGGAAAACCGCCTGGCGGAACATGCCCGGGAACTCGGGCAGCACGCCCTTGGGCGGATGGCGGGGATGATGGAACGCCATGCCCTGATCGGTGATGTCCGCGGCCTGGGGCTCTTTTTAGGGATTGAACTGGTCAAGGACCGGACGACCGGAGAGCGGGCGACGGAGGAAGCGGAGGCGGTGATGTACGCCGCCCTCAGCCGGGGGCTCAGTTTCAAGCTCACGATGGGGAACATCCTCACGCTGACGCCGGCCCTGACGATCACCCGGGAGGAGATGGACCGGGCGCTGGAGATCATCGAGGCGTGTCTGTGCGAGGTCGAAAAAGCCTGCTGATGTCGGCCGCCGATATCCCGGATTAAAAAACAGGCGCATGCCGCGGCACGCGCCTGTTTTGTTTTCGTTCATCCGGAAAATGTCCGGGAACGGAAGGGCTACACGATGATGATCATCACCTGATCGGTATCGACACTGTCGTTGGCCTTGACCTTGATCTCCTTTACGGTCCCGCCGGCGGGGGCGTAAATCGGATTTTCCATCTTCATAGCCTCAAGCATGACGACCTCGTCGTCTTCCTTCACCTGATCGCCGACCTTGACCAGAACTTCCAGGATCTTTCCCGGCATCGGGGCTTTCACCTCTACAGCCATTTCCTTTACCTCCTTAGTATGCTTTTTTAACTTCCTTGCAGCTTCCGTCCTGCTGCAGGCCGCTCTTCCTCTACAATCGGTCGCCGGGATGAAGTTTCCCCCGCGGACGACGAGTCTGAACCTGAAACGGCATATAGAGGTTCCCCTTATACTCCCCCGTCCAGCCTGTCAAGGTGAAATTGCAGGGACCATCCGCACCCGTTTCGCCCGCGCTAATCGGTCGCCCGGATCAGACGGTAAACGTAATCCAGATCGGCCATGACTTCATGGTTCTGCTCCGGGTCTCCCGGCTTCATCCTCCATGCCGGGGAGAGTTCCGCCAGTGCCTTCTCGATCTGCCAGCGGTGTTCAAAGGTTTTTCCCCACAGCTTCTGTAACGCCCTCTTCTGTTCATCCTTGAGGGTGGATCCGTTGGCCCGGTTGACCGACTGGCTCGTTACCATCGTCCGGTCGATCTCCGTCGCCGACATGACGATGCTCATCTCGCGGGCGTTCAGGATCACCCGCCGGGAAAGTTCCCTCTGAAACTGAGAAGCCGTGGGAAAGGTCTTCTTCTGAAGATCCGCCAGATGGTCCGTCCGGAGCCCCGCCGCCCGGATCCGCTGCTCCGCCTCCGCCGTCACCTGGTACTCGACGGGGATGTAGGTCTTCTGCTGAAAGACGTTCTGGAGGATGAACAGGGAGATGAAGCTGATCAGGACGGCGACGATCGGTGTTGCCATCCACGCCACGCTGATCTCGCCGAGCATCCGCCAGCGGATCCCCCTCCCCCCCTTGATCAGGCCGATCCCGATGACCGAACCCACGATCGCCTGGGAACTGGAGACGGGGACCAGCGGAAAGGCCGGTAGGCCGTGGCCGAGGAGAAAGGTCTGCAGGTCCCGCGACGCGAAGAGAAACAGAACCACCGCGTTGGCCAGAACCGCCACCAGGGCCGCGACCGGCGACATCTCCGTGATCCCCTCCCCGACGGTCAGCATGACCTTCTTGCCGTAGGTGAACACCCCCACGGCAATGGCCACGCCCCCGAGCAGGAAGAGCTGCTGCGCCGCGTTGAGCTTGAACCACCCGAAAAAGGAGATGTCCGCAAAGGGGGAGATGGGGACGAAGATCCCGACCACATTGGAGATGTTGTTGGCCCCCAGCGAATAGGCGCCGGCGATCCCCGCGAGGAGCAGGCCCGACCGGGTGAGGGAATCCAGAAGGAACATGTGTACCTTCAAATGCTTGATCAGATGGGCGATCGCCTTGTAGAGCAGCGCGGAAAAGATCCCCGCGAGTACCGGGCTGATGAACCAGCTCAGGACGATCTTCTCGAGAGAGCCGTAATCGATGAGGGCCCCGGAAAAGAGGTCCCAGCCGATGATCGCCCCGACGATGGCCTGCGTCGTGGAGACGGGATATCCAAGGACGGTGAGCCAGTAAACGGTGACGGCGGCGGCCAGCGCCACGACGAAGGCGCCGGCGATCGCATTTACGGCGCCCAGCTCGCCCAGGGTCTTCGCGGCGCCCGCCCCGCTGATGACGGCCCCCAGGATGACGAAGATCCCGCAGAAGATCGCGGCCTTCTTGAAGCTGATCATCCGGGTGCCGACGGCGGTTCCGAAGACGTTCGCTGCGTCGTTGGCCCCGAGCGACCATCCGAGGAACAAACCGCTGGTCAGAAAAACGGCAAACATGGCGGTCTCCTATAACGTGCGCTTGATGACGTAGATGTTGAGGCGGTCGGCGACGTCCTC
>JAPLJW010000251.1 GCA_026388365.1 Deltaproteobacteria bacterium | reverse complement strand
GGTGAGCTGGAAGGTTTTCTTGGCCAGCTCAAAGTTGGTCGCTTCGGAGATCTTTCCCCCCGTCTCTTTCATCTCCGCGAGAATCTTCGGGTAATCCTCCGGATCGGTCACGACGGAGACGAAGCGGTAGTTCTTGGAGGCCGCGCGGAGCATCGTGGGGCCGCCGATGTCGATGTTTTCGATGGCGTGCTCCAGGGTGCAGCCCTCCTTGGCGACCGTGTCCTCGAAGCGGTAGAGGTTGATGACGACCATATCGATCAGGTTGATCCCGTGTTCCCGGAGGGCGTTCATGTGTCCCTCGTTGTCCCGTAGGGCGAGAAGACCGCCGTGGATCTTCGGATGGAGGGTCTTGAGCCTCCCGTCCATCATCTCCGGAAAGCCGGTGTAATCCGACACGTCGGTGACCGGGACGCCGCTTTTCCTCAGCTGTGCCGCCGTTCCGCCCGTGGAGAGGATCTCCACGCCAAAGGGCTGGAGCCCCTGGGCGAATTCGACGATCCCCTTCTTGTCCGTCACGCTGATCAGTACCCGCTTGATGTCGTTCCGTTGCATGTTGCCCTCCTGTTATATGGGTTCTGCCTTGAGCATCTTCATGTGTTGGATCCGCTTCTGGATGAGCGGTTCGGTGCCGATGTCCTGCCGGTGGTCCACGGGACCCCGGATGGCGCCGACGGCCCTTTCGGCGATCCGTTCCGCCTCCGCCAGGCTGTCGGCGATCCCGACAACGCCGATCGCCCGCGATGGGGTCATGTAAAGACCGTCCGGCCGCTGATCGATCGATGAATAGTAGAGCTGCGCGTCTCGCACATCGCCGATCTCGAGCCGGGAGGATGTGAAAGCGGCTTCGGAGTCATCCTGGGGGAGACCGTAGCCCTTCGGGACGACATATTTGCACACCGTCGCCTTTTTTTCAAATACAATATCCAGGCGGTCCAACTGTCCGTCGATGATCGCCCGGCAGATATCGATAAAATCGGTCCGGAGGAGGGGGAGAATGTTCATCGCTTCGGGATCTCCGAAGCGGGCGTTGTATTCGATCAGCTTCACCCCGGAACGGGTGCTCATGAAACCGCCGTACATGACCCCCTTGTAGGGGACGCCCGTCTCCCGGCGGATCGCCTCGGCGACCTTCCGGGTGATGGCGAGCCCTTCGGCTACGGCGGAGGCGTCCAGGAAGGGGAGGAGATGGTCGGTCGCTGAATAGGAACCCATCCCGCCCGTATTCGGTCCGCGGTCGTCGACGAAGCGCCGTTTGTGATCCTGAACCGGGGGGGTTGCCACGACCGTCCGGCCGTCGCAGAGGCATTGCAGGGAGAATTCCTCCCCCTCCAATTTCTCCTCCACGGTGACGCCGGGATGACTCCTCAGAATGTCGCGGCAGAGGTCGAGGGCCTCCGCGTGCGTCCGGAAATGGTCCCCCTGAACAAGGACCCCCTTGCCGCCGGTCAGACCGTCCGGTTTGAGGACGATACCGTCAAGTTCATTGAAGAAGGCCTCGATGCCGTCAGATGAATGGAAATTCCGGAAACGCGGGTTGCCGGGGATGCCGTATTTTTCGAGCAGGTTTCGTGTGAAAGACTTCGACGTTTCCAGGCGGGCCAGGGAGCGGGTCGGTCCCACCGCCGGAATGCCTGCTGCCGCGAGGGCGTCCACGACGCCGTGGTTCAGGGGATCTTCGGGGCCGACGACGGCGAAGGCGACATCGGCCTCGCGGGCGAAAGCGACGACAGCCTCCGGATCATCGTACCGGCCGAGCCGGACCTTTTCCGAAAGAGAGGCGATGCCGGGGTTGTTCGTTTTCATGAAAGAATAGAGGCGGGGGTTCCGTCCCGATCGCCGAATCGCTTCGGCGATCGCATGTTCGCGGGCCCCGTTGCCGATGAGCAGGACATGGGTCATAAAGGGTCTCCTTCCGCTGTTTGTTAACGTGTGGCCCACACATATCGAAAAACGGCACCGGAGTCAAACAAATCCCAAGAAGGAAACAACTTACCTCTTACAACTTACCAAAAATACATTCGAAAATTACTCTATTCCTTTCCTTTAAAGCGATAAAATATCTTCCGCCATGCCTGAATAAACCAATCAGCCTCTTTATTCTTCATACATCTATTTCTATATTATTCATGACGCAGAGCTACGATCGGATCCATTTTTGCGGCAAGATAGGCGGGATATAATCCGAAAAAAATGCCAATGAGGACGGACGTTAACAGGGGAAGAATCAGCGAGAGCATAGTGATGGCTGTTGCCCACTTTGCTATGGTGGAGACCAGCCACACACAGAAGGTTCCTGTCAGGACGCCGATGAGGCCCCCGGAAAAGGTCAGGATGATTGCTTCCGTAAGAAACTGAATAATAATATCCTGCTGAGTGGCGCCCAGCGATCGACGGATGCCGATTTCTCTGGTGCGCTCCGACACAGTGGCGAGCATGATGTTCATAATCCCAATACCGCCGACCAGCAACGAAATGAGGGCAATGCTTCCCAGCACAACATTGAACGTCCGCTGTATTTTTTGCGATTGCTGCAAAAGTTCCTGGGGAACGACAATCTGATAGTCTTCAGCCCCGCCGTGGGCGTGCTCCATGATGCGTCTGATGACTTTGGCGGTATAATCAACTTGGTCAGCAGTTCTGACCTGGACGATGATTTCCGTCAATTCTGAAGATATTGGTATGCGACTGACCGATAAGTTTTCGTCAAACATTGCCGCGACCGCCAACGGGATAATGACCATGTCGTTGTAGTTTCTGGCTGTTATCGCACCGAACTTTACTGCTTTCCTGTCAAATCGTTGCAGATGACCGATAACTTTGAAAAGGCAGTTCTCTATTCTGACAAAATTTCCCACGTGCCCCTGAAGACCGAGATTTTTAGCCACCCTGTCGCCCAGAACGCAAACCTGATTTTTCTGCGCCATGTCCTGTTCGGCGAGGGAGCGACCCTGAGAGACGTGGATCGATTGCACTCCGGAATAATTCGCGGAACAGGCAACGACTTGAGGGGATATCTCCTTGGCTGCCGCCATAACGGAGACCTTCAGCTCCTTTAAATATGCAACATCCGTCACACCCGGACACTCACGTCTAATCCGCTCGGCGTCACTGGCGCCCAGCCCCGGCGAGCGCCTTTCCATCGCCTTTTTTTTCTGCGCATCGGTCAACGCAATCGCTTTGATGTAAATGTTTTTTGTCCCTAATTGTTCAATCTGGACCAGCGCCTCCCGCTTTGCCCCTTCGCCGATTGAAATCATGGTCATGACTGCCATGACGCCGCAGATCACCCCGAGGATGCTGAGCGCCGTCCTGAGTTTGTGCTGCAGCAGCGAACGTAAGGCAATGTTAATGACTTTAACCGGCTTCTTCAGTAAGCGGTTATGTCTCAATAAATTGACCATCTCTCAGAGTCAACTTTCTCCCGGCAAAAGCGGCCACTTCCCAGGCATGGGTTACCAGCAGGATGGTTGCCCCGTGATCGTGCAGCTCTTCAAATATTCTCAAAATATCTATCCCGGACTGCGAGTCGAGATTCCCTGTCGGCTCATCGGCCAGAATGAGAACGGGATCTATACAAATCGCTCTGGCAATGGCCACGCGCTGCATTTCACCGCCGGAAAGTTCGGAAGGCCTATGTTTAAGTCTGTTCAGGAGTCCCACCCGGCGGATCGCACGGATCACTCTTTCTTCAATCTCTTCTCCGTCAAAAGATCCGTAGAGAAAAGGAACTTCCACATTTTCATAGATGTTGAGCTGGGGAAGAAGATTAAACGTTTGAAAAATGAACCCGATGCGGCTGGCACGGATATGGGAGAGCTCCCTGTCGGTGGTGTGACTGACATTCTGCCCGTTCAGGAAGTAGGTGCCTGATGTGGGTCGGTCCAGGCATCCCAGGATATACAGAAGCGTCGATTTACCCGATCCGGAAGCGCCCATGATAGCTGCAAAGTCGCCCTTATTCGCATGGAAATCGATATTCCTCAGAGCCTGGATTTTGGATGAACCAATCTGAAAATCCTTGCAGATTTTTTCGGTCTCAATGAGATTCGGCATTATTTCGTTTATGACAACCTCTTAAAATGTTTTGAAAGTTGTGAAAATGGGGCGGCTTCGTAAAAAGGCTGCAGACAAGGCGCGCGAATCCAGAGGAATGAGGCGTACTGTGTCGTACGCCGCAATAAGCCTGCCCCTGCGAAAGCAGAGGCAGGATGAAGCGCAACGCAGCATCCGGACTTTTTGCGAAGCCGTCATTTATGGCGTAGCGGGCTTGATCAGACTGATCCTGTCGCCGTTGCGCAATCCGGAAACGATCTCGATCACATCTTCATTCTGCCTGCCGACCTTCACATCTCTTTTGATTAAACCGCTTCCCTGATGGATATAACAGACCTTCTGCCCGCCATCATTGAAAACCGCATAGGTCGGCACCGTCAACACATTTTTCACCGCATCCGTGTGGATGTATACCCGGGCCGTCATGCCGGGCCTTAAACGGACATCTTCACCGCTCATGGCGACGGTCACCTGAAAGTATTTTTCACCCCTGCCCCCTTCCAGGTTATCCGTGGCCAGAACGCCGATCGCCGTTACGGTGCCGGCAAACCGGATGTCAGGATAGGCATCCACCTGGATAGTCGTGTTTTGTCCTTTGGAGATTTTGTGGAGATCCACTTCCCGCACCTGCGTATGGACAATCATGGCCGATATATCGGGCAAATAGAGCAAGGGCTGATTCTGCCATACCGTATCGCCTACGCGCGGTTTCCTTTTGAGGTTGTCGCGAAACATTTCATAGTGGACCACAATGCCGGGAAAGGGCGCACGAACAACGGATTTATTCAATTCACTCCGGGCATCTATTAGAGCCGCCCGGCAGGTTTCCAATTCGATTTGTGCCTTTCCCAACTCGGCTGCGGCTGCAGCGATTTTGAAAACGGCTTCTTTTTGAACCTGATCAAGGGTGGTTTCACCTTTCTGAAGCTTGTTATGGAGTTGCTCGGCCTTTTTTTTCCCCTGGGTAATCTCATTCGGGTAATGAAATCCTTTTTTACCGAGATCCTCCAGATCTGTTACATAGGATATATAACGGCTGTATTCCCGTTTCGCATCCTGCATGTCGAACTCAGCATTCCGAATCATTCCTTCCGCCTGGCTCTTCTCCCATGCCAAGACCTGTTTCCGGGCGTCGACCACCGCCTCCCTGCTTTTCAATTCGCCCGTCAGGCGGAGGATTTCATTTTCAAACTGGGTGGGGTCAAAACGGACCAAGTCATCCCCTTTTTTGACGATGGCGCCGTCATCCACCAAAAAAATAATTTTCCCTTTGTCGCCTTTAATGGCAGAGGAAACAATGTGGGACCGTTCCGTATCCAGCGCCCCGATGGTATTGATGTTGATATCGAAACTGGCAACTGCAGCCGTTGCCAATTGCAGATCCGGTTCGGAATGCCTGGAGAGAACGAACTGCGTAATGACCAGGATCAAAACCAGAATAATGGTGGACACCAGGCAGTGTTTCCAGTATTTCTTCAATCGGTTCATTCAGTTTTTGGGCAGCAACGTTCCTAAAATGGCTTTCATGTTATATGTTCCGACGGCATAATCCATTTCTGAGGTCAGCAGCATGACCTTTGCCCGCTGGAGTTCCGTTTCCGCCTCAATCACGTCAAAATTATCCGTCATACCGTGCGCATACTTCACCTCGGCCAAGGCCAGCTTCTCCCTGGCCTGCTGCATCTGTTCCTTTCTGATTCGGATGCGTTTTTCGTCTTCCTTAAAGGCGTTCCACTGTTTTCGGACCTGCTTGCCGATCTCTTCCATCCTGTTGTCAAGGCCCAGACGGAGCATCTTGACGTTCAGGAGACTTTGCTGATAGGCCGCCTTTTCGGCGGTCCGCTGTAAATCCGTCGAACCCTGCAACGCCACATTCCAGCGGTTCTGGCGAAGCGTCGCGGCTTGACCGAAGGTATCCGCCACGTCATATTGCCCGACGCTCATGACGAGATTGACGCCCGGCAGGGTGTTCTGCTTCATCACCAGGGACTTTCGCTCGGCTTCCTGAATCTCTGCTCTTGCCTGTTCAATTTCAATTCTGTTTTTCAGTGCTGCATCGATGGCAGTGGAAAGTTCCATTGGCGTATAATCGGGCGGGACAGGGGCAGCCAAGGCGATTTCCGTTTTCAAGGGCAGTGACAGAATGACTTTGATTCGATCCAGGGCATCCAGATAGGCTTCCGACGCCTGCGTTGCCGAGTCTTCGGCTTCTTTCAATTGGATTTCCGCCCGATAGGTTTCCATAGGAGTAGCCAAGCCCACCTTGCCCTTGGCCATGGCCACGGCCGCATGACCTTGAAGCCTTGCGACCATAACATCATATAAATTTTTGATTTCTCTATGTTTAACAGCATTGTAAAAGGTTGTGATCATTTCCAGGCTGATATTCGCCTTGGTCTGACAGATATTTCTGACGGCATTCTCCTTTGAAAATTCAGCGCTGCGGATATTGTCAAGGTTGACATCCTCTCCAAAGCCCTTGAAAAGGGGCTGTTCGACGGTTAGACTGACTTCGTTCCAGTATTGCTGATCCATCACATTCACGGTGGGGTTCAACGATACGGTGGCCCCGGTTTCGAATTTCTTCTTGATCGCGACCCCGGCGCCGACATTTTTACCGCCCATATAGGCATTCGTGTTGACGCCCGGTGTTATCTTCACATCAAAATCGGACTTGGCCGCTGTGACCGAGTGCTGTTGCAACTCCGCGCTGAACTTTGAGCTGGTGATATTCCGGTTGTTCAAGAGCGCCTGATCAACGGACTGCTCCAGGGTCAGCGTGATCGGCGCCGACTTCGGAGCTTCCCGATTTGTAAACGGTATTTCTTCTTCTCCAGCATGGAGAGAACAGACCGGCAATAAGAGCACAATCGAAATCCACAGTTTAATAAAAAGAAGGGGGGTGTTAAACTTCCCCCCCCCTAAATGATGCATCACCTTGCGATTTCCTCTCCTATTGCTTTATCATCCTTATCTGTGCGGTGCATCCGCAAACTTGGGTTTGTGTCGCCGTGATATATCCGGTATCATTAGAGGTTAAGGTGGTCGACATTGTATCCTTTCTTACGCAGGAAACACCGGGGGAAGTGGTGGTTATCGTTAGGCTGATCAATTTTGATGTGCTGTTATAATTTCCGCTTATAGACACCTGTAAAGGCGTCCCGGTATAGTCGGTGCCTGTACCGCTTCCCGTAAAATTCCCGCCGGAAGTTTCATTCAAATTAACCAAGAGGTCCCAGGCATCGGAAGATGAGCCCGAGCATCTGCCCAAAAGTCGCCACGTTCCCGTGGTCGTGACAGGGGCGCCAAGGGTTATAGCGCAAACCTGGCTCGTCTGCGTGGATTCTCCCGCAGCGTTATAGGCAGTTAAATAGTAGCAGTAGTTAGTGGCGGGGCTAAGCCCCGTATCTGAAGTTGATGTGGTGGTCACGGATTTCAGATAAGATCCGCCTTTGTATATTTTGTAACCGGTCGCTCCGGTCGATGCATTCCAGGAGAGATTGATCTGGGATGAGGAAGCAGCGGTCACCGCAAAGCCGGTTGGTGTGGAGGGCGGAGTTGTGAGCGGCTGCATGGTAATCGTTCCTGCATCAGTCGTCTGACCGGCAACAATGGTGATATTGCTTATTGCGCCTTGATAGATCGCATTGCCGCTCGCTTCCAGCCCCTTTACCGTGACGGTCCGGCTGCTACCGGCAGGTATGTTGTCCACGGTTCCCTGGCCGACCGCTGCGGCGAAGTCCTTTTGAACATCAGACATGCCGGTTCCCGACACGATCATCCTGACCGTCACAACCCCCACGGGGGCTGACCCCACGGGGGCTGAAAGGATATGTGGGCCCGCATCGCCGCCCCAGTTAAGTTTATCCGTTATGGCGCTTGTGTCGTCGCTCCAGTTCAGTTGAGCCGTTATGGCGCCTGTGTCGGTGAGGCCGCTGCCGACACTGCCGTCCGTGCCGCCGCATCCCGCCGCCAGCAATACGAGGGCAAGAGCAATAAATGGTTTCATCAGGGTATAATTTTTTTTGAGTTTCATGTTCGCTCTCCTCCTTACCATCTGACCGTGACAGAGCCGTTACGATTACCAGTCCAACTTCCGGTTGCGTCACAGTTACCACCGCCATATGTACCGCTGACGCTATTGCCACTGATAGTCCCGGATGCATTTAGTTGGCATGGATTTCCTGTGCAACCAAAACCATTCACGTTACAAGATATACGGTTGTCTGAAATAGTGCAAGTTACGGCACTAGAACCCCTATTACTGGTCCAGGTACCAGGACAGGAACATCTTGAGCAAGTCATGACCCAAGTGCCGCTATCTGAAACTCCACATGCTGTTCCTGAAAACGGACCGCTCCATCTTCCGTCTGTATTACTGCAAGATGTTGTTGGCGGCGTTGTACCGCTACTGCCGCCACCTCCACCGGCCAAAGCTGCAGCACCACCGATAACCGCCGCCCCGCCAATCGCGATTCCCGCGATGGCAGCCGTTGACATGCCCGTTGCCGCCGCCGCACCGCCTGCTGCTGCACCACCCGTTCCGGTGCCTGTACCGCCCGCAGCACCTATAGCCGCTGTCATCGCTGCTGCAATCGCGGAAATGGTGATCACCCCCCCGATAATGACAGCCATCTGACCCGCTTCAAGCGTGGCTGTGGAAATGACAGCCCCGGTATCAGAGAATGCTGATAAATTCAGTGAACCATCCGTACAGCTAACGGTCGCCATCCTCTGATTCTCAGCAGTGGAATCGACTTTGTCGTCTTTCAGGGCCTCGACAAATTCAAAGCCCGTCCCCCTGACGCCGATGCCGACCGTAGGCGAATTAACTTCAAAAACGTTATCTCCGCCAATGAACTTCTGCACGTTGGCTGTCAATTTGCCGATCGGCAACGAAAAAAAGGCTCTGCGCGATTGGTCTTTGAAGAGGAATTCCTTGATTTCCAGTTTTGTATTCTCAGACAGCGTGATCGTACTGTCATCGGGAAAAACCATCGTAGCCGAGGAGGTACGAGCGGTGGCGATTAAATCCTTCATTTCAATCGGCGACTTCACAACGGGCGTTATCAGCTCCTTCGCCCTCGTCTGCGTGACGTTGCCGACAACAGAGGTAAATTCACCGACCGCGGCTGCAAAAGTTGAATAGGGAATGATGAGTTGCAGGACCAGTAAAAAAGATAGAAAACGCCTGATGGGTTTAGACATTAATCACCTCCTATGAATTTTAATGTTGACGAGAATCTAATTTGTCAGTGCCGACCGAGTGACGTAATAAAAAACGCTCTGGAATAAAACCGATTTATTCAGCCGCATACTACTCAGACACCCGTCTGGAGATGTAGCAGCAACCCGGACAAGATATGCTTGCAGCATAAAGATGCCCCTGGCTCCTGCCGGGGAAGTTTCATTTTATTGATTTATGAAATAATATTTTCATTTTGTCAATTATTTTTCATATTGCGGATAATGCGGCGAAGATAAATCGTTTGTCTTTTCCCTGCGAGATCTGATAAGTTCTCGACCCACCCGATCGTTCGACGGTCTGCGGGCGGGGATCCGTAACGGATGGATTCCGGAAATGGGGAAGAGACAAAGAGACTATAAGGACAGCATGAGGGTGGATAAGTCATGAACGGCAATGGCGATACCTGGGGAATGCCAGGATTCTCCACGATCATCCTGGCGGCGGGGAAAGGGAAGCGGATGAAATCCGACCTGGCAAAGGTGCTCCATCCTCTCTGCGGATTTCCCATGCTGACCTATCCGGTCGCGGCGGCCCGGGCGGCGGGTTCGGAGAAGATCGTTGTGGTCATCGGCCATCAGGCGGGGCAGATCCGCGAAGAATTCCAGGATCAGGGACTGATCTTCGCAGAACAGCGGGAGCAGTTGGGGACCGGCCATGCCGTCCTTCAGGCGGCGGAGGCCTTCCGGGACCATGACGGGACGATCGTCATCCTCTGCGGCGATGTCCCGCTGATTCGGCCGGAGACGGTCAGGTCCCTGTACGACCGGCATCGGAACGAGGGGGCGACGGTCACGGTTCTGACGACGATTCCGGAGAACCCGTCCGGTTATGGCCGGGTGGTCAAGGCAGATGGCGGACGCGTTTTGAAGATCGTGGAAGAAAAAGATGCTGCGCCGGAGGAGAAAAAGATCCGCGAGATCAATACGGGGATTTACTGCGTGGAGAGCCGCTTCCTGTTCCCTGCGGTCGCCGGTCTCGGCAACCGGAACGCCCAGAGGGAATATTATCTGACGGATATTGTCGAAATTGCTTGCAATAATGGACTGCAAGCGAGTTCGTCTCTGGCGCCCGATCCGGTGGAGGTCATGGGGATCAACACGCCTGAGGAGCTGGAGAGGGCTGGTCGCCGCATGGCGGCACGGAATCCCCGTGAACGGTTTTGAAAACGTTTTATTTGGGAAAGGTTTATGAACATCGGTTGTCTACATTTGAAGAACAACGTTTTTCTCGCCCCGATGGCTGGGATCACCGATCTTCCCTTCCGGACGGTCGCCCGTTCGTTCGGCTGCGGCCTGGCGTTTACCGAGATGATCAGCGCCACCGGGCTTGTCCGGGGAACCGGCAAGACCCTCCGCTACCTGGTTTCTTCGCACGGGGACCGGCCGCTCGGAGTCCAGCTCTTCGGCTGCGATCCGGAAACGCTTGCCGCGGCCGCAAGGATTGCCGCGGAGCGGGGGGCGGACCTTC
>JAPLJW010000137.1 GCA_026388365.1 Deltaproteobacteria bacterium | reverse complement strand
CTGGAAGAGCCGCCCGCCCACGTGATCTTCATCTTCGCGACGACGGAGACCCAGAAGGTGCCGGCGACGATCCTCTCCCGCTGCCAGTGCTTTGATTTCAGGCGAATCCCGCTGAAACAGATCACTGAGAATCTGAAGAAGATCGCAACGGAAGAGAAGATCCGGATCAGCGACAACGGCCTTTCCTGGATCGCCGAGGCGGGGGACGGGAGCCTCCGCGACGCCCAGAGCATCTTTGACCAGGTGATCTCCTACGCAGGCGCCGAGATCGGGGACCAGGCGGTGGAGGAGATCCTCGGACGGTCGGATCGGCGTTTTCTCTTTGTCCTTTCCGAAGCGGTCCTCGCCCGGGACGCCGGCCGCTGTCTCACGATCATAGACGAGGCGTACAACGCCGGCCTCGACATGCGCTATTTCTATCAGACGCTCCTCGGCCACTTCCGGAACCTGCTCTTCACCGGGATCGCGGGGGAGAGGGACGCCCTGGTCGATCTCCCTGCGGAAGAGGCGATCAAACTCAAGGCTCAGGCGGCGGGGCAGGCGACCGATACCCTCCAGCGCTATCTGGAGATCCTGATGGCCGAGGAGGAAAGCGTCCGCCGGAGCATGAACCCGCGTCTGAACCTGGAGGCGGTTCTCTGCCGGATGGCCTACCTTTCGCCCCTGATCCCGATTGAGGCGGTCCTCGCCCGGATGGAGGGGCTGGAGAGGCGGCTCGGGGGCGGGACGACACCGGGGGGCTCCGGCGGCGGCTCCGGCGCGGCCCAGCCGTCGGAAAAAGTGGGCAGTGGAGAGCGGGGGGGGACAGCGGCCCGGACGGGCGCCGCGGGAATGCAGGCAAGATCGGGGAACGGGGGGGACGCTGCGGCGGCCGGAACGCCGGCGGGTCGCAACGCTTACGGAAATGGCGGGGCAATCCCTGCGGCTGAGGCGCGCGCGCCTTACCGGACCGAAGCGGAGGCGGGTCAGGCGAAGGGTCATCCGAAAGCCGTCCAAGGCAAGGAACCGGTCGGCGGGAAATCCCCGGACGGGGAATGGCAGGGCTTCAAGGAGTTTGTAAAGCGTCAGGATCCGGCCCTCTGCGCCAAGCTCGAATCGGGGAATTGCCTCTGCTGCGAAGAGGGTCGTCTCCGGATCGGTTTTGAAAAAGGGTATCTGTTTTTCGATGACGTGCTCAGGCGGCAGACAGATCTTGGTGAATACGGCCGGCAATTTTTCCGGCGGGAGACGGCCCTGGAGATCCAGGCGATAGCGCCCGATGCGGCCGGCCCGACAACCCCCCGTAACGGGAATGGAAACGGAAGCGGCCGGGCGGCGAAAAACCACCGCCTCCAGGAGATACGGCGGGAGGCGCTTTCCCACCCGCTTGTCCGGAAGATCCTCGACGTCTTTCCCGGGGCGGAGGTGCGGGATGTGAAGATGATCGAGGCGACCCCGCCGGCGGCCGCTGTGACGCGCCCGCCTGTTCCGCGACCGGATGGGGAGGATATGTCTATTGATCCGTCCCCGCCGGAAGAATAACGTAACGGGGACGTAACGGGGTCAGGTCT
>JAPLJW010000003.1 GCA_026388365.1 Deltaproteobacteria bacterium | reverse complement strand
GCCATATCCGCCGGGATGGCCTTCGAGGGGCTGAACTGGGTCGGGGACCGCAAGAAGAACCTGATCATCATCCTCAACGACAACGAGATGTGCATCTCTCCCAATGTGGGCGCCCTCTCATCCTACCTGAACCGGATCATGACCGGCCAGACGGTGAGCCGGATCAGGGCGGAGGTCAGGACCTTCCTCAAATCGGTTCCCGGCATCGGCGAACAGATGCTGAAGTTCTCCCGCCAGGTGGAGGAGTCGCTAAAAACCTTCTTCGTCCCCGGGGCGATCTTCGAGGAGTTGGGCTTCACCTATGTGGGGCCCTTGGAGGGACATCGCCTCGACCATCTTATCCAGAACCTTAAAAACGTCAGAACGCTGGAAGGACCCATCCTCGTCCACGTGGTGACGCAGAAGGGAAAGGGCTACAAATTCGCCGAAAATGATCCCACCCGGTTTCACGGCATCCCGCCGTTTGACATCGACACGGGGGAAACCGTCGCCGCCGGCGGTTCGCCGGCGCCCCCTTCCTATACGAAGGTATTTGGCCGGACGGTCGTGACGCTGGCCGAGGAGGATCCGCGGATCGTTGCAATCACGGCGGCCATGTCCGAGGGAACGGGACTCGACCATTTCGCCGGCGAATTCCCCTCCCGGTTCTACGATGTGGGAATGGCCGAGCAGCATGGGGTCACCTTTGCCGCCGGTCTCGCCACGCAGGGGTTCGTCCCGATCGTCGCGATCTATTCCACCTTCATGCAGCGCGCCTACGACCAGGTGATCCACGACGTCTGCCTGCAGAAGCTGCCCGTAGTCCTGGCGTTGGACCGGGGCGGCTTCGTCGGGGCCGACGGCCCCACCCACCACGGACTGTTCGACTTCGCCTTCCTCCGCACCGTCCCAAACCTGATCGTCATGGCGCCGAGAGACGAAAACGAACTCCAGCACATGCTGAAGACCGCCGCGGGCTGCGGCCGCCCCGTTTCCCTGCGCTACCCCCGGGGAACCGGAGTAGGCACACCGCTGGACGAGTACCCCCGGGCCATCCCCGTCGGAAAAGGCGAAATCCTTTTCAATCCCCCGGGCGCGACGGCCGCCGTGGTCGCCATCGGGAACTGCTGCCACCCGGCCCTGGCCGCTGCCGGAATGCTTCAAGCCGAAGGAATTCCCATCCGGGTCATCAACGCCCGGTTCGTCAAACCCCTCGACGCGGAACTCCTCTGCGACACCGCGCTGGAGCTCAAGAGGATCATCACCGTCGAGGAAAATGCCATGATGGGAGGCTTCGGCAGCGCCGTCCTCGAACTCTTCGCGGAAAAGGGGATCATCGGCATTTCCGTCCGACGCCTCGGTATTTCGGATGAGTTCGCCCCGCAGGCCACCCAAAAGGAGCTCCGGCGGATGTACGGAATTGATGCGGAAGGGATCGCCGCCGCGGTCCGGGAGGGGCGGGGGTCAGGTCTTGAAATTTAGCGTTTTGCGGGAAAAACGCTAAATTTCAAGACCTGACCCCCCTACTT
>JAPLJW010000078.1 GCA_026388365.1 Deltaproteobacteria bacterium | reverse complement strand
TTTCAGGGGGGATCCCTCCTCCGCACTGTTGGAGGTCCTCGATCCGGAGCAAAACTGTGCCTTCAACGACAATTATCTGGAAGTCGACTACGACCTCTCCGATATCATGTTCATTACCACGGCCAATGTCTTGCAGACCATTCCCGCGCCGTTGCAGGACCGAATGGAGGTCATTCGCCTGGCCGGATACACGGAGCCGGAAAAGCTCAATATCGCCAAGCGGTTCCTCGTCCGCAAGGAGATGGAAGCGAACGGTTTGAAGGGAAACGGCGTCGTTTTTACGGACGGGGCATTGCTCACGATCATCCGTCAATATACCCGGGAAGCGGGGGTCCGGAATCTGGAGCGGGAGATCGCGTCGATCTGCCGAAAGGTCGCCCGGAAGATCGTGACTGACGGCGGGAAAAACCGTATCCGGATCTCCTCAAAATCCATTCAGGGGTACCTGAGCGTGCCGAAATTCCGTCACGGGGAGACGGAGGGACGGGATGAAATCGGCCTTACAATCGGCCTTGCCTGGACTGAAGTGGGCGGGGAACTGCTGGTCATTGAAGTCTCCATCATGAAGGGGACCGGAAAGATGATTTTGACCGGAAAGTTGGGCGACGTCATGCAGGAGTCGGCGCAGGCGGCGCTGACTTACGTTCGTGCTCGGGCGGGACAATTCGGGTTGACGGAAGGTTTCTACAAGGAGACGGATATCCATGTCCATGTACCCGAAGGGGCGATTCCCAAGGATGGACCCTCCGCCGGCATTGCAATGGCGACCTCCATTGCCTCCGCCTTCATTCGACGGAAGGTCAGAGGGGATCTGGCCATGACGGGTGAGATCACTCTCCGGGGCAGGGTCCTGCCGATCGGAGGGCTGAAAGAAAAACTGCTTGCCGCCCATCGGGGGGATATCCGGACCGTGATCATTCCCAAGGACAACGAAAAGGATCTGGCGGATGTTCCGGCCAATGTGCTGAAAAATCTGAAAGTGATCCTGGTGGAGCACGTCGATGAGGTCCTGAAGCATGCGCTTCTGCCGGAGGATAAAACGAAAGCGCAGACCAATCCCGGCGCTGAGACGACGGCACCTGAAACGGATCCCATTGTGGGGAAGATTCCCGCCCCTTTGCAGCCATGCCGCGTGAACGGCAGGGACCAATTAATTCTTGACAACCGGGGGAATCGTTGTTAGATAGCTCGCGAAAATGAAGGTGATGCGGGCGGGTAGCTCAGTTGGGAGAGCGCCACGCTTACACCGTGGAAGTCACAGGTTCAAGTCCTGTTCCGCCTACCATGGAAATAGCGAAATCCTTGAAAGGCGGCCCCGATCCGAATCACAGGGCGCTGCCGGATCGGGTTTCAACAGGGATAGGGTTTCTTATTCGGGGTCGTAGTTAAGCTGGTTATAACGCCGGCCTGTCACGCCGGAGGCCGTGGGTTCAAGTCCCATCGACCCCGCCAAATGAAAACAGGGGGTTAGGAAGTATTTCCACCCCCCTGTTTTTTTATCTCAGAAACAATTACCAACCGTATTTCCAACCTACAGACCCGAGGAACCCTATTGACCATCAGGTTCGGTTTGGTAGAAATCTCTCCAAAAACGGACCATGGTTGACCATCATCCCGGTTGTTCCCGTAGCACAACCCTCGTAAAAAATGACACAGCAGAAAAGCAGACGTACAAATGGCCATGCCGATCCAAGGACTGCGTGTTTTGGCATCCGGCCTTTACAAGACCGGACGACTGGTCTAAGATGCAATCCAAATTGTCATCCGGAGGAAGGGCGATGAGGGCAGGGTTCATTCAGTTTGCGCCGGTTCTCGGCGATATCGATCAAAACATTCTAAAAATCTGCAAGCTTGTGGACAAAATTGATGCGGATCTGGTCGTCCTTCCGGAGTTGTGCAATACCGGTTATCATTTCACCTCGCGGCAGGAAGTTCAGGCATTGGCCGAGGAGATCCCTTTCGGAAAGACCACGGAGACCCTCTGTCGGCTGGCGAAGACGAGGGATGCTCATATCATCGCCGGGTTGATCGAAAAATCCGGAGAGCAGTGCTACAACGCATCGGTTCTGGTCGGTCCGGCGGGATATATTGCGACGTACCGGAAGATCCATCTCTTTTTTGAGGAGACCCTCTGGTTCGATCCGGGGGATCGGGAACCTGCCGTCCACGACATCGAAATCTGTCGCGTGGGGCTCATGATATGCTTTGACTGGATCTTCCCGGAAACGGCGAGGATTCTGGCTCTCAAAGGCGCGGATGTGATCTGCCACTGTGCGAATCTCGTCCTTCCTTACTGTCAGGAGGCGATGGTCACTCGGTGTCTGGAGAACCGCGTTTTTGCCGTCACGGCCAACCGGACCGGGACGGAAACCCGGGGAGGAAAATCGCTTCACTTTACGGGAAAAAGTCAGATTGCGGGTCCGGACGGGTCCATCCTCTGCCGCGGAGGGGAGGCGACGGAAGAGAGCGTTGCTGTCGAGATTGAACCCATACTCGCACGAAACAAGGCGATTAACCCTTACAACGACGCCTTCGGCAGCAGACGGATCGAATATTACGGGGAACTGATGAAACAGCAACCGCGGTGATTTTTCGCTTGAAAACGGGATTTCTTTACGATATAGGATATCCCGCTTGGGCGGTTAACTCAGCGGGAGAGTGCTACCTTCACACGGTAGAAGTCACTGGTTCAATCCCAGTACCGCCTACCATGATAATCAAGGGGTTGCGGGTCATGCCGTGACCCTTTTTTTGGGTTGTGACCCCATCGTGAACAATCGTCCGATGGTTTATTCGGAGAGCGTGATCTTCAGGGTGCCTCCCCGGCCCAGGATGTCGTGGAGGTGGATGTAGCCCTTCAGGCGGGTCGCTTCATCGGTCACGACGAGGGTGGTGATCTCCTCTCGCTGCATATATTCGATGGCTTGTGCGACGGAGATCTCTTCCTGGATCGTCTTGGGAGAGCGGGTCATAAAGGGGTCGATTTTCTGATCCAGGAAATTCTTCTCATGACGGACAAGTCGCCGGACATCCCCGTCGGTCAGGATGCCGAGCAGGGTCTCCATCTGATCCACAACGAGGACGAAGCCTTTGTTTTTTTCGTCCATTTCCCGGATCGCCTCCAGAATGAGCGTCCCTTCCTGGACACGCGGGATCTGTACCCCGCTGATCATGACGTCGCGGACCTTGGCCCTGAGTCTGGCGCTGAGGCTTCCGCCGGGATGAAATTTGAAAAAATCTTTTTCCTGGAAATTCTTGCGATGGATCAAGACGACGGCGAGGGCGTCCCCCATCGCCAGGGCGGCCGTGGAGCTTGATGTCGGTGCGAGACCGAAAGGGCAGGCTTCTTTGTCCACTCCGACATCGATTACGATGTCACAGGCCTGTGCCAGCGTCGATGTGAGGTTTCCGGTGAAGGCGATCCGCGGCACACCGATTGCGCGGATGCTCTCGACGATCATGTTCAGTTCGGCGGTTTCACCGCTGTGGGAAATGGCAAGCAGGACATCATCTTTGGTCACGATCCCCAGATCCCCGTGGAGCCCCTCGACGGGATGGAGGAAAAGGGCCTGCGTCCCTGTGCTGGTCAGCGTCGCCACGATCTTCCTTCCGATGAGACCCGATTTGCCGAGCCCGGCCACGATCACGCGTCCCTTGCAGCGGTAGATCAGTTCGACCGCTTGCGAAAATTTCTCTCCCACCCGGTCGATGAGGTGAAGGATGCTTTCCGCCTCGAGCCGAAGCACTTCCTTCGCCTGTCGGATGGACTCGTCTTTTTCCATGAGGGAACCTTTCTGCCGATTCAAACGGTCAATATTTTTGGAATGCCTTCATCGCTCCTGTGGAAGAGATGGTTATCAGAAATCACCGACCGTGACAAGATGGATTTTAACGGCATCGTCATTGACACTTCTTCGGCCATTCCCTATAATCCATCCGGAAAATCCAGATACCGGGCGGAAGTTGATTTTAAGGCGAACGATGGCAAGAATGAAAAACCATTGGCACTGGTTTGCGGGAGGAGGCGCGATTCTCCTCTTCTGTGTTCTTTTGATCTTTCGCCTCGGGAATCCGATGAAACTTATTTCCGGGGGCGGGGAGGCAGCTACTTCGATTCAGGCGGGCGTTCCCGTCGGGGAAGCCTGGATGAATATCACCCAAGGCGGCCGGAAGATCGGCTACGCGCAGCGGACCTACGCCAGAGCTGAAGACGGGTTTCGCTTTTCCGAAAACATCTTCATGCGGATCAATACGATGGGGATTGTACAGCCCTTGACCGTCCGGACGGCGGCGGAGCTGAAACCCGACCGAACGCTCTCTAACTTTCAATTCGATCTGGGGTCGAACCTTTTCAAGTTTACGGCCCGGGGAGCGGTTGAGGGAAAGAAGCTGACCGTTCGCATCGGCGCACCGGCCGAGGAAAAGATCAGTGTCATCGCCTTGGCGGAGCCGCCCTATCTGGGCGGCGGCATTCTGGAGTCCGCCGGGGCCGAGGGACTCAAGCCGGGGGAAGGGAGGACATTCCCGGTCTTCGATCCCGCCTCCCTGGGACAGAGGCCGGTCCGGATTACCTTTCTCGGCGAAGAAGAGTTGACGATCATGAAAAAAAGCCGGCGGGCCCGAAAACTTTCCGTCGATTTTATGGGGATGAAGCAGATCGCCTGGGTCGACCCGGACGGATCGGTGCTCCGGGAGGAGGGAATCCTGGGGATTGCGCTGGAGCGGGTCACGCGCGAGGATGCGCTGGCGGGTCTTGAAGGCGCGGTCAGCGCGGATCTGACGGAGATCGCCTCCATTCCTTCGTCGAAACCCATTGAGGATGCCGCAGCACTGAAAGTCCTGAAGATCCGCCTGGGTGGTCTTCAGGAGGGTATTTTCTTTCTCGACGGCGGCCGTCAGGGCTATCGGAACGGTGTTTTAACGATCCGGCGCGAATCCTCCCCCGGTTCTTTAGCCCGTTCAGGCGGCGCTGTCGGCGATCTGGGAGCTTTTCTCAAACCCACGTCCTTTATTCAGTCGGACCATCCGAAGATCCGGCAAAAATTGGCCGAAATCCTCAGTCCGGGCGATTTGGATGGTGTGAAGGCCGACAAACTTGTAGCCTGGGTCCACAAGAACCTGGAGAAAAGGCCCGTCCTATCGGTCCCGAACGCACTGGAGACATTGGAAAACAGAGTCGGGGACTGCAACGAGCACGCCGTCCTGCTGGCGGCCTTTGCACGGGCCGCCGGGATACCCGCCGAGGTGGAGGCGGGGGTGGTGTATATGCGCGGCCGTTTCTTTTATCACGCCTGGAATGTCCTCTACCTCCGGGACCGGGGCGACTGGGTGACGGCCGATGCCGTCCTGGGACAGATGCCGGCGGACGTGACGCACATCCGTTTCATTCGCGGCGAGGCCGACCGTCAGCTCGATTTGGTGGGGCTGATCGGCCGCTTGAAGCTGGAGATTCTGGAGATGGAACGATGATCGAATTAACCGACCTGACCAAACAGTACGGAAGCACGCTGGCGGTGGACCACTTGAATCTCTCTGTGGCGAAGGGGGAGATCTTCGGTTTCATCGGACCCAATGGGGCGGGCAAGACAACGACGATTCGGATGATGGCGGGCGTCCTGGGGCCGACGAAGGGAATAGTCCGGATCGACGGGATCCCGATGGCCGCGGATCCGGAGGCGGCCAAGCGGATCATCGGTTTCATTCCCGACCGGCCCTTCCTCTACGAAAAGCTGACCGGCATGGAGTTCATGCGATTTGTCGCCGACCTGTACGGCTTTGGAGACGGGCTCTTCGTTCAAAAGGCCGAGAGGCTCTTGATCCAGTTTTCCCTATTCGACTGGGCCGATCACCTGATCGAGGCCTACTCACACGGGATGAAACAGAGGTTGATCATCGCCTCGGCCCTGTTGCACGAGCCCCGGGTGATCATCGTGGATGAACCGATGGTCGGTCTCGATCCGGCCGGGATCCGGATGGTCAAGGACCTCCTCCGGGAGCTGGCCGCAAGCGGAACAACAATCTTCATGTCCACCCATACGCTGGAGATCGCCGAAGACCTCTGCGACCGGATCGGGGTCATCCACCGCGGGCGGCTGGTGGCGCTGGGAACCACCGGCGACCTGCGGGGAACGGCCCTTCTCCAGGAGGGCGATCTGGAGGAGGTATTCCTCCGGCTGACCGGGAAGGAACTGCCATGAATGAACTGATCGCATTGCTTCGGCCCCGATTCCTCTCCTTCAAGAACGCCGGCGACTCCCAAAGCGCCGGCAACCGTCGGATCCGCTATCTTCTGTTTGCCGCGATCGGTCTGGCCTTCTGGATCGGCGCATTCCTGCTTTTCTATCGGGTTCTGACCTATTTTCAGGGGATCGAGGAGTTCGGCGACGTCCTCGCCCGGAAACTCCTCTCGATGGTTCTGTTGACATTTTTCTCGCTCCTCGTCTTCAGCGCCATCATCGCCTCGCTCTCGAAGCTCTACCTCAGCCGGGATCTGCTGCTGGTCCATTCGCTGCCGGTCTCGGGGGGAAAGATCTTCCTCGCGCGCTGGCTGGAAAGCACGATCGACAGCTCGTGGATGGTGATCCTCTTCAGCCTGCCCGTCTTTCTCTCGTACGGGATTGTCTACAGGGCGGGGCCTTTTTTCTACATAACGGCGGGGATGGCGATCATCCCGCTCTGTCTGATCGCCTCCGCGATGAGCGCGCTCGCGGTCGTCATCTCAGCCGTCCTTCTTCCCGCGGGACGGATCCGGACGGTCTTCGTCTTCTTTGGTCTGATCCTGATCCTGGCGCTGATCGTGGCCTTCCGTCTGATGCGGCCGGAGAGGCTGGTCAATCCGGAGACCCTTGCCACGCTGCTTCTCTATCTGCGGGAGATGGGGA
>JAPLJW010000152.1 GCA_026388365.1 Deltaproteobacteria bacterium | reverse complement strand
TCATCGGCATTATCATGGAGCAACTGGATGTCACACGGGAGGAGTGCGTTCCCGAGGCGTCTTTCCTCGACGATCTGGGGGCCGATTCCCTCGACCTCGTCGAGTTGATCATGGAGATGGAGGAGACCTTCGCCATCCAGATTGCCGACAACGAACTTCAACAGATCCGTTCGATCAAGGACGTTCTGGATTATCTCCGGAACAAGGGCGTCACATGGCATGAATAACGACCGAAGGCCTGTGCCGTCTCGCGGCAAAGGCTTCGTCACCGGCCGGCAATCCGACGCGTCACCAAAGGGGGAACGGTTGAAAAGAAGGGTCGTGATCACAGGCATGGGCGCCGTCACGCCGCTCGGCAACACCATTGAGGAGACCTGGGAGGGGATCTGCCGCGGAAAATCCGGCATTGCTCCCATCACCCGTTTCGACTGCACGGCCTTCGAGACGAAGATCGCCGGCGAAGTCAAGGGATTCGACCCGCTCCGATATGTGAACAAGAAAGAGCAGCGGCGTCTCGATGATTTCATCATTTACGCCCTGGCTGCCGCCCAAATGGCCCTGGCCGATGCGGGCCTGGTCATCGGAGAGGAAGGGGCGGAGCGGACCGGCGTGATTATCGGCTCTGCCATCGGCGGTCTGGCCACTATCGAAAAGGAGAAGGAGGCGATCTTCCTGGGCGGCCCCCGGAAGATGTCCGCATTCACCATTCCGGCCGTCCTGGCGAACCTCGCTGCCGGCCATATCTCGATCCGTTTCGGGGCAAAGGGCCCGATCAACTGCACCGTCACCGCCTGCGCCTCGGGCGCCTGCGCCATCGGGGACGCCGCCCGGATCATCGCCGACGGCTATGCCGACGTCATGATTGCCGGGGGGGTGGAGGCGGCGGTCACCCCGCTCTGCGTGGCCGGATTCAATGCGATGCGGGCGCTCTCCCGGCGCAATGACGAACCCGAAAAGGCGAGCCGCCCCTTCGACCGCGACCGCGACGGTTTCGTGATCGGCGAGGGTTCCGGGGTCGTCATCCTCGAAGCCCTGCCGCACGCGCTGACAAGAGGTGCCCGGATCCAGGGCGAAGTCGCCGGCTATGGCCTCACCAGTGACGCCTTTCACATGGCCGCCCCGCCGCCGGGGCATGAAGGCGCCGCCCGCTGCATGAAGATCTCCCTGCGGGATGCAGGGATGGATGCCGCGGAAATCGACTACATCAACGCCCACGGCACCTCCACTCCATCGAACGACGCCAATGAAACGGAGGCCATCAAGACCGTATTCGGGGAGCATGCGGGACGGCTCGCCGTCAGTTCAACCAAATCGATGACCGGCCACCTGCTTGGGGCGGCCGGCGGCCTGGAGGCGATCCTCTGCCTGAAGGCGATCGGCGAGGGGGTGCTTCCCCCGACGATCAACCTGGATCACCCGGATCCCGCCTGCGATCTGGACTACGTCCCCCACCAGGCGAGGAAGAGAGAGATCCGGACGGCCATGTCTAACACCTTCGGGTTCGGCGGGGTGAACGCCGTCTTGATCTTCCGGAAATTCGAGGGATAGGAATGTCGGAAAAAATCATCATTGCTGCGGACCATGGGGGCTATTCCCTGAAAGAGGCGCTCAAGCCGCACCTGACCGAGATGGGCCTCGCCGTCACCGACGCGGGAACGGACAGCGACCAGGCAGTCGATTACCCCGATTACGGCGGGAAAGCGGCCGGGGCGGTCTCCGCCGGCCTTTTCCCGCGGGGGATCCTGATCTGCGGCTCCGGCGTGGGGATGTCCATCGTCGCCAACCGATTCCCCGGCGTCCGGGCCGCCCTCTGCCTTGACGAGGGGACGGCGCGCCTGAGCCGGATGCACAACGATGCCAACATTCTGGTCCTCGCGGGTAGAAAAACAGATCCGGAGACGGCCCTCCGGATCGTCCGGGGGTGGCTCACGACCCCCTTCGAAGGGGGTCGCCATCAGCGGCGTCTCGACAAGATCCGCGAGATGGAATTGAAACTGAAATAGAAGCAGGAGGAAATGGGATTCATGTCGTATCTGATGCACGCCGATCTGATGCACGCCGACCCGGAAGTCGCGGAGGCGATCTGCCAGGAAACCCGGCGGCAGGCTGAAAAATTAGAGATGATCGCCTCGGAGAACTTTGTCAGCGAAGCCGTCCTGGAGGCCCAGGGCAGCGTCATGACCAACAAGTACGCCGAGGGCTATCCGGGCCAGCGATACTATGGGGGGTGCGACTTCGTCGACATCGTGGAGCGGCTGGCCATCGAGCGGAGCAAGCAACTCTTCGGGGCGGAGCACGCAAACGTCCAGCCCCATGCGGGCGTTCAGGCCAACATGGCCGTCTATTTCACCGTGCTTCAGCCGGGGGACACGATCCTCGGGATGAACCTCTCCCACGGGGGGCATCTCTCACACGGGAGCCCGGCCAGTTTCTCGGGGAAGTTCTATCGCGGCATCTTCTATGGGGTGAACCGAAAGACGGAAACCATCGATTTCAACGAGGTCGAAACCCTCGCGAAAAGGCACCGCCCGAAGGTCATCGTCGTCGGCGCCAGCTCCTACCCCCGGACGATCGATTATGAGAAGTTCCGGGTCATCGCCGATCAAGTCGGGGCCATCATCCTCGCCGACATCGCCCACATCGGCGGCCTCGTTTCCGCCGGTCTCCATCCGTCGCCGGTCCCCTGCTGCGAGTTTGTCACGATGACCACCCACAAGACCCTGCGGGGTCCCCGCGGCGGGCTC
>JAPLJW010000223.1 GCA_026388365.1 Deltaproteobacteria bacterium | reverse complement strand
CCGCGGTCGTGGCCACGGGGGTGCTTCTGTTTTACTACCTCGGCGGAGAAGGACGTTTCCCCGACCCGTCGATCATGATCGGCGTGGTTGCCATTGCGCCCTTCATGGTCAGCAGCATCCAGTATTACAGCTTCAAGGACCTGCATTATTTCTTACGCAAGCCTTTCATGTCTTTCGTCCTGATTGTCGTGATTCTGGTGATCGTTATAGCGGAACCACAGATTATGCTGTTCACGTTCGCGTTCGGATACAGCCTTTCGGGACCGGTCTGGACTCTTTGCAGGTTCGGCAGAAAGATGTTGACGGAATTCAGGACAAGAAAGTCGCAATGTCAGGATCATCCATTATAGGACGCGTCAGCAGTCTGGGGAGAGAACAGGGGCATCTTAAGAAGGTGGATATGCGGTTAGGGCACCTCAGCCGTCAGCCTAAATACCGGAGTCTTTAAAAATAATATATCTTTAAGGATTTTTATATGAAAAGTTACCCTGTTGCCGTTGTCGGCGCCACGGGAGCCGTGGGCAATGAGATGATCCGGATTCTGGAAGAGCGTCAATTTCCAGTGGGGAAGTTGACGCTTCTCGCATCGGAAAGGTCGGTTGGAAAGGAGATCACGTTCCGAGGGACGGCCATGCCCGTGGAGCTTTTAACCGAGAATTCCTTTTTGGGAATCGAAATCGGTCTGTTCTCCGCGGGAGGAGGCATCAGTGAAAAGTTTGCCCCCTTCGCCGCACGGGCCGGTTGTGTCGTCATTGACAACACGAACGCCTTCCGCATGGTGCCGGAGATCCCCCTGGTCGTACCGGAGGTGAATCCCGAGACCATCGCCCTATACAAGAACAGGGGAATCATCGCAAATCCGAACTGTTCTACGATTCAGATGGTGGTTGCCCTGAAACCGATTCATGATGCGGTCCGGATCAAAAGGATTGTGGTTTCCACGTATCAGGCCGTATCCGGAACAGGGAAAAAGGCGATCGAGGAGCTTTCCCTCCAGACTCAGGCCTTGATGAACGGCCAGGAACCGGTCATTAAGGTGTATCCCTACCGGATCGCATTCAACTGTCTTCCCCATATCGATGTCTTTATGGACAACGGTTATACGAAGGAAGAGATGAAGATGGTCAACGAGACCAAGAAGATCATGAATGATCCTTCGATTGCGGTGACGGCGACGACGGTCCGGGTGCCTGTTTTCCACGCGCATTCCGAATCCATCAACATCGAAACGGAGAGGAAAATTACACCGGATGAGGTCCGGAGTCTTCTTTCGAAGGCGCCCGGCGTGCGGGTGGTTGACGATCCCCGGTGGAAGCAGTATCCGCTCGCAATTGATGCCGCCGGCCACGATGAGATCCTGGTCGGAAGAATCCGGGAAGATGAGTCCATTCCGAACGGCATCAACATGTGGGTTGTGGCGGACAATATCCGCAAGGGCGCCGCGCTCAACGCCGTGCAGATCGCAGAGATCCTGATCCAAAAGTATCTATGAGGATCATCGGAGGGGAGGCCAGGGGAAGGCCGGTTCGCCTTCCGGGAGGATGCCGCATCCGGCCTACCGCCGATCGGGTCAAGAAATCCCTTTTTGACATTCTGCATCCCGTCACGGGGAAATCATTCCTCGACCTGTTTGCCGGCAGTGGGAATGTCGGACTGGAGTCCCTGAGCCGGGGGGCGCATTTTGCGGTCTTTGTCGAGAGGGATATCCGTCTGGTCGAGGCGATCCGGAAGAGCCTTGTTCAGCTCGGATTTGGTGACAGGGCAGAGGTGATCGCCGCGGATGCGGGAAGAGGGCTGGGACGTCTCATTCAAAAAGGGACGCGGTTCGATATCATTTTTGCCGACCCGCCGTACGATGAGGGTTTGGCCCGGGAAACGCTTCAATGGCTGGGGAAAGAAGATCTCCTGACAGAGAACGGCATTGTTGTGCTCCAGCATTCGGTGAGAGAAATACTGGAAGGATCGGAGGCGCAGGTGTTGCTTATAGCGGATCAGAGACGGTACGGGGATACGATGTTGTCCTTCCACCAAAAAAAATAGAGGGAAAGGCTCATGAAAAAGATAGCGGTATATCCGGGTTCATTTGATCCGATCACCAATGGTCACGTGGATATCATCAAACGGGGTCTCCGGATGTTTGATGAACTCATCGTTTTGATTGCCCACAATCCGAACAAGAAGGCGCTCTTTACCGTGGAAGAAAGATTGGGGATGATCCGGGAGGTGATCCGGGACTGCAAGAATGTCCGTGTCGACAGTTTCGACGGACTT
>JAPLJW010000315.1 GCA_026388365.1 Deltaproteobacteria bacterium | reverse complement strand
TTCGGCAAGCGGGTGACGGAGATCGAGGTCGCCCACGAGGAGCGGCACGGCGGCAAATCCAACTATCCCCTGCGGAAACTGATCAACCTTCAGTTCGACCTGGTGGCCTCCTTTTCCGAACTCCCCATCAAACTTATCATGTACGGCGGGGTCCTGCTGGCGATCCTCGGCGTCTGTTTCGGCGCGTTTCTCGTCATCGCCCGGCTCGTTTACGGGGCCGTCTGGGCGGCGCAGGGGGTGTTCACCCTGTTTGCGATCCTGTTTGTCTTTGTGGGGCTCCAGTTTTTTGCACTCGGCCTGATCGGAGAGTATATCGGCCGGATTTACCGCGAGGTTCGCAAGCGGCCCGAATACGTGATCGAGCATGTCTATGGCAACGATCCTCTTTCGGACGGAGGGTCTGAATGAAAGTTGCGGCCTTTGCCTATCACAATATGGGCATTGCGGGTCTCAACGCCCTCGAACGCGCCGGATATCAGATTGGCTGCATTTTTTCCCATGAGGATGATCCTTCTGAAAACTGCTGGTTCGGCTCGGTGAAAGAATGGGGAAGGGAGCGGCGCATCCCCGTGGAGTGTCCCGTTGATATCGGGGGCAAGAAATGGGAGGAGCGGATCGCGTCTCTTCAGCCGGAGATGATTTTCTCTTTCTATTATCGTCATATGATCCGGGAGGAGATCCTCCGCATTCCACCCCTGGGGGCGTATAACCTCCATGGATCGCTGCTGCCTGCCTATCGCGGTCGCTGTCCCGTGAACTGGGTCCTCGTGCACGGGGAAACGCAGACCGGGGTCACCCTGCATCACATGGTCCGGAAGGCCGATGCGGGGGATATTGTCGGCCGGCAGGTCGTGCCCATTTCCCCACAGGATACCGCATTCACCCTGTACGGGAAGCTCTGCGACGCGGCGGGAATCTTGATGGATGAATTCCTGCCCTTGATGAAAATCGGGTGCGCGCCCCGCATCCCTCAGGATATCTCGCTGGGGAGTTACTTCGGCGGCCGAAGTCCGGAGGACGGCCGCATCGACTGGAGATGGCCTGCCGTGAAGATCTACAACCTGATCCGTGCGGTTACGGCTCCGTATCCCGGCGCCTTCTGCGGGCTCGAAGACGGATCCCGGCTTATGATCTGGTGGGGAACGCCGGAAGAGGGAAGGGAAGGGGAGGAGACAAAACCTCCCGGAAGCGTCGAAATTGAAGGGGACCGGGTTTCGGTTTGGACGGGACGGGGGAGACTTCGCCTTCTGGATATACAGGCCGGGGGTGAGAGAATGATCGACCAAGGGATCATCCGCTATTTTAAAGACAAGGAAGGAAAGTTGTTATCATGAAAATTTTGATCCTGGGGGTAAATGGTTTTATCGGCCACCATCTGACGCAGCTGATTCTCGATGAGACGGACTGGACCGTTTTCGGCATGGACCTGTCCGACGACCGCCTGGGTAAAAATCTGCAGAATCCACGGTTTCATTTCATCGAAGGGGACATCGCGATCAACCGGGAATGGATCGAGTATCATGTCAAGAAGTGCGACGTCATCCTTCCCCTCGTGGCGATCGCCACGCCCAAGCTCTACGTGGAAGACCCCATTGCCGTCTATAACCTCGATTTCGAGATGAATCTCAATGTGGTCAAACAGTGCGTCAAGTATCGCAAAAGGGTCGTCTTTCCTTCAACCTCGGAGGTGTACGGGGCGTGTCCCGACCCGGAGTTCAAGGAGGATGAGAGTTATCTGGTCGTGGGGCCGATCCAGAAGGAGCGCTGGATCTACTCCTGCTGCAAACAGCTCCTCGATCGGGTGATCTATGCCTACGGCACGCGGGGGCATCTGGAATTCACGCTTTTTAGACCCTTCAACTGGGTCGGACCCCGCCTGGATTCGCTGTATGCGGCAAAGGAAGGCAGTTCCCGGGTGGTGACGCAGTTCATCGCCGAGCTTCTGATGAAGCGGCCGATCAGCCTGGTTGACGGCGGCAGCCAGAAGCGGTGCTTCACCTACGTGGATGACGGCATTGCGGCATTGTTGCGCATCTTGGAAAACCGCAACGACGCCTGTAAAAACCAGATCATCAACATCGGCAATCCGGACAACGAGTGCTCCGTTCGGGAACTGGCCGTCCTGCTGAAGAAGCTCTTCATGGAACATCCGGACCATCTCCGGGATGAGGTCTATTCGGAAATCATCGAGGTCCCCGCACAGACCTATTACGGTAAGGGGTACCAGGATATTTACACCCGGAAACCGAGCATCGAAAAGGCCCGAATCCTCCTCGGCTGGTCACCGCTAATCGGGCTGGAGGATTCCCTGCGGATGACCCTTTATTCTTTTATCGAGGAGAATGAGCCGTCCCTCCGCGAATAGGCTGATGATCTATCCGCAGCAGGAAAGAAGTTTCTCCGGACAGGGGGAGGCGTGACCAGAATCTTGGGGTTGAAAATCGACGTGGATACCTACCAGGGGATGAAGCGGGGTGTCCCCCGACTTCTTTCGCTGCTGGAGCGGGAGGGGATCAAGGCCACTTTTTTCCTCAGCATCGGGCCGGACGCCTCGGGGAGGGCCATTCTTCAAATCCTGAAAAACCCCCGCTTTCTGAAGAAAATGGTCCGGACGCGCGCCGCCAGTCTCTACGGTTTCCGGACCGCCCTTTACGGGACGCTCCTCCCGTCGCCCAAGATCGGCCTTTCGTTTCCCGATCTCGTCCGGCAGATCATGGCGGAAGGGCACGAGGTCCAATTTCATGCATGGGATCACCGGCGCTGGCAGGATGAGCTCGCTGTCCACACGGAGGCCTGGATCCGGGAATGGTTCAGACGGGGCATTGACGGTTTTGAAAGCCTGACCGGCAGGAGACCCTCCTCTTTTGGCGCCCCCGCCTGGCTCATCGACGACCGCGTGCTTTTTGTGGTTCGCGACCTCCATCTCGATTATCTGAGTTGTACGCGGGCAAAGGAGCCCTTTATTCACGAGGGAACGGATCTTATCGAGATTCCATCGGATCTGCCCTGTTTCGAGGAAACAGGCGTTGAAGAAGGGGAGCGAAAAATACTCGCCGGCCTCGCACAGGGTGGAATCCACGTTCTCCCCGTCCACGCGGAAGTCGAAGGCGGACGGATGAGCGAAAATTTCGTCCGGATCATTCACGCCTCGAAAAAACTGGATTATTGTCTCCTGCCCCTGTGCGACATCCGTCCTCTTCTGGATCGGGAAAACCTGATCACCAGACGCTTCCGCCTGCAACTTCTCTCGGGTCGTTCCGTTCCCTGCGCCGTTTGACCAGGGCGATCCTCCACGACTTTGCTGGCCGAATACATAATGCCGTACCGAGACCGAGGCCGGTGACCCGCGAGATATTTTTGGACAGGATGTGATTCTGTAAAAATAGCTGCACGAATTTCCAATGCAAGGGAGAATCCAGGCTAAAAAATGGTTGACCACAGAGTTTTCTCATAGTAGTACTATAAAACAATTCAGGGTCTCCAAAATGGTTTTACGATGACCGACTTTCTCCAAAACAGCATCAACTTTTAACAAGGAGGGTGAGTTTATGAAACGTACAGGGTTATTCTTCATCGTAGGGATCATCGCCATGTGTCTGGCAATCACCGCAAGTGCTGCGGAAAAGGTAACCGTTTACACATCGCTTGAGACGGATGAAACGGTAAAATACCTTGAGGCGGCAAGGAGAGACATGCCGGACCTGGAAATCAGCCCGCTCCGTCTTTCCACCGGAGAGTTGGGTGCCCGCATGCTGGCCGAAAAGGACAATCCCCAGGCGGACCTAGTCTGGGGTTGGGCCGTGACGGACATGGAACAATTCGTTCCCAAGGGACTGCTGGTACCCTACAAACCCAAGGGTGTGGAGAGACTCGAAAAACGTTTTGTCCATCCCCAGTTCATGTATGTCGGCATTGACACGTACATCGCCGCCTTCTGCGTGAACACCAAGGTGATGAAGGAGAAAAATCTGCCCATGCCCAAGGGCTGGAATGATCTCCTCGATCCAAGATTCAAGGGCCTCATCACCATGCCCAACCCGGTGGCCTCCGGTACAGGATTCCTCCAGGTCGCCAGCATCCTCCAGATGTACGGTGCTAAGGAAGGCAAGGAAGACGGCTGGGAATTCCTCAAGAAGTTGGACAAGAATATCGCCCAGTACATCAAGAGCGGTTCCCGTCCGGCCAAGATGACCGCAGCCGGCGAATTTGCCGTGGGGGCCTCCTTCGAATTCGTCGTGGCCGAACTGATCAAACAGGGTTTCCCTGTACAGTTCGTATTCCCCGTCGAAGGGGCCGGGTATGAAGTGGAGGCCAATGCCTTATTGAAGGGCGCGAAAAATCCCGACGCCGCAAAGAGATTCCTGGATTGGGCCATTACGGACAACGCCATGCAAGAGTATTCCAAATTCAAACACGGTGTGACCCTGCCGGGGATCCCCTCCCGCCCGGATCTGCCCAAACTCTCCGAAATCAAACTCTACCCCATGGATTTCGCCTGGCAGGCCAAAAACGCCCCCGACATCAAGAAGAAGTGGGAAACCCTCTTCTCGAAGTAAGTTCATCTTTCTGGTCATCCCGCCCCAAAAGACGGGATGACCAGAATCCATACCATTTTTTTTGATCTTATTCTGTATAGATATCTCAACATCTAAGCGAGGAAGGAAGATGGGAAGAGACCTCAGGCTGGAAAATCTCACCAAACGGTACGGACACCTTACCGCCGTGGATCACGTTGATTTGGAGATCCAGGAAGGGGAATTCATCTGTTTTCTGGGGCCGAGCGGTTGCGGAAAAACCACGATCCTCCGAATGATCACCGGATTTGAGACCGTAACTTCCGGAAGTGTGATCTTCAACAACCGCGTGATCAACGACCTCATCCCCAAGAAGCGGGAATTCGGCATTGTCTTTCAATCCTACGCCCTTTTTCCCAATATGACCGTGGAGGAGAATATCGCCTTCGGCCTCAAGATGAGGAGGATGCCGAAGAAGGCGATCGAAGAGCGGGTGGACAAGATGCTCGACCTGATCGGTCTGTCCGACTGGCGTAAACTCTATCCGGCCCAGCTCAGCGGCGGACAGCAGCAGCGGGTGGCCCTCGTGAGGGCCCTAGCACCCGATCCCCAGGTCCTTCTCCTCGATGAACCCCTGAGCGCCCTCGATGCGAAGATCAGGCTCCGTCTTCGGGCTGAGATCAAGAGATTGCAGCAGGAATTGAAGAAAACGATGATTCATGTGACCCACGATCAGGAAGAGGCCCTCTCCATTGCCGATCGTGTGGTGGTCATGGAAAAGGGGCAGTTCCGGCAGGTGGGACGGCCGATCGATATCTACAAGAACCCGAGCTGCAATTTCGTGGCGGACTTCGTAGGAACGTCCAATTTCTTTGAAGGGCGCCGCACCGGTGATGTCGTCGATATCGGCAAGAGAAAAATCAAGGTGAAGAAGAACGGCGCCGGGGCGGACGAGTCCGTGTCCCTGGCCATCCGTCCGGAAAATGTGGAGGTGTTCAAGTGGGATTCTGCGCCGCAGGTTCCCGAACCCATGAATCTCAGCATCGGAAAGATCGAGGTGGTTGTTTTTCAAGGGGCGGCCGTCCGGCTTCTGATCCGTCTGGATGGGGAGGAGATCATCTCCGACATCATCGAGAAGGATTTTGAACAGCGCGCCCTGAAGCAGGGGGATAAGGTGTATGTCTACTGTTCGCCCGAATCCTATCTGGTGTTTCCGGAAGGGGAGGGGGGAAAATGAATCCTGTAGCACCTTCCGGGAAACGATTCTCCTCGTGGTTCACCGCCGATAACCTCTTCACCGGCATCATCATGGCGTTTCTGCTCGTCATGTTGGCCGTTTTCCTGCTCTATCCGGTGGTGGACATCTGCCGGTTGAGCTTCATCAAGAACGGGGCGTTCAGCCTGCAAAACTATCTGGATTATTTCTCCGAGCCGAAGATATTCCGATCCTTCTACAACAGCATGTTCGTATCCACGGTGACCATGGTCATCACAACGGTGCTGGCCTTCCTGTTTGCCTACGGCCTCACCCGTACCACCATGCCGGGCAAGGGGTTCTTCTACACGGTGTCCACGCTTCCCCTCATTGCGCCGACCATCATCCAGGCCCTGGCGCTCATTTTGCTGTTCGGACGCAACGGCGTCATCACGCGCTACCTGCTGGACACGAACTGGAACATCTATGGCGCCACGGGCATCGTCGTGGGAGAGGTCCTCTACTGTTTTCCCAACGCCCTTTTCATTCTTTATACCACCCTGTCTGCGGTGGACACGCGCCTCGACGAGGCCGCACAGAGCCTGGGGGCCTCGGCCCTGAAGACCTTCTTCAAGGTGACCCTCCCTTCGGCGAAGTACGGGATCGCCAGCGCTGCGGCGCTGACCTTTAACCTGACCATCACCGACTTCGGCATTCCGGTCGTGATCGGGGGGGACTATTCGGTTCTGGCGACGGAGATCGTCAACAAGGTCTTCGGCATGCAGCGGTTTGATCTGGGGGCGACCATCAGCGTGATCCTCCTGATCCCCTCCATCACGGCCTTTGGCATCAATTACTACCTGACCCGGAAGAGCTATGCCATGATCAGCGGCCAGGCCCGCCCGTTCATCCAGCCTTCCCGGCCGTTGAAGAAATGGGCGTTCACCGCTTACTCGGGATTCATCTCCGCCTGCATCCTTCTGGTTTTCATAACGGTCTTCCTGGGGTCATTTGTCCAGACATGGCCCTACGATTTTTCGCTCACCCTCAAGCACTTCGACTTCCCTTCGCTCGGGGCGAGCGTGCCGCTCTGGACCGCCTTCTGGAACAGCGTTCTGACGCCGGGCGCATTCCGTGACATGATCGCCATCAAATATGCCCCCATCTGGACGAGCCTCCTGGTTTCCCTGGTAGTGGCCGTGGTCGGGGCCTCCATCACGCTGATCGCCGCCTACATCATCGAAAAAAAGAAACCCCGGGGCGAGCAGCTTCTCTACGCCCTGTCGGTTTTACCGGCGGCCATCCCCGGGGTGGTGCTGGGTCTGGGATACGTGCTGGCCTTCAACAAGCCTTACTTCTTGATCTATGGCACGGTCTGGATCATCATCATCAATGTTGTCATTGCCAATTTCACGCTGGGACTTCTCTCCGGGACGGCAAATTTGAAGCAGATCGACAACTCGGTCGAGGAGGCGGCAGTCAGTTTGGGCGCCGGACCCGTCACCACCTTTACGAAAGTCGTATTTCCCCTGTCGAAGGTAGCCTTTTTTTCCACGGCCACCTTCTTTTTTATGCGCGGCATGACCACGATCAGCGCCGTCCTGTTTCTGGTTTCGGCGCAGATCAAACTGGCCGCGATCGAGATCATCTTTCTCGATGTGGACGGCCGCACGGCGAGCGCCAATGCCATGTGTACCGTGGTGGTGCTCATTGTCGCGCTTTTCCTGGTAATCATGCGGCTGACCACCGGCAAGTCCGCGCTTTCGGGCATGAGCGCTTCAAACTGAGCGGAGTCCCTGAAAATGAACATTATTGATCCGGATAATCCCATCCCCAAATATCTGCAGATCAGCGCCTGGATCAAAGATCTTATCCAGTCCGGGAGGTACGAGAAGGGCGCCAATCTGCCGTCGGAGGTGGAA
>JAPLJW010000240.1 GCA_026388365.1 Deltaproteobacteria bacterium | reverse complement strand
CGGGCATCGAGAACTACTCCCGCCACCTGACCGGCCGCAAACCGGGCCAGCCTCCCCCGACGCTGATGGAATATTTTCCAAAGGACGCCCTCATCTTCATCGACGAGAGCCACGCGACGATCCCCCAGCTCATCGAGATGTACCGGGGAGACCGGTCGCGGAAGGAGACCCTTGTCAACTATGGCTTTCGCCTCCCGTCCGCCCTCGACAACCGGCCGCTCCGCTTCGAGGAATTCGACGCCTTTCCGAACCAGCGGATCTGCGTCTCGGCGACGCCCGCGACCTACGAGTTGGAAAAGGCCGGCGGGCGGGTCGTGGAGCAGATCATCCGGCCGACAGGCCTCATGGACCCGGAGATCGTCGTAAAACCGGTGACCGGCCAGGTGGACGACCTGTTGGCGGAGATCCGGGAGCGGGCCGAACGGGGTGAGCGCGTCCTGGTGACGACCCTGACGAAGCGGATGGCGGAGAACCTGACCTCTTACTACCAGGAACTGGGCGTCCGGGTGAAGTACCTCCATTCGGACATCCATACCCTGGAACGGGTGGAGATCATCCGCGACCTCCGAATGGGAGAGTTCGACTGCCTTATCGGCGTGAACCTCCTGCGCGAGGGGCTCGACATCCCGGAGGTCTCCCTCGTGGCGATCCTCGACGCCGACAAGGAGGGGTTTCTCCGCTCCGCGCGTTCTCTCATCCAGACGAGCGGCCGGGCGGCGCGGAACGTGGCGGGACAGGTGATCATGTACGCCGATACGATCACCGCCGCGATCCGGACCTGTCTGGACGAAACCCGGCGGCGGCGCCTCATGCAGGCGAAATTCAACGAGGTGAACGGGATCACGCCGGAGACCATCAAGACGGAGATCCGTCAGATCTTAGGCTCCGTCTATGAGGCCGATTACGTGACCGTGCCGGTCGTTTCGGAAGAGGCGGCGGCCTATGCCTCCGAGAAAGAGCTGCCCGTCGTGATCCGGAAATTGAAAGAGGAGATGAAGCAGGCCGCCAAGGCGTTGGAGTTCGAGAAGGCGGCGGAATTCCGGGACCGGATCCGCGATCTGACGAAGTTGATGCTCGAGATGGGGGGCGAGGGGTAGGCGGGGGTAAAAAATGGTTGCATGAAACGAGTTAAAAGATTTATATGTATTGTAAATTCTTTGGATTAAATTTGAAATAACGCAAACAAAGGATGACGGCCTGAACGATGACCCGAAATGAACATCTGACGCGCGTTGAGTTGATTGATCCGATATTGCATGACCTCGGATGGACCGGTGCGCTGATAGAAGGCGTGGACTTCAGCGCGCTGACCGGCTTGCCGGTTGAGCCGAACACGCTGATCCAGGAAACGAAGGCGAGGTTGCTGGCATGAAGCCCTTGTTACCGGCCGACTATCCGGCCTTTCTTGAAGAACTCAAGGGAAGCATCCGGACGGCGCAGGTCAAAACCGCTCTGGCGGTCAATGCCGGGATGCTCCAATTGTATTGGGACATTGGCCGCCGCATTGTGGAAAAACAACGACAGGAAGGTTGGGGAACGAAAATCATTGCCCATCTGGCCGCTGATCTGCAAAACGCCTTTCCTGCTCTGGCCGGCTTCTCCCGCGCCAATATTTATCGGATGCGCGCCTTTCATCTGGCGTGGTCGGGGCAGCCGCCGATTGTCGCACGATCCGCGCGACGACCAGGCCGGAAGATTGTCGCACAGGCTGTGCGACAATCGCCTCCGCAACCGCTTCCACAAGCCGTGACCCAACTGCCGTGGGGTCACAACGTCATCCTCCTGGAGAAACTCAAAAATTCCGCTACGCGTCTATGGTACGCTCAGGCGGCGGTGGAACACGGTTGGACGCGGGACATCCTCGCCCTGCAAATCGAGACCGGTCTTTACCGCCGGCAGGGCAAGGCCATCACCAATTTTGACCGCGCCTTGCCGGCCCCACAGTCCGACCTCGCCCAACAAACGCTTAAAGATCCCTACATCTTTGATTTCCTCACATTGGGCGATGCGGCGCGCGAGCGCGAAATGGAGACCCAACTGATCCAGCATATCGTTCGCTTTCTGGTGGAGCTGGGCGCGGGCTTCGCGTTCGTGGGCCGGCAGGTCCATATGGAGGTCGGCGGCGAGGATTTTTATCTCGACCTGCTCTTCTACCACACACGCCTGCATTGCTATGTCGTTATCGATCTCAAAGTAGGCGCATTCAAACCCGAATATGCGGGCAAACTGAATTTCTATCTTTCCGCCGTGGATGACCGACTGCGGCAGCCGGACGACAAACCGACCGTCGGTTTGCTCCTCTGCCGGACCCACAACAAACTGATCGCCGAATATGCCTTGCGCGACGTCCACAAACCCGTGGGCATTGCCGCCTGGCGCACCCGGCTCACCCGCGCCCTGCCCAAGGCCCTCAGTCCCAGTTTGCCTGCGGTTGAAACCATCGAACAAGAGCTCGCCGCCGTGGTGCGCAAGAAAAGGAAATCATGACCACACGGGCAAGGCAATCAAGGAAGGCAAAGGTGATCGATGCGACCAGCGCCCATAAAACAGGTCAAGAGATTTATATGTATTTCAAATTAGTTGATATTATAAAAACTGAGGGTTACGAAAATGAACAGAGAGTTTAGTGTCGTTATCGAAAAAGATGAGGACGGATATTTTGTGGCTTCAGTACCCACGTTAAGAGGATGCCACACGCAGGCAAAATCCCTCGACGTCCTGATGAAGCGAGTCAAGGAAGCTATTGCGCTTTGCCTCGAAGTAGAAGACCCTGCGACCACGGAATTTATCGGGGTCCAACGTGTGGCGGTCGCCGAATGAGCAACTTTCCCGCTGTCACGGGTCAGCGCCTGATCAAAGCCCTTCGGAGATTCGTCTTTGAGGTCATTCGACGAAGAGGCAGCCATCATTTCCTTCAGCATCTTGACGGCAGGTGTACGGTGGTGCCTGCACATGCCGGTGAAACAATCGGTCGTGGTCTTATGTCCCAGATCATCCGTGACTGTGAAATTTCCGCAGAGGAATTGAAAAGGTTTCTCTGAGTCAATGCCGCATTGGTTAGATTGAGATGACGATTAATATAGAAAAAATTACCTTCTCAGACATCAGACAATCATTGGCTGGAACATTTCGCATTTTCAATTGGTGTTATCTCTCACTGACTTCCTTATCGTGGACAACTCCAGTTCCTACCTATGGCTATGATTGGATCCGCGTTTTTCGCGTGCCTTGGCTAGGACCAATGGAAAAGGTGCCCTCATACCAGAATTTGGACGAATACATCAAGAGGAGTTGCCAACAAAGCATTGCAGCGGACGGCTAGGCGGCACCGCTGACCGTTACGCTCGACGAATGGATACAAAACGGAAATGAAAATACCCTTCTACCAGGTCAATGCCTTTACGTCCGAGGTTTTCTCCGGCAATCCGGCGGCGGTCTGCATGCTGGATGCGTGGATGGACGACAGGCGGCTGCAATCGATTGCCGCGGAAAACAATCTCTCTGAGACCGCCTTTCTCGTTCAGACCGGGAAGGGTTTCGACCTCCGATGGTTTACCCCGATGACAGAGGTTGCGCTCTGCGGACATGCGACCTTGGCGAGCGCCTTCGTGCTGTTTGCCTGCCGGAACTGGCCGGCCGATATCGTCAGGTTTCAGACGCGCCAGAGCGGGGAACTTGCCGTAACCCGGCGCGACAATCTTCTGGAAATGGACTTTCCCGCAAGACCGTCCTACGCCCGGACCGCTCCTGCCGGAATCGAGGAGGCATTGGGGATTGCATCGGGAGAAATGTTCGATTCGATGGAAGACCTGATGGTGGTTTTGGACAACGAGAAAGCCGTTCGCGAAGTTCAACCCGATTTTGGCGCGCTGGAACGGGTGGATTGCCGCGGTGTCATCATCACGGCCAGGGGAGATCGGAGCGACTTCGTTTCGCGGTTCTTTGCGCCCCAGGTCGGCATACCGGAAGACCCGGTCACAGGCTCCGCGCATTGCGTTCTGATCCCCTATTGGGCAGGTGTGCTCGGCAAGGATGTTTTGCATGCATTTCAGGTCTCGAAACGGGGCGGGGAGTTGTTTTGCAAAAATGCCGGCAATCGCGTCCGAATCTCCGGCCGGGCGGCGCTTTATCTGGAAGGCACGATCACGATATGAAGCGTCGAACCCGTCATTGAACACGGACCGGCGCGAAAAAGCCACACCGGCTCGTTACCTTGGCCGTCTGCAATTTGATTGAAACGCTTCAGTCTGTGCGCGGCTCCCGTCGTTTGCCGGTTCGTCCGCCGATTTGTTTTGTTGATTTACGCTTGACACGGCGCCGGGATCGGGGCAAGATGCCGCGCATTTTGATGGACGATCGACCGTTATTTACGGGAGCATCATATTATCTTTGGCACGAGGAGAACCATGGAGGAAAACATTCAGAGGATGGAAGAAGGGGAAGGCGAGAAGAGTTTCGCCGAACTGCTGGACGAAAGCGGGATGGACCAGGGCTGGCTGAAGCCGGGACAGCGCGTGGAGGCGGTGATCGTGAAGATCACCCCGGAATGGGTCTTCATCGATGTGGGCGGGAAGCACGAGGGCTATCTGGATCGGCGGGAGTTTCTCGACGCGGAGGGGAATGTGACGGTCAAGGAAGGCGAGATCATCCGGGCCTATTTCCTTTCATCCCAGCACAACGAGAAACTGTTTTCGACGAAAATCAGCAGCGGCGAAGCCAGCCGGACCTTTCTTGCGGATGCGGCGCACAGCGGAATTCCCGTGGAAGGGCTGGTCGAGAAGGAGGTCAAGGGGGGCTTTGAGGTCCGCGTCGCCGGCGACGTCCGGGCGTTCTGCCCCTTCTCCCAGATGGGACTCTTCCGCGTGGCGACGCCGGCGGACTGGATCGGAAAGCGCCTGAGCTTCCGGATCATCGAATACGGGGAACGGGGCCGAAACGTCGTCGTTTCCCACCGGGCGCTCCTGGAGGAGGAGCAGGCCAAGCAAAAAGAGGCCTTGAAGGAGACGCTCCGGGAGGGGATGACGGTGAAGGGGACGGTCGTTTCCCTCCAGAAGTTCGGGGCCTTCGTCGATCTCGGAGGCATCCAGGGGCTCATCCCCATTTCCGAGATCGCCTGGGAGCATGTGGGCGATATCGCGGAAAAGCTGACCGTCGGCCAGGAGATCGAGGCGGCCATCCTGAGGCTGGACTGGGAACAGAACCGAATTTCACTCAGCCTCCGGTCGAACCTCCCCGATCCCTGGGAGAGGGTCGAAGCGGAGTTTCCCGAGGGATCGAGCTTTAAGGGAACCGTGGTGCGCCTCACCAAGTTCGGCGCCTTTGTGACCCTGATCCCCGGTGTGGACGGACTGATCCACATCTCCAGACTGGGCCGCGGGAAGCGGATCACCCACCCCTCCGAGGTCCTGACGGAAGGGCAGGCCGTCGCGGTGAAGATCGAGAAGGTCGACCGGGCCGCCAAGCGCATCTCGCTTGCGCCGGTCGGGGACGCCGAAGAAGAGAAGGCGGAGGAATTGGAGGATTTCCACCAGTACGTGGGCAAGGCCCCCAGCTCCTTCGGTTCCCTCGGCGACGTCCTGCAGAAGAAAATGGGTGCGCAAACGAGGAAGTGACGGTTCGAAGTCCATGACCGGCGATCTGGAAACGAAGATCCGGCACGCCCCCCGCGGCCCCGGCGTCTATCTGATGAGGGACGGGGCAGGGGCGGTCCTCTACGTCGGGAAGGCGCGGGACCTGAAGGCGAGGATCCGGTCCTATTTTTCCCGGACCGATGGTCGGGCGATGATCCCCTTCCTCGTTTCCCGGATCCGGGATCTGGAGTTCATTCTGACCGGGACGGAAAAGGAGGCGCTGATCCTTGAAAACAATCTGATCAAGGAGCACCGCCCTCGCTACAACGTCTATTTCCGGGACGACAAGTCCTACTACAACATCCGGATCAATCCGTCCGAACCCTTTCCCCGATTTCAGCTCGTGCGCCGTCCGAAAAAGGACGGCGCACGCTATTTCGGTCCGTATCCCTCCGGCGCCGCCGCGAAGGAGACCCTCCGTTTCCTCCAGACAATCCTGCCGCTCCGTATCTGCCGGGATCGGGAGCTGAAGTCCCGCCGCCGCCCCTGCCTCGAATTCGAGATCGGGCGCTGCACCGCCCCCTGCGTCGGCCGGATCGAGCCCGCCGACTATCAACGCCTCGTGAAGGACGGCGTCGCCTTCCTTGAAGGCCGGGAGCGGGCGCTGATCGGCGACCTCCGCGACCGGATGAACGAGGCGGCGGAGGAACTGCATTTCGAAGAAGCGGCCGCCCTCCGGGACCGGATCGCAGCGATCGAGGAGACCCTCGAAAGGCAGCGGATCGTCTCCATGACCAGCCGGAACCGGGACGTTTTCGGCCTCTGCCGGGAGGAGAATCTGACGCAGATCGCGCTGCTCTTCGTCCGCAGCGGCCGGATGATCGGACAGAAGACCTTCCCGCTGATCCGCCTCCGGGTTGAAACCGGCGAGATCCTCTCCTCTCTGCTGCTGCGCTATTACGATGGCGTCACAGATATCCCGGACGAGGTCGTCGTTCCGACGGCGTTGGAGGACGGCGAGGTGCTGGCGGAATGGCTCGCGGAGAAGAAGGGGAGGGGGGTGAACCTCGTTTCTCCGAAGCGGGGGGAGACCCTGGCCCTCGTCGGGATCGCCGGGCGAAATGCGGAAAACGCCCTCAAGAATGCGCGCCTTGCCGCCGACCGCCCGGAGGAGGCGCTCCGGCTGCTCGCAGAGAAACTAAAACTCCGCAACGCCCCCCGGCGGATCGAGTGCTTCGACATCTCGAACATCGGCGGCAAATATGCGGTCGGTTCCCTGGTTGCCTTTTGCGCCGGCGTTCCCGCAAAGGCGGATTACCGCCGTTTCCGCATCCGGACGGTTCCCGGCGCCGATGACTATGCGATGATGTGCGAGGTCCTCAAACGGCGCTATGAAAAACGGGAGAACCTTCCCGATCTGATCGTTGTGGACGGGGGAAAGGGGCAGCTCGGCGTCGCCCTCGCCGTCCTGAAGGATCTGGGGATCGAGGGGCTGGATGTGATCGGTCTGGCCAAGGAGCGGGAAGAACGACCGGCGGGCGTGCCTGTTGCCCGTCGCCGGTGGACTCGGGAAACGGACACTGCAGCAGAACCCGGGCCGCCGGCTGCTCCTGTCGATGCCGAATCCCGCCGGATTGCGGGGATGCGCGTCGCCGGGGATGATCCGGAAGGGACCGGCTCATCCGGGAACGCCGAAGGGAAGGACGGCGATTCCGTCCCCATGGCCGGGCGAGGTCGCCGCACGGAAACACCCGGAAAAGAGGAGGACCGCGCCTATCTCCCCGGCCGGAAGGATCCTGTTTATCTCTCCCGCTGGCCCGCCGCCCTTTTTCTCCTTCAGAGGATCCGCGACGAGGCGCACCGCTTCGCCGTCACCTACCACCGGAAGATCAAGGAAAAAGCGGATCTGCAATCGCTCCTGGACCGGATCCCCGGCATCGGCCCCGCGCGGAGGAAGGCGCTCCTCGTTTTCTTCGGCGACGTGAGGCGGGTCCGGTCGGTATCGGTTGAGGATCTCCGGCAGGTCGATGGAATCGGTGCGGAGACCGCGCGCCGCATTCGCGCGTTTCTCGACGGGGATACGGCCGCTCAGGACGTCCGCGCGACCGACGGATCTTCGGGGAAAAGGTAATTCGATATGAAGATCTTCATCGCATCCTTCTTGTTTGTGGTCCTGGCCGAGATGGGGGACAAGACGCAGCTTCTGGCGATGGCCTTTGCAGCCAGATTTCCGGCCGGGACGGTCCTCGCCGGCGTCCTCGTCGCCACACTGGTCAACCACCTGCTCGCGGTCGTCGCGGGGAGCTGGCTGACGAACATCGTTCCGCTGGGCACCATCCAGATCGCCGCTTCCGCCTCCTTCATCCTCTTCGGTCTCTGGACCCTCCGGGGCGACCAGTTAAAGGGGGAGGACAAAAAGTACAAATTCAGCCCCTTCTGGACGGTGGCCGTCGCCTTCTTCTTCGCCGAGATGGGGGACAAAACGCAGCTTGCGACGGTGGCCCTCGCCGCCAAGTACCAGTCGATCATCCCGATCTGGCTGGGGACGACGGCGGCCATGCTGGCGGCCGACGCCTTCGGGATCATCGTCGGCGTCGTCCTGGGGAAGCGGATTCCGGAGCGGTTCGTGAAGTGGTTCGCGGCGGTGATATTCATCCTCTTCGGGATCATCGGCCTGTACGACTCGATTCCCGAACGATTCCTGGCGCCGCCGGTGATGGCGGGAGGAATCTTCTTCATCCTGGTTCTGGTCGGCCTCGTCGTGTGGCGGAACCGCCGCCGCGAGGTGATTGTGAAGGAAAACAACGCAACCGTAGCAGTGCTTTCGCCGGAAAGGAAGGTATGATCATGGATCAGAAAAGAGTTTCTTACACCTATGACCTTGTTCCCTGGGCATTCGGAGAGATCGGTCTCGTCCGGCGCGCGGGCGCGGGGCGTTCCCCGATCTGCCGGATCCTGCTTCCGGATGCAGGGGGTTCCATGACGGGAAAGATCCGGGGGAATTTTCCCGGTGCGGTTCCGCGAACGGGAAAACGGGATGAACTCTGCCTGCAGATCCGGGATTATCTGTCGGGGAAGGCCGTCGATTTTGCGCTGGAGGATCTGGATTTTGGAATCGTGAAAGGGTTTGCGCGGCGTGTCCTGTTGGCAGACGGGGAGATTCCCCGGGGCCGGGTGATGAGCTACGGCGGGCTCGCGGCAAGCGTGGGCGTCGCGGGCGGCGCAAGGGCCGTCGGGAACGTCATGGCCGGAAACCCCTTTCCCCTCGTCATCCCCTGTCACCGCGTGATCCGGTGCGACGGCTCGCTCGGCGGCTTCGGAGGCGGCCTCTCGATGAAGAGGGCCCTTTTAACGATGGAAGGAGTCCGCTTTGACCACAAGGGACGGATCTTTTCCGAGTATATCCTTTAGTTTGCCGGAGGTCTCTTCCACGGCCGGATTGAGTTTCATAGGCGCCCGCTTACACCTGCCGAGTCCATAGTTTTGGATCTGGAATGGAGGTGATGATGACCGGTCGAACTGAAGAGTCTGATAGTGGCGCCGAATCCGGGGTACAGCTGGCCATATTGCCACAATGCTCCCACACGAACCGCACCCGAATTTTTCCGTTCTCACAAAATAAAAAATCGACGAGAACCACCTATGCCGTCTTGTCTTTTTACTGGAGTCCATCATTCAAGATCCGGTCTATAAGGGTGACAATCACCACGAAGACCCCATGATTCTCTTTTCGTTAACATCCAGTAGAACAGACTCAATACGCGCATCGCAGCATCTCGTCAATTTAAGACATTGTTACTCATCATTAAGTCAAGGGGCATGTCGCAGATCAACGCCCCTCAAATAAGATCCTACAGCTTGCGGACATTCTCGGCGGCCGGGCCTTTAGCGCCTTGGACAACATCAAAGCTAACCCGATCACCCTCGGCCAATGATTTGAATCCTTCCCCCTGGATGGCGGAATGATGCACAAAAAGATCCTTGGCACCCTCCTGTTCGATAAAACCAAAGCCCTTTGAATCATTAAACCATTTCACTTTTCCTTCTGACATCTTTAGTCCTCCTTTTATTGATTCATCCTATTTCTTGATAAGAACTTCAAGCCCCTCAGCACATGCATTGGCGACACCGGAGCTGGCCTCTTTTTGCCCGGGCATTTTATCCCAGCCTCCCTTTTCGATGAATTCGGATCGTTTATAGCTTTCGATTGCCTCAAATTCTTTGAGCTTTTCCTGACTGTTCGGTTGCTTAATGTATTGGGCGACGCAGATCGCCGCCTGGCTCGCTATGACCGCCGCATCGCTCTTCTTCTGGGTTGTGCTGGAAGTTGTCCAACCTCCCCAGGCGAAGCCGATGACCATGGCGACAATGGCCCCGCAAATCAGTCCCCAAATTCCGTATTTAACCTTCCCTTCCGTCTCTGCCTTCATCGATCCATCCTTTCTCAATGGTGGTCGTTTCTTTAACCCTTCTGCATCTCCCGCTCTTTTAATAATTCAAGAGTTCAGTAAGAAAATATTATCTGCATTTCAATAGATGCCGTTTGCATCGCCGACAATCTCCTGAATTTGAACCCTTGCTTAATTCGATCATTCGATCATCGATTCTTAGGGCTCTTAATGCTCAAGCTCTATGATCTTCACATCCTTGGTCCATCCGGATTTATCCGTACTGATATTTCTGCATGAAGGGCTATGCTGGAGTTTGAAAATAATCTTTCCTTGATATTCTCCATTTTGATTAACCCTGTATCCGAGTATGGTCCCTCCATAAAAAGAAGGTTCCAGGCGTTTTTTATGAAAATAAATTTCGCCTCCAATCAATTTCTTTGCCTTATCCTCATCCAGTTTCCACCAACCGCTTTCCCATACATTATCCTTCAGTTTCACAAAATGATTCAAAGGTTCAACCAAGTGTATATTCATTTTTAATCCTCGTTTGTAGAAATTCGCATGACCATTCACTCTTCTTCATTTTTGCCGTCCAAAAAAAAAGCCCTGTCACATCATAATAGACAGGGCTTGGAAGTCTTTTTTCGCTTCCCTATATGGGAAGGACAATTACTCAATTTTTTAGTCAATCACTATGTTGGTTATAGCAATACGCTCATTTCCAGCAAAGTCAAGATATATTCTCATCTGGCCGGTGCAGCCCTATTTTCAAAGTGGCGATTGAAAATATGCTCTTCATCGTCTGAATCCCCGCGTGATTTTTTACGAGGGCATCCATAATCAAATAACGGATATGCTCAACCCGATAGCTGCCCGGAGCCTGCAGACTACCCGAAATCAGGTTTTTGACTTTCCGCTTTGTGGCGCCGTGACGGCGAGGTTGTCCCGGTGGATCACCTCGTCGTAGTCCTTGTAACCCAGGACCTGTTCGATGCGCGAACTCTTCAGCCCCATGATCTTCCGGATCTCGTCGGCACTGTAGTTGACCAGCCCCTTGGCGATGGCGTTTCCCGCCGCGTCAACGCAGGTGACCGGGTCTCCGAGGGCGAAATCCCCCTCGACCTGCGTTACGCCGGAAGGAAGGAGGCTCTTGCCGTCCCGGAGGAGAGCCTCCTTTGCCCCGCCGTCGATCAGGAGGCGGCCCCGGGAACGCAGCGTAAAAGCGATCCAATATTTCCGGCTGCTCAGGTGTTCCGCCGGCGGCAGGAACAGGGTGCCCGTCTCTTTCCCGTCCATGGTCTCCTGGAGAACGCCGACGCGCCGGCCGGGGGCGATGATGTAGGGAATGCCGGAGGCGGTGACCTTTTTCGCGGCCTGGACTTTGCTCTTCATGCCGCCCATCCCGACGGGGGTAGCCTCCTCGGTCGCGGCGGCCTCGATCTCGGGAGTGATTTCCGCGACAAGGTGAATGAGTTTCGCCTTCCCGGAGTCGGTCGGGTTCCGGTCATAGAGACCATCCGTGCTCGTCAGATTGATGACGAGGTGCGCCTCGACGATGTTGGCGACCATCGCGGCCAGGTGGTCGTTGTCGCCGAATTTGATCTCATCGACGGCTACCGTGTCGTTTTCGTTGATGATCGT